>CAYIFW010000021.1:0-18936 GCA_964362795.1 uncultured Planctomycetales bacterium | reverse complement strand
GTAAATGGCAAAAATCTTCCAGGGTTTTAAATTTTCCGTTTTTTCGGGCTCCGACGATAGACTCCGCCGCGCCCAGGCCGACATTTTTTATCGCTAAAAGGCCGAAGCGGATAGTTTGGGCATCTTCAACCTTAAAAAGCGCGTCGCTTTCATTTATATCCGGCGGCTGTACTTTTAACCCCATCCGCGTCGATTCGTTGACATATTCAACGATTTTATCCGTATTATCGCGTTCCGAAGTCAGTAAGGCCGTCATAAACTCCACCGGATAATTTGCTTTTAAATAAGCGGTGCGATAGGAGATTAAAGCGTAAGCGGTTGAATGCGATTTATTAAATCCGTATCCGGAAAAATATTCAATCAAGTCGAATATTTTACTGGCGGTACTCTCTCTTATTTCGTTTTTGATACAGCCGCTAATAAAATTTTTGCGTTCCTTTTCCATTACCTCCGGAATTTTTTTGCCCATAGCTTTACGCAGGATATCCGCTTGCGCCAGAGAAAATCCTGCCAGGCTTGAGGCAATTTGCATGATCTGCTCCTGATAAACCATGATTCCGTAAGTTTCTTTAAGGATGGGCTCAAGCTTAGGATGTTCGTATTTAATTGGAATTGTTCCGTGTTTACGTTTCATAAAATCTTCATGCATTCCTGAGCCGATCGGGCCGGGACGGTAAAGCGCCAGGAGCGCGATCAAATCCTCAAAGCGTTCGGGAATAAGTTTTTTAAGTAAATCGCGCATTCCCGGGCTTTCTACCTGGAATATTCCGATAGTGTGGCTGGAGGCCAATAGTTTATAGGTATTCGGGTCATCCAGCGGTAATTTTTCCAGGTCAATTTCGAGTCCGTGTATTTTTTTAATCAGCTTCAAGGTTTCATTTATTACGGTAAGGGTTCTTAAACCGAGGAAGTCAACTTTAAGCAATCCGATTTTTTCCAGCGTTCCCATACTGTAACCGGTGGTAATCTGATCGTCTCCGGTTTTAAATACCGGCATGTAATTATCTAAAGGCTTGTCGGTAATAATTACGCCTGCGGCGTGCACTGAGGCATGGCGGTTTAATCCTTCCAGGGATAAAGCGATATTAATCAGCTTGGTTATCTGGGGGTCATTTTTATAGAGGCTGTTTAATTCCGGCGTGCTCTCCAGGGCTTTTTTAAGGGTCATATCCAGTTCAGCCGGGATCATTTTAGCAATCCGGTCGACTTCGGCATAAGCAACATTCATCACGCGTCCGACATCGCGGATTACGGCGCGGGCCTGCATAGTACCAAAGGTAATGATTTGGGCGACATTATCCTGGCCATATTTGGCAGTTACGTAATCAATCACTTCCTGCCTGCGTTCGTAGCAAAAATCAATATCGATATCCGGCAGTCCCAGGCGTTGGGGATTGAGAAATCTCTCGAAAAATAGCCCGTATTTTAACGGATTTAAATCGGTAATTCCCAGAAGAAAACTTACCAGGCTTCCGGCGGCTGACCCTCTTCCCGGCCCTACAGGGATTCCCTGGCTCTTGGCATAGTGAATGAAATCCCAGACAATTAGAAAATAGCTGATGAAACCCATATCGTGAATAATTTTTAATTCATGGTCCAGGCGTTTTTGCACCTCGGCATCATTATTTAAATCTTTATTCGTTAATCCTTTTTGGCAAAGTTCAAGCAGGAACTTCTCTTTATCTTTTCCTTCCGGGGGGACATATTTAGGCAGATGCATTTTGCTAAAATCTAGCTCTAAATTACAACGCCGGGCAATCTCTACGGTATTTTGCAGGGCTTCCGGGCATTCAGAAAATAATTTTTTCATTTCATCAGGGGAAGTGAAATAAAATTCATCCGTCTGAAAACGCATATGTTTAGGATCATCCAGAGTGGTTTGAGTTTGAATACACAATAATGCTTCGTGTGCTTGGGCTTTGTCTCGGGTAGGATAATGTACGTCGTTGGTTGCTACCAGCGGTATCGCCAATTCTTTAGAGATTTTTATTAATCCTGCGTTGGCGATTTTCTGTTCGGGCAAGGAGTTGCCCTGGATCTCTAAATAAAAATTTCCTTTGCCTAGAATATTCTGGTACGTATCGGCGGTTTTTAGCGCGTCGTTAAAACGTTTTTGTAGAATTAAAGAAGCAATCTCCCCTTTAAGGCAGGCGCTGGAGGCGATTAATCCTTGGGCGTGGCGAGCCAGAAGTTCTTTATCGATACGCGGGCGGTAATAAAAACCTTCCAGGTAACCCAAGGAAACCAGCTTCATTAAGTTACGGTAACCTTGTTCATCGCGGGCTAAAAGTATTAAATGATTAGCCGCGTCTTCTATGCCTCCGCTTTTATCCAGCCTGCTTTTCGGAGCGACATAGACTTCACAGCCGATGATTGGTTTGATCCCTACTTTTTGCGCTTCCAGATAGAATTCAATTGCCCCGAACATGCTGCCATGATCGGTGATAGCCAAGGAATCCATTTTGAAGCTTTTAGCAATGGAAAGTATTTCAGGTATACGGCAGGCGCCGTCAAGAAGGCTGTATTGCGTGTGCAAATGCAGGTGGACAAATTCGCTTTGAGGCATTAGAATCTAGGGGACGGTTCTCTTGAAAAGAGAACCGTCCCCTTTATTTTATTCCCACTCGATAGTTGCAGGAGGTTTGGAGCTTATATCGTAAACAACCCGGTTAATTCCTTTTACTTCGTTGATAATTCGATTGGAAATTTTTTCCATAACTTCATAGGGAAGTTTTACCCAGTCGGCGGTCATGCCGTCAAAACTGGATACGCAGCGCAAAGCGGCGACATTTTCATAAGTGCGCTCATCTCCCATTATGCCAACGCTTTTTATCGGTAACAATACCGCGAATGATTGCCAGATTTGTTCGTAGAGTCCGGCTTTGGAGATCTCTTCGATTACCCGTTTATCCGCCTCCCGCAAAAGGTCTAGGCGTTCGATGGTTATATCTCCGATAACTCTGACTGCCAGGCCCGGGCCCGGAAATGGCTGGCGTTGGATAATATTTTCAGGTAAGCCTAACTGGCGGCCGATTTCGCGAGCTTCGTCTTTAAATATCTCTCGCAGCGGCTCAATCAGCTTGAATTTCATCTGAGCAGGCAGTCCGCCGACATTATGATGACTTTTAATTTTTCTGCTCGGGCCGCCCGTCGGTGAAATGGATTCGATAACATCCGGATAAAGCGTGCCTTGGCCTAGAAATTTCGCTCCCTTGGTTTTCTTGGCTTCCTCCTCGAATACCTTAACAAATTCATCACCGATTATTTTGCGTTTTTCTTCCGGATCGGTTATTCCTTTTAGGCGGTCGAGGAATCTTTTGCTGCGGTTGACAAAACTTATATTAAGATGGTACATGTCCTTAAAAACAGCCCTGACCTGTTCGGCTTCGCCTTTTCTGAGCAGGCCGTTGTCGATAAAAATACAACGCAGGTTTTTACCGATAGCTTTGTGAATCAATAAGGCGGCAACCGAAGAATCCACCCCGCCGCTTAAGCCTAAGATAACCTTATCTTTTTTACCGATAGTTTTTTTGGTGTTTTCGATAGTTTCTTTAATAAATGACTGCATCGTCCACCGGCCGGATGCGCCGCAAGCTTTAAATAAGAAATTACTTAATATCTGGTTGCCTTTTTCCGTGTGGGTTACTTCCGGATGGAATTGCACGGCATATATTTTTCTTTTTTGATTGGATATGGCGGCAATCGGAGTATTGGTGGTGTGGGCGATAGTGTGAAAACCCGAAGGCATTTTGGTTACGTAATCCCCGTGACTGGCCCAGCAGGTAAAATTACCCGGCATGTGGCTGAAAAGATCGCGGTTATCGTCAACGAATAATTCTGTTTTTCCATATTCCCGTTCACGGGTATGCTTTACTTTTCCTCCGAGCATCTCGCAAATTACCTGCATCCCGTAGCAGACGCCTAGTATGGGTATGCCTAATTTAAAAATACCCATATCCGGGTAAGGCGATTTTTTATCGACCACCGAAGCCGGCCCGCCGGAAAGAATTATTCCCTTAGGAGCCAAGGCGGCAATTTCTTTTGCCGGTGTGTTGTAGGGAATGATTTTTGAAAAAACTTTACTTTCTCTTACTCTGCGGGCAATCAACTGCGTGTATTGAGAACCGAAATCCAGTATTAATATGGTTTGTTTGGTCATTTTCCCATCCCTACTCTTTGGCCTACTTGAAAGATTTTTCCTTCGGTTTGAATTGAGGGAGCGATAATAATCTCCACATCGTGCATATCCTTTAAATCAGAAGCTCCCAGTGAACCCATTGATGTTTTTAAAGCCCCGAGCAGGTTTTGTGAACCATCATCAACTTTTGCGGGCCCGAGTAAAATATCTTTTAAGGTGCCGGTTGTGCCGACTTGAATACGTGTTCCGCGAGGTAGGTTTACATGTGAAGTGGCCATTCCCCAGTGGAATCCTCTTCCGGGGGCTTCTTGAGCGCGGGCAAAACTTGAGCCGATCATTACTGCATCCGCTCCGCAGGCAAAGGCTTTGCAGATATCTCCGCCGCGGTTCATTCCGCCGTCGGTAATAATGGAAACGTATTTTCCGGTGCGTTTATAATAAAAATCACGCGCGCCTGCGGCATCAACAGTCGCCGTAACCTGCGGCACGCCGATTCCTAATACACCGCGGGTTGTGCATGCTGCTCCCGGGCCGACACCGATAAGCAGGCCGCTGGCCCCGGTTGACATAAGATCTAAAGTTGTTTCATAGGTGACGCAGTTTCCCAGGATTACGGGAATCTTGATAGATTTACAGAATTTCTCTAAATTTAAAGTTTTGTATTGGGTAGAGATGTGTTTAATGGTGGCTACCGTGGATTGGACGACAAAAATATCCGCTCCGGCGGCAATGGCTAATTTTGAAAATTTTTCGGCGTTTGCCGGAATGCAGCTGACACAAGCCATCGCTTTGGCTTTTTTAATTTCGGCAACTCTTTTTGATACCAATTTTTCTTTTATCGGCGTGGTATAAACTTTTTGGATCAATTCAGTGGCTTTTTGGGGAGTAGCTTTGGAGATTTCTTCTAGAACATCATCCGGATTCTCATAACGGGTTTGGATTCCATCGAGGTTTAAAACGGCGATTCCTCCCAGGCGGGACATCTCAATGGCAAACCTTACGTTCACCACTCCGTCCATGGCTGCGGCTAGTATAGGTATTTTAAATTTCTTCCCGTTAAATTCGAAATTTGCGTTAACTTCGTTAGGATTTACGGTTTGCGCTCCGGGTACTAAGGCAACCTCATCAAAACCATAGCACCTTCTTGCGCGCCTGTTTATACCTATCCACTCCGCCATCTTCAATTCTCCTTATTAAAGTATTAAACCGTTGTTTGGTAATAAGTTATGAATATTTCGCCTCAGCTTGGGAAAGTACTGAAAGGATTACAAATTTTATAATAATCGTGCGCGTTTGTCAATAGATATTTTAAAAAAAGGGGACGATTCTATTATAGAACCGTCCCCTGGTTTTTGATTATTTGCTAAGGTTTAATACATTCCTCCGCCCATTCCACCCATGCCGCCACCCATTCCACCTGGCATTGGAGGCATCTTATCGCCTTTTTCCGGCTTGTCTACGATAAGAGCTTCGGTTGTCAGTAATAAAGCGGCAATACTGGCAGCATTCTGTAAAGCTGAGCGGGTTACTTTTGTCGGGTCAATTACACCAGCTTCGATCATATCGACATAAGCATCCTGGCTGACATCGTAACCGATATTAGTTTTTTCTTGCTTGATCCTTTGAACCACGACAGAACCTTCCAGTCCCGCATTTTGCGCGATCTGTCTTAAAGGCTCTTCAATGGCGCGTTTGATAATGTTTAAGCCGATCTTTTCGTCACCTTCCAGCTTTAATTTGTCTAAAGCCGCGATTGTGCGAATAAGCGCCACTCCGCCTCCGGGAACAATTCCCTCCTGGGTTGCTGCGCGAGTTGCATGTAAAGCGTCTTCGACACGGGCTTTCTTCTCTTTCATCTCTGTTTCGGTAGCCGCGCCGACATTAATTACAGCTACTCCTCCGGCTAATTTAGCCAGGCGTTCCTGTAATTTTTCTTTGTCATAATCTGAATCAGTGTCATCGATTTGTTTCTTTAATTGGCTGATCCGGGCTTTAATTGAGGCATCTTTTCCGGCGCCTTCAACAATGGTAGTATTCTCTTTGTCAATTTTTATTTTTTTGGCGCGTCCGAGATCTTCGATATCAATATTTTCTAGCTTAATTCCCAGATCTTCGGTGATTGCTTTTCCGCCGGTAAGAATAGCGATATCTTCCAGCATGGCTTTGCGTCTGTCGCCATAACCCGGAGCTTTTACTGCGCAGGCCACAAAAGTTCCGCGGATTTTATTGACGACCAAAGTTGCTAAAGCTTCACCATCAACCTCTTCGGCAATAATCATTAACGGTTTGCCAACCCGGGCAATCTTTTCTAATAACGGAAGTATATCTTTAATTGAAGATATCTTTTTTTCATAAATGAGAATGTAAGCATCTTCTAAAAGCACTTCCATTCTTTCGGCGTCAGTTACAAAGTACGGAGAAAGGTATCCTTGGTCAAACTGCATACCTTCTACGACATCCAATGTGGTAGCGGTAGATTTTGCTTCTTCTACCGTAATTACGCCATCCTTTCCTACTTTATCCATTGCTTCAGCAATTAACTCTCCGATATTGGTGTCAGAGTTAGCGGCAATACTGGCAACTTGAGCAATTTCTTTTTTGTCTTTAATGGGAGTAGAAAGCTTGCCTAATTCCTCAACTATCTTGGCGACTGCTTTTTCAATTCCGCGTTTTAACTCCATCGGATTAGATCCGGCGGTGACATTTTTTAATCCTTCGCGGTAAATTGATTCGGCTAAAATGGTGGCGGTTGTCGTACCGTCTCCGGCGATGTCTGAAGTTTTTTCGGCGACCTCTTTGACCATCTGAGCGCCCATATTTTCAAAGGCGTCTTCTAAATCAATTTCTTTGGCAACAGTTACTCCGTCTTTAGTTATTGTCGGAGAACCAAACTTTTTATCGATTACCACGTTTCTTCCTTTGGGGCCTAAGGTTACTTTTACGGCAGCGGCCAGTTGTTCTACACCGCTTAAAATCTTGCGGCGCGCGTCATCACTATACAATAATTGCTTTGCCATGGATCCTCCTCTTATTTGTTAGATCCCGGCGCACTAATCGTTCGCCGGGATAAATTCGCACCTAAACTTACGTCGTACTTTGTGCTCCGTAAGTTTAGTGCTTATTTAATAATTGCTAAAATATCTTCTTCGCGTAAAATCAACAGTTCTTCGCCTTCTTTGGTAGTGATTTCATTACCGGAATACTTGCCGTATAATACTTTGTCTCCGACTTTTACTTCCGGAGTTTGCACGGTGCCATTATCCAGTGTCTTGCCTTTTCCCACTGCTACAACTTTAGCCTCTTGGGGTTTCTCTTTGGCAGAATCAGGTAAAAGAATTCCACCTTTACTTTTATTCTCCGCCTCTAAAGGTTTAACAACGATGCGATCACCCAATGGTTTAATTTCCATCTTGTCACCTCCCTAATATTTAAATCAGTTGATCTGAAACTAGCACTCTTTTCCTAGAGTGCTAATTATAAGTAAAAAAAAATTCTTGTCAAGAGTTTTTTATTAAATCCCCGGTTTTCTTATTTTCTCCGGCACACTATTTTCAATGTTGACAATTTTGCTATCGGTATCTATTAATTCAAGTTTATCCTGCCGGTATTCAAAATTTAAGTTATAAACCGTAGTAATTGTGAAAAAATACGGGGTTGTATCGCTGATATCCGGAGAATGATATTTTTCAACATAAAGTTCTTCTTTGATGCTGGCGATAGCTTTGTAAGGAGAAGTAATGGATTCGGATTTAATTACATCGTTTTTGATGACATTGTATCGGTATCCTCTCAGATAGTATTCATAACGCGCCGGTGAAATCGGGAAGCTTAAAGCCAGCTTTTCCCAATTTTGTTCAAGCCGTGTTCCCAGAAGATTTTCTTTATTTTTTTTGGCTTGCTTGATCCAGTCATCGGTTATTTGATTTAGCCTAAGGTTAATTGTTTTGGCTACTTGCTCCTGTTCTTTTTGCCGGTAGGCTTCGTAATTTTTAAGCGCGTCTTCCAAGGCGGCACCGGATCCAGTTTTATCAGTTTTCTCATCGGTTTCTTGCCCGCAGCAGGCAGATAAATTTAAACCGGAGAAAAAAGCAATTAAACAAATAATTGTGGCTTTAAATTTTATTTTCATAAATAAGGTTAATCCCTTTTAAGGTTAGTTGGGGATCGATTTTTATTTTTAGGCCGGAATATTCTTTAATCCAGCGGATATTTCCCCCGGTGCCGATGATTAATGTGTTTTTTCCCGTACTTTGCTTAATCCTGCTTAGAAGTTCTTTGGTTGAGCCGGCTAAGCCAAAGACTACTCCGCTTAAGATGCTTTCCTGGGTAGAGCGGCCGATGAATGTTCTCGGTCTAATTAATTTAACCAGCGGCAGTAATGCTGTTTTTTCGTTTAAGGTTTCCAGGGAGATCTTTATTCCCGGAGTAATCAGGCCTCCCAGATAGGCTTTATTTTTGCCAACAATATCATAGGTAATGGCAGTTCCCGAATCGATGACAACCAAAGGCGCTTGATAAAGAATGCCGGCGGCATAGGCATTAACCAGGCGGTCCTGGCCCAGCTGCGCCGGTTCGTAGTAATGATTTTTTAGAGGGACAGTCAAGTCCTTACCTATTATATAAGGTTTTCTGCCGGTTAAAGTCTTTAAATCATGGTGCAGTGCTTT
This sequence comes from uncultured Planctomycetales bacterium, assembly GCA_964362795.1. Lineage (GTDB taxonomy): Bacteria > Omnitrophota > Gorgyraeia > Gygaellales > Profunditerraquicolaceae > UBA6249. The sequence goes on along the minus strand of CAYIFW010000021.1, from coordinate 10,131 downwards.
AGTTAGTTTGGGCACGACACTGCAGATAGCCGTAGCGGATATTTTCTTAAAGGATTCTAGTTTTTTTAAGAGTTTTAATTTCGAGTATGTTTTTAAGGGAATATCGAATTGTTGCTTAAGCCTCTTATTTAAGAATAATCCGAACGATATATTGGTATTACCGATATCAATTGCCAGTAGCATTTTTTAGTTCCTTTATTTTGTCCCTTAATTCGGCTGCTTTTTCAAATTGCAGGTTTCGTGCGTGTAACTCCATTTCATATTCTAGCCCAGATATATATTTATGCAACTGGTATTGCTCTTGAGGTTCTCCGGTAAGTTTTCGGACAAACTCAGAGGCTTCTTCTAAATTTTCAATCCCCTCTTTAATTGACCGCTTGATTGAGCGCGGGGTAATTTTATTTTTCCGGTTATATTCCAGCTGAATGACTCTGCGGCGCCCACTTTCGCTAATGGCTTTCTGCATTGAGCCGGTGATTGTGTCGGCATACATGATTACTGTTCCGTCGATGTTTCTGGCCGCCCTTCCGGCTACCTGGATAAGGCTGGTGGCTGAACGCAAAAATCCTTCTTTATCCGCATCCAGTATGGCGACTAAGGAAACTTCAGGCAAATCCAGGCCTTCACGCAGCAAATTGATCCCCACCAGGCAGTCGAATTTTTTCTGCCGCAGCTCTTTTAGAATTACTGAGCGTTGAATGGTTTGTATTTCCGAATGCAGATATTTAACTCTTATGCCGTTATCTTGCAGATAGCTCGCCAAGTCTTCGGAGATTCTCTTGGTCAGGGTGGTGACCAGGGTCCGTTGGTCTTTTTTAGCCCGTTCTTTTATCTGCAGGATTAAATCCTGAATCTGGCCTTCTGAGGGCTTAACGATAATTTCCGGGTCAATTAAGCCGGTCGGCCGGATAATTTGCTCGATAATTTCATTCTGGCTTAATTTTAATTCATATTCATCCGGCGTGGCTGAAACAAAAACCAATTGTTTTACTAACCGGTTAAACTCCTCGAATTTTAACGGCCGGTTATCCAGGCATGATGGCAGCCTGAAGCCGTAATTTACCAGGGTTTCTTTTCTGGCGCGGTCTCCGGCAAACATTGCTCTTATCTGCGGGATAGTTGCGTGCGATTCATCGATTATGGTGAGGAAATCTCCACTGAAATAGTCAATCATTGAATACGGCCGGGACCCCGCAGGTAAGCCGTTTAAGTGGCGGGAATAATTCTCTATTCCATGGCAATACCCTATTTCATTGAGCATCTCTAGGTCATAATTTGTGCGCTCCTGGAGGCGCTGCGCTGGGAGCAGTTTATTTTTTTCTTTTAGGATTTTCAATTGTCCGGCCAACTCTGTTTTTATGGATTTTGTCGCCGCATTTATTTTCTCTTTTCCGGCAATGAAATGTTTTGCCGGGTAAATGGCAATTTTATCGACCTGGCAAATTATCTTTGCCGACACTGGCTCAATAATTGAAATTTTAGTTATGGTGTCAATGGTTAATTCTAGGCGTAAAGCTTCTTGGCTATAGGAAGGAAAAACTTCAACCACGTCTCCGCGCACTCTGATCTTGCCGCGTTTGAATTCATAATCATTGCGTTCGTATTGAATCTGAATCAGTTGCAAGATCAATTCATCGCGGTTAATGGTTTGGCCGGTTTTTAAGGTTACCAACATGTTGATGTAATCGCTTGGCGAACCTAAATTGTAAATACAGGAAACCGAAGCAACAACAATGACATCCCGGCGGCTCATTAAAGAAGTAGTCGCCGAAAGCCTCAGGCGGTCCAGTCTTTCATTAATGGAGGAGTCTTTTGCGATATAAGTATCGGTTGAAGGAATATAGGCTTCCGGTTGATAGTAGTCGTAGTAACTTACGAAATATTCAACCGCGTTGTGCGGGAAAAATTTTTTGAATTCAGAATAAAGCTGAGCGGCTAGAGTTTTATTATGCGAGATTACCAGCGTCGGCAGGTTGGTTTTGGCTATAGTATTAGCTAAAGTAAATGTTTTGCCGCTTCCGGTAACCCCTAAAAGGGTTGAGTATGGTTTTTTATTAAGTATACTGCTGGAAAGTTGGCGTATGGCTTTGGGTTGGTCGCCGCATGGCAAAAAAGACGAAACTAGTTTGAATTCACCCATGGGGCTGGAAATTTAGAATGAATATTTAGGTAACCTCTAAACTGATATCTACGCTTTTTACGGAATCAGTCAGTTCTCCTATTGAAATAATTTCAACTCCGGTTGCGGCATATTTTTTTATATTGCCCAAGTGCATGCCTCCGCTTGCTTCCAGTAAAGGCCTTTTCAAGCCAAGGTTATTCCTGATTTTTACAGCTTTCTTAATATCAGCAATTCTCATATTATCAAGCATAATAATATCCGGTTTTAGGTTTAAAGCATGTTTGAATTCTTGTAAGTTCTGAGCTTCAAGTTCAATTTTATAACCGCTGGGCGCGTCGGGAAGCTTAGTGTATCCACCGAGGATTTTGAGATGATTATCTTTAATCAGAAGCATTTCATCTAGGCTAATCCTGTGGTTATGCCCTCCTCCGATTCTGACGGCATATTTTTGTAGTTCCCTTAAGCCCAAGATGGTTTTACGGGTATCGGTAATCTTGGTTTTAAAAGGCTCTATTTTTCTGACAAATTTAGCTGTTTTTGTCGCAACTGCAGAAAGTAAAGATAATAAATTTAAGGCAACCCGTTCGGCACAAAGTATGCTACTGGCTTTTCCTGAGATAACCGCGATAATCTCTTTATTGTGGACTTGCTTACCTTCTTTAATCTTTCCAACGAAGTTTAAGGAGTGGTCTACGGTTTTAAATACTTCTTTGGCTGCTGCAATGCCGCAAAGCAGAAACTCTTCCTTGGCGATAATTTTAGTTTTTATTTTTTTATTTTTAGGAAGCGTCAGATTAGTAGTAATATCTCCTTTACCGGTATCCTCAATCAGTGCCTGCTTAATGATTAATTTTAACCGTTTTTGATTAAGCGCAGGTTTTTTTTCAGATAAGAAATATTTAGCGTAAGCCATTTATAATTACTTCTAATTTAGTAATTTCCTGAAACATGTCATTGAGCTTGGTTTTTTCGCCGTCGACAATCTCAAGGGGCGCGCGTTCGATAAAATTTTTATTAGCCAGCATCGCCTCTTTATTTTTTATTTGTTTGCGCAGCTCTTCGATTTTTAGCCGGTTTTTTTTGATTTGTTCGGCAACATCGGCTATCCCGGCTAGCGGCATGGCAATATGCAGCTCCTTTAGCACTACCACATATTCGTTGATTCCGGGGAGGTATTTATCAGTTATGGTTAGGGAGTCGATCTTGGCCAGGTTCTTGATATATTTAAAAAGCGATTCCAGGGATTCCCGGATAACCTTGTTGCCAAATGTTAGCTTGATGTTAATCCGGTTTCCCGGGCCGACTTCTAATTCCGAGCGCATGTTTCTGATGGTATTAATAATATCAAAAGTCGTTTGCATAAGTTGTTCGTCTTTAAGATTGATCAGGTCTTTCTGCAGATGCGGCCAGCTCTGCTGCATAATCGAATTTTTTGCTCCCGGCAGCCGCTGCCAGATTTCCTCAGTAATAAAAGGCATAAAAGGATGAATTATTCTTAAGGTTTTTTCTAAGACCTTGTACATGACTATTTGGGTTTGTTTTTGGTTTATTTGCGGCTTAATTAATTCCAGGTACCAATCGCAGAATTCATGCCAGAAAAATGCATAGATGCTGTTAGCTGCTTCGTTAAATTTATAATTATCCAGGTCTCGGGCAACTTTATCCAAAGTTGAATAAAATCTGCTTAAGATCCAGCGATTAACAATATCCAGCTGTTCTTTTTTAAAAAAAACGCACAAATCCACGCCTACTTCTTCAGGCTTAAGATTGGTTAGGATAAACCTGGAAGCATTCCAGATTTTATTGGCAAAGTTCCTGCCTTGCTCAAATCTTTCTTTAGATAGATAGACATCTTGGCCTTGTGAGGTTAGGGAAATCAGGCTAAAACGTAAAGCGTCCGTGCCGTACTCTTCGATTACCTCCAGTGGGTCGATAATATTGCCCAGGGACTTAGACATCTTTTTGCCTTCGACATCGCGCACTGTGCCGTGGATATAAACATCTTTAAAAGGAGCTTGTTTTTTAAATTCAAATCCGGCCATAATCATTCGCGCCACCCAGAAAAAAATAATTTCCGGGGCGGTAACTAAGGTTGAGCTGGGGTAGAAATATTTTAAATCCGCGTTTTCTTGGGGCCAGTAGAATGTGGCAAATGGCCAAAGCCAGCTGGAGAACCAGGTATCCAGGACATCTTCATCTTGAACCAGATCAGTTGATTTGCACCTGGGGCATTCCAGGGGTTTAGCCGCTGCGACAATAATTCCGTAGTTAGAGTTTTTTTTCTGGCAACATTTACAATAATAAACCGGAATGCGGTGTCCCCACCAGATTTGACGGCTAATGCACCAATCCTGGATATTCTCCATCCAGTTTAGATATACTTTTGTCCAGCGTTGCGGGTGAAATTTTATCTTTCCTTTTTTGACCGCTTCAATTGCGGGCCTGGCTAAAGGCTTCATCTTGACAAACCATTGTTTGGATAAATACGGTTCGACTAGCGTCTGACAGCGGTAACAATGTCCGGCTGAGAGCGTATGTGGCGTTGTTTTTTCAAGTAGTCCCAAGGCTCCTAAATCCTCTAATATTGCTTCCCTGGCTTTAAAGCGGTCAAGCCCGGAATATTTTTGGCCGGCCTCATTTATTCTTGCATCCGGATGCATAATATTAATGAAATCCAGGTTATGTTTTTTGCCTAGAATATAATCATTAGGGTCATGGGCGGGCGTTACTTTTACGGCTCCGCTTCCGAATTCCATATCAATGCTTTCATCAGCGATAATTTTTATCGGGCGTTTAATTAACGGTAGGATTAATGTTTTTCCGATGTATTTTTTATAACGTTTATCTTTAGGATTTACGGCTACGGCAGAGTCGCCGAGCATGGTTTCAGGGCGCGTAGTAGCAACGGTAATAAACTCTGCTGGGTTATCTTTTAGCGGGTATTTTAAATAATAAAGGTTTCCCTGTAATTCTACGTGCGCCGCTTCTTCATCGCTTAATGCCGTTTGGCATCTGGGGCACCAATTAATAATATAATTGCCTTGATAGATCAGTTTTTTCTTATAAAGTGAAACAAAAACTTCGGTTACCGCCTGCGAATAATCCTGATCCATGGTGAAACGCTGGCGGCTCCAGTCGCAGGATGCGCCTAATTTTTTGAGCTGATGAATTATGGTCGAGCCGTATTGTTCTTTCCACTGCCAAACCCTCTCAATAAATTTTTGGCGTCCCAGGTCCTGGCGCTTTAGGCCTTCTTTGGCCAGGGCTTTTTCAACAACATTTTGCGTGGCGATCCCGGCATGGTCGGTGCCTGGCATCCATAAGGTTTGGAAACCTTGCATTTTCTTGTAACGGATTAAAATGTCCTGGATGGTGTTATTTAAGGCATGGCCCATGTGCAGGATACCGGTGACATTAGGCGGCGGGATAACTATGCAGTAAGGTAATTTATCCGGGGAGGTTTTGCCTGAGAAAAGATTATTATCCTGCCAGGTTTTATACCACTTATCCTCAGTTAGTTTAGGATTATATTGCTTGGAAAGTTCTTCAGCCATAATTACTTGTCTTTTAAAAGCTTGTATTCAACACTATCGACCAAGGCCTGCCAACTGGCTTCGATTATATTTTCATGGACACCGATGGTATTCCAGGTGTCTAAGGCATCCTGCGACTGAATCAAAACGCGTACTCGGGCAGCGGTGCCGGCTTTTTCATCCAGGACCCGCACTTTAAAATCCGATAAGTGCATTTTAGCTAAAGATGGATAAAAATCCTTGAGCGCCTTCCGCAAGGCATTATCTAAGGCATTTATCGGCCCGTCTCCTTCGGATACGGCGTGTTCCTTGATCCTATTGACTTTTAATTTGATAATTGCTTCGGAGGTGATTTTTTTATCCGGATGTTTTTCAATGACTACTTTAAATCCTTCCAGTTCAAATGATCCCTTAAATTTTTTCAGATGTTTTTGCATTAATATCTGAAATGATGCTTCAGCAGCTTCGAACTGAAATCCTTGATGCTCTAAAGCCTGGACTAATTCCAGGATTTTCTTGGTTTTCGGGTCGGTTTTGCTTAAATCATAATTTAAATCTTTAGCCCTTAACAAGATCCCGGTTTTGCCTCCCAACTCGGAAACCAAAATTCTGCGTTTATTGCCCACTGAAAAGGGATCGACATGCTCATAAGTTAAAGGATTTTTCATTATAGCGTTGATATGCATCCCGCCCTTATGCGCGAATGCCGACTCTCCCACGAAGGGCTGCTCATTTTTGACGCGCATATTGCTGATTTCGCTGACAAAATGCGAAAGATGCGTTAGCTGTTTTAATTGCGTATCAGGAATGCAATCAATCTTTAATTTGGTTTTTAAATTTGCGATAATCGGAATTAAATCGGCATTTCCGCATCTTTCTCCGTAGCCATTGATTGTCCCCTGGACGATTACTGCTCCGGCGGAAATTGCGGCCAAAGAGTTGGCAATGGCAACGCCAGCGTCATTATGGCAATGGATTCCTAATTCGGCTTTGATTACAGGTTTAATTTCTTTGATCGTAGAGGTAATTTCATCCGGTAATGACCCGCCATTAGTATCGCAAAGGCAGATTGCGCTTGCTCCGGCGTCTTGGGCGGCAATTAATGTTTTTAAAGCATAAGTTTTGTTGGTTCTGTAGGCATCAAAAAAATGTTCCGCATCGTAGAAAACGACAAAACCTTTTTTTATCAAAAAGCTAATAGTATCTTTAATCATTTCCAGGTTCTCCTGGAGCGTAGTTTTTAAAACTTCAGTTACATGAAAATCCCAAGTTTTACCGACGATAGTGATAACCTGGGCCGAAGATTTTAACAAAGCGGCAATGTTGGCGTCTTGGGAAGCTAAAATATTGGGCCTGCGGGTCATGCTAAAGGCGGCAATCAGGGAATTCTTTAATTTGCTCTTGCTTATTTTTTCAAAGAATTCTTTATCTTTAGGGTTTGATCCCGGCCAGCCTCCTTCGATGAAATGAATACCGAATTTATCCAGTTCTTCGGCAATGCGGATCTTATCCATTACCGAATAAGATATTCCCTCAGCCTGCGAACCGTCGCGTAATGTGGTATCGTATAATTTTATTTTTTCCATAAGTACCTCTTATTTGTTTAATCCAAACTCTTCATGTAATTTTTTTACCGCGATTTCCGCGTTCTTTTTTTTAATAATGCAGGATATGCTGATATCGGAAGTGGAGATCATCTCAATATTAATTTCACTTTCGGCCAGTATTCCAAACATTTTGGCTGCGACGCCATGATGTGATTTCATGCCTACCCCGACGATAGAAACCCGGGCAATATCTTCATCCAACAGTACTTCTCCGGCGCCGATTTTTTTTGCCACAGCTTTAGTAATCCGGCTGGCTTTGGCGGAATCTGTTTTGGCGACGGTAAAAGAGATGTCGGTTTGCCGGGTATGGCTGACGTTTTGCACGATCATGTCGACGCTTAAGCCGGCGACGGCTAAATTTTTAAATAGCTTAACCGCTACTCCCGGTTTATCGGGAACCTGACAAAGAGTAATTTTAGCCTGGTTTTTATTTAAAGTTACGCCGTTGACCACCACGTCTTCCATATTTTTTACCTCCTTAATAATCATTGTTCCGCTGTTTTTGTTAAATGAAGAGCGCACATGCAAAGGCACATTGAACTTTTTGGCTACTTCAATGGAACGGGCTTGCATTACTTGGGCTCCCAGAGAAGCCATCTCCAGCATCTCATCATAAGTAATTTTTTTAATTTTTTTTGCGCGCGGCTCAATCCGGGGGTCGGTGGTATAAATTCCTTCCACATCCGTGTAAATTTCACAACTCTGAGCGTTAAGTTCTTTAGCTAAAGCCACGGCGGTTAAATCCGAGCCGCCTCTGCCTAAAGTAGTGATATCCTGGTCTATAGTTACCCCCTGGAAACCCGCGACAATAACAATACTGCCTTTTTTTAATTCAGTTTTAATTTTATCGGCGTTAATTTTAATAATTCTCGCCCGGGTATGGCTGGTATCGGTAATAATGCCGACCTGGGCTCCCGTGAATGAGATTGCCCGGCTCCCCAGTTTATGGATGGCCATGGCTAAAAGCGCAACCGAAATCTGTTCTCCGGTTGACAATAGCATATCCATCTCTCTTTCGGAAGGGTTAGGATTAATTTTATTTGCCAGTTCCACTAACTCATCGGTAGTATCACCGAGGGCTGAAACCACAACCACCAAAGAGTAACCTTTCTTGCTGTAACTTACCACTCTTTGCGCCACTTTTTGAATGCGCTCGACATTAGCCACTGATGAGCCGCCGTATTTTTGCACAATTAAACCCTTAGGCATTGATTATCCTCCCTAAGATAAGATATTCCAGGAGTTGATATCCGTGTTCAAAATATAATTCTGATTTTTGCGCTTCTTTTTCGCTGTAATTAATAAAATTTCTGGCCTCGATATCTTTACCGTAGATTGCGAACGGAATTAAGTCTGCGGTGTGAGTTTTAAGAGAAACCGGCGTAGCGTGATCCGGTAGGACTAGAATCCGGAAATCGTTTTTATTCTTACAATATTCCAGAAGCGATCCTACGATTACCTGATCGAATCTTTCTATTGCCGTAAGTTTCTCGCGCAGGTCTCCGTTATGCCCTGCTTCATCCGGAGCTTCCACATGGACAAAAACAAAATCATTTTTTTCTAAGGATTTAATTGCCGCATCAGCTTTCCCCTGGTAGTTGGTATCGTAATAACCGGTTGCTCCGTCAACATTGATTACCTCCAGGCCTAAAATCCGGCCCAGGCCTTTAATTAAATCAACGGCTGAAATTACGCTACCGGATATTTTAAATTTATCGCTGAACTTAGGCATGGACGGTTTCTTGCCCTGTCCCCAAAGCCAGATCATATTTGCCGGATTTTCTTTTAAATCCAGGCGCACCAGGTTAATTTCATGATTTTCCAGGATTTGGCGGGAATCTTGCATAAGCTTAATAATCAAATCCGCGTTATCACCCTTAGGAAAATTTTTCTTTATGTTTTGGCCGGCGATATCATGCGGGGGGAGGCATTTTAAGTCCTGTAATTTTAATTCTGCTCCGCGTTTAACTAAAAGCAGATGCCGGTAGCTCATGCCGTTAAAAAAACGTATTTTATTCGTGCCTAATTTCTGGTCAAGAAACTTGATCAGTTTTTCGGCTTCGCCGGATTTAATGTGCCCGGCGCTGTAATCAAGCAAGGTATCGCCGGAAGCCGTAATTAAATTGCAGCGGAAAGCGACATCATCTTCTTCTAATTCAATTCCCAGGTTTGCCGCCTCTAGCGGCCCTCTTCCGGAATAATATTTTTTGGGGTCATATCCGAGAATAGAAAGATTAGCTACGTCGGATGCCGGGGTCATTTTATCCGGAATAGTTTTGGCCTGTCCCAGCGTGCCGTTCTGGGCGATAAAGTCCATATTCGGTGTGCGCGCCGCTTCTAAAGGCGTGCGCATACCCAGTTCTTCAATAGGATAATCGCTCATTCCATCGCCGACTAAAACAATATATTTCATCTTAAAATTTTACTTCCGGGACTGTTTTTGCTTTTTCTTCAGCCTTAAAGTATTCGGTAGCTACTTTATAACCGGTGAATCCGGCAACAATATTTCCCGGGATCATCCTAATCGTAACATTATAATCTCTAACCGCTTCATTATAACGCATACGTTCAACCGCAATGCGGTTTTCAGTACCCGAGAGTTCATCCATAAGCTTCAAGAACGTGCCATCTGCTTTTAAAGTAGGATAATTCTCAGCAACAAAAAGCAGCCTTGACAATGCCGAGTCAACCGCAGAAGCTGCTTTAACTTTTTCATCAACTGAGCTGGCTTTAGCCCATTGCGAACGGGCATTGGTAACCGCCTCAAATACTCCTTTTTCATAAGCTGCATAACCCTTGACTGTATTTACTAAGTTAGGAATTAAATCATTGCGTCTTTGCAGCTGGTTATCAACTTGAGCCCACTTAG
>CAYIFW010000020.1:0-19024 GCA_964362795.1 uncultured Planctomycetales bacterium | reverse complement strand
GTCATAATATCCGGTAAAAAACTTCTTTTCGCTAAGCTCTTAGCATATTTATTCTTTTCTATTGCATAAGAAAAAATTAATAATTCCGGCTGATTTTCAAATGTATACCGATACAACGAATCTAAATCAAGAATAGCAGAAAAACCTTCTTTTAATTCAGGAATGCCCATAGCAACATCCGCTTTCCTGTTTAGTAATAGATTTAGCTTTATTTCAATCGCAGCTTTCTCTTCTTTTAAATTAGAAATATCATTCCTCAATTGAGTTATTTCAAGATTTATCTTAAAAAGGTCCTCTTGCCGTGTTTCTCCCACAGTATAACTGACTTCGGCAATCTCAATTATCTCTTTTAAAAATACCAAACTGACTTGATTCAACTCTGTTTTTTTATAGTTCATAAATAAATCATAGTAAGCCTGTTTAACCTCATTTATGATCTGCAGTTCTTTGTTTCTATATTCTCCGGCAAACATCTGCGATTCAACTAAGGCGATTTTACCTTTTAAGGATAATTTTCCAAAGGCGGGAATCGCCTGATTTATGGAAAACATTCTATCTTCAGACATCGTCTTATTCAATTGAAACGGGCTTCCCGGAATTTTTTCAAATGTGAAACCTATTGACGGGTCTTCGAAAGATTTTGCCTGCGGAATCCTGGCTTTAGCTGCTTCCCAACGTTTCCTGGCTGCTAAAATATCAGGATTATTTTCTCTTGCCTCTTTTACCAGCGGCTCAAGTAAAAGTATCTCCTGAGAAAAAGAAAAGCCATAATTTAGGATAAACACATTCACTAAAATTATGGCGATAATTTTTCTTAACATTTTTAAACTATTTTCCTAGAACATGTTAATAACAAGATCCAGCGCAATATCCGCCTGTTTTGCTGCGGCGATATTTACCCTCGGCGATAAAGCCGGCTTCAGGCTGATGTCAGATTTCAAATCCCCAACCATAATTAAATTCTTACTTATTTTATTCACCCTGATATCATCACTTGAGCCGATACCCCCTACTCCGGATACGGCCACCACAAATTTATCTAAATTAAGCAACTCTTCAACCAGCATGCTTTTACTCTCAGCCCAATCAAGGCATTCTATCACAATTTGACAATCGCCGAATAATTCTTTCACATTATCCTTAGCTATCTTTTTATCGATCAGTAAAAGCTCTAGATCCGGATTTACCCTCAGCAAATTTGCTTTAAGCGCCTCGGTTTTTTTCATCCCGACCTGATCTAAAAAATAAAATTGCCGATCCAAATTCGGTTCCGTGACAACATCAAAATCTACGATCGTTAATCTCTTAAATCCAACCCTTACCAGATTCAAAGCGCAGTTTGAGCCTAAGCCACCTGCTCCGGCTAATCCTACTTTTGCAGATTGAATTTTTACCAGGTTATCTTTACCAATTTTTTTTATTAAGTTATCTTGGAATGATTCCATTATAAATTCAACCAGTCTTTAGAAACCGGCTGGTATCCCTTGCTCTCAATGGCGGCTTTAATCTGCGTTACGTTTCTTTGATCCTGAATTTCAAACTGGGAAGGTTGCTCATCCTTGCGGCAAAAAGTTCGTCCTCCCACACTCGTATTTGAACCAGCGGACATCCGGGTAACTCCCAGAGACAAAAGATTTTCTCTGAACTCAGGATTTTCACGTGTTGAGATCGTAATACTCAAGCGCGGCAGAAAAAGCCTCAGCGCCAAAATGATCTGAACGATATTTTCATCGCTAACCTGACAAAGAGGTTTAAAACCGCTTACTTGCGGCTGGATTCTGGGAACAGATATTCCAATCTCAACATCCGGAAAATTATCCTGAAGATATTTCGCATGCAGCCCGAGAAAAAATATTTCTCTTCTCCAATCACCCAAACCAAGCAGGGTTCCAATAGAAATGCTACGCAGCTTAGCTTGCGCCCCTCTTTCAGGAGCATCTAATCTAAATCTGTAATCTTTTTTAGGGCCGGAAACATGCATCTTTGCGTAAAGTTGTTCATCGTAAACTTCCTGATAAATCGTCAAGCCGTCTACCCCTTGATCAACTAACTGCGCATATTCATCTTCAGTCAAAGAATATACTTCCAGAGATATCGAAGTAAAATATTTTTTTAAAAGCCTTACACAGTCTTGGATATAGCTAACCGGGCTCTTGGCCCGGGATTCACCGGTTAAAATAAGGATATGCTTTAAACCTGAAGAAGAAATTAATTGCGCCTCTTTCTCAACTTCTTCTAAAGTAAGCGTCCTGCGCTTAATATCATTATTTAAATTAAACCCACAGTAGAGACAAGAATTATCACAGTAGTTTGATAAATACATAGGCGTATAAAGCTGAACAACATTACCGAAATGCCGCCGAGTAACTGCCTGTGCTTTTTGAGCCATACTTTCAAGATTATTTTGGGCTTCGCCAGAAAGCAAAGAAACAAACTGAGTTAAATTGAGATTGTCCTGCAGTAGAATATCTTGAATCGCAGCAGATGAGGCAAGTTTAAAACTTTTCTCTAAATCAAAATTTTTATTTTGAGAATAAATATCATAGAAACTCATTATGATTTTTTATCTTCTCTTAAAAATCCGGTTAACGGACTGGAAGAACAAGCTATTTTTCCTGCCGCAGGGATTCCCGCTAGATAAGCAAGCCTACCGGCATAAACTGCTTGAGCAAATGCTTTGGCCATTCTTACCGGATCTTCTGAAACTGCAATCGCCGTATTCACTAATACCGCAGCACATCCTAGCTCCATACATTCACAAGCCTCTGACGGTTTACCTAACCCCGCGTCAACAATAACCGGCAGCTTAATTTCACTAACCAATATTTCAATTATCTCACGGGTTTTTATCCCCCGATTACTTCCAATCGGAGAACCTAAGGGCATAATCGCGCTAGCTCCGGCGTCCACCATCCTTCTAGCAATAGATAAATCCGGATTCATATATGGAAAAACCCTAAAACCTTCTTTGGCTAAAACTTCTATTGCCTTCAAAGTCTCCAGATTATCCGGTAGTAAATATTTATTATCGCGAATAACTTCTAATTTTATCCAGTTTCCGGATCCCGCTGCTTGCCCCAGGCGAGCAATACGCACCGCTTCCTGGGCATCCCTAGCTCCGGAAGTATTAATCATAACCTTACATCCTTGCGGAATATAATCCAGGATATTCTCTAATTTAGAGCTCTCATCAACCCTTCTTAAAGCAACGGTTACAACTTCAGTCCCCGCTTCTTCTAAAGCTTTTTTCATTATCGAATAAGCGGAAAATTTTCCCGAACCGATAAAAAGCCGGTTATTGATTTTTTCTCCCGCTATTTCTAAAAAATCTTCCGCCATCACCCGCCTCCGACAAAACTTACAATTTCAATTAAATCATTTTCACGTAAAGGCGTATTCTGCCACTCTCCCCGGGGCACAATTTTAAGATTATGCTCGATCACCACTTTCTCGGCGCACAATCCTTTAGCCAAAATAAGCTCAGCAAGACTTGATTTTATTTTGATTTCTTCAGACTTGCCATTTATAGTTATCACCATGATTTTCGTCCTTGTAATAAAAAACCCCTGCTCTAAAATCAAAGGGGACGGTTCTATTTTTCAACCTAGTCAGATGACGGAAAAATAGAACCGTCCCCTTGATTTTTTAACCAAAAAATTTATCGCCTTTAGCCCAGTTTTCTCCGGCGACTTCATCGATAACCAGATAAAGCGCCTCCTTAGGTTTACCGGCGACTTTTAAAAGTGTATCTGAAAACTCTTTGGCAATCTTCTCCTTCTGGTCCTGGGTAAGTTTGCCGACTAATTTTAAATTAATATAGGGCATCTATCCTCCCTTATTTTGAAATTAAAAATATCCCCGAATACGCGAAAAAATTAATTAGAAAGTTAACTTTTTTGTTTTCGCCGATACCGATACTTTGCTCGATATGAATATTCTTCAGGTGGCAATAATTCTTAAAATCAGTTATGCTTAAAAAATGCAAGTTGGGAGTTTCATACCATTGATAAGGCAAACCCGTGGTTACCGGAGCTCTGCCTTGGAAAAACATCTGCAGCCTGGATTTATAATAGGCGAAATTAGGAAAGCCCACGACTACTTTCTTGCCTACGCGCAAAGCATCAGTCAAAACCTTATCCACATGCAGAATCTGCTGCATACTCTGATTAAGCACCACATAATCAAAAGACTTGTCGCTGAACTCAGCCAGACCGCTATCGATATCTCCGTGAAAAACATTTAAGCCCTTAGCCACACATTTATAAATTTCCTGATCATCAATCTCGATACCCTGCACAAGGGCTTTCTTTTCTTTAGCTAAAAGGTACAAAAGATCCCCCGAGCCGCAACCTAAGTCCAGGACACTAGACTGCGCTTTAATTAAACCTAAAATTACCTGATGGTCTAATTGGATCTCTTTAGCATCCGTACTCACCGGTCACCTCATAAGCGTAAAATACTTTTTTAAGAAAATGCTTGAGCAAATGCGACTCCTCTTGGACTTCTAAAAGAAACGCATCATGCCCGTAAGTTGAATCAATTTCGCAATAAGTCGTCTGGACTCCGGCAAGCTTGCAAGCTTTGACTATCTCTTTTGACTGATAAGCCGGATATAACCAATCCGACTTAAAAGAAATAATTAAAACTTTTACCTTGGTATCACCTAAAACATCCTCAAAACGCCGGCCTCCGGAGGCATCAAAATTATCCATCGCTTTGGTAATATAAAGATAGGAATTGGCATCAAAGCGTTTTACAAAATTATCTCCGCGATATTGCAAATAACCTTCAACCTCAAAATCAGCGGTAAACTTAAAAGGCTGTCCGCTTTCTTTTTTGGTCCGCCCGAACTTTTCCGCCATGGATTTATCGCTCATATAAGTAATATGCCCAATCATTCTGGCTACGGCCAGGCCTTTAGAAGGAGCTAGATCATCATAATAGTTTCCTGATTTCCAATGCGCATCGCCCATAATCGACTGCCTGCCGACTTCATTAAAAGCAATCTGCTGCGGTGAATGCTTAATCGTTGTAGCAATGGGAACTGCGCTGCATAAATTATGAGGATAATTAACTAACCAGGATAAGACCTGCTGGCCGCCCATTGATCCGCCGACTACCGAGAGCAATTTCTCAATACCTAAATGATCGATTAAATGTTTTTGAGCGCAAACAATGTCATTAATACTGATTAAAGGGAAATCCAAAGCATAGGGTTTATTGGTCTTAGGATTTATACTCGAAGGCCCAGTTGAACCTTTACATCCACCGAGGACATTGGAACAAATAATAAAATATTTATCCGTATCGAACGCCTTGCCCGGCCCGATAAAAGCATCCCACCACCCAAGTTCATCCTTTCCCTGATAGACTCCGGCGGCATGCGCATCACCGGAAAGAGCGTGCGTAATAAGTATGGCGTTAGTTTTTTCTGGATTTAGTTCACCATACGTCTCATAGGCCAGAGTAATCGGGCCAAACCTCTCCCCGCTCTCAAGTTTAAGCGCATCAAAAGTAAAACTTTGAGTTTGCACAATACCTACGGAATTATTTTGAGTTACTTTTTTTTCTTTAATCATACTTTTACATCCTGAAAAAGCCAGGTACTTAAATATCTTTCTCCGGTATCCGGTAATACAACTACAATAATCTTTCCCTTATTTTCTTTGCGTTTTGCGACTTCCAATGCCGCCCAGACAGCTGCGCCGCTTGAAATCCCGGCAAGAATCCCTTCAGATTTTGCAAGTTGCCTGGCAACTTGGCCGGCATTATCATTAGTCACCCGGATAACTTCATCAATAATCTCACGGTTTAAAACTTGCGGAACGAATCCCGCGCCGATCCCCTGAATCTTATGCGAACCGGCAGCGCCCCCGGACAAAACCGGCGAAGCATCAGGCTCAACCGCAATTGCTTTAAAACCGGGCTTTCTTTTCTTAATTACCTCCCCAACCCCGGTAATCGTCCCGCCCGTGCCGACTCCGGAAACTAAAATATCAACTGCTCCGTCAGTGTCATCCCAAATCTCTTCAGCGGTAGTTTTGCGGTGAATTTCGGGATTAGCCGGATTATTAAATTGTTGTAAAATAATCGCATCCGGACTCTCTTTAACTAACTCTTCAGCTTTTTTTATCGCCCCCTTCATTCCTTCGGCGCCGGGAGTTAAAACTAACTGCGCCCCGAAAATTGCCAGAAGCTGCCTTCTTTCCATGCTCATCGTATCCGGCATAGTTAAAATTAATTTATAACCTTTAGCCGCGGCGACAAAAGCCAAAGCAATACCGGTATTACCGCTAGTGGGTTCAATAATCGTAGTATTTTTCTTCAATACTCCTCTTTTTTCAGCGTCTTCAATCATCGCTACTCCGATCCTGTCTTTTACACTAGAGAGCGGATTAAAAGATTCTAACTTAACTAATATAGTAGCTTCTAAACCTTGAGTAATATGGTTTAGCTTAACTAAAGGAGTGTTACCAACTGTTTTGGTAATATCAGAAAATATTTTTGCCATTTTAACCTCCTGACAAATCAAGGGGACGGTTCTGTTTTAAATCCATCCCAGGGACGGAAAAACAGAACCGTCCCCTTTATTTTATGATTTCTCTAAAGCTTGTTCAATATCCGCGATAATATCATCAATATGTTCAATACCAATCGATAAACGCACAAAATCCGGTGTTACCCCGGTTGCCAGCTGCTCTTCGGCAGACAACTGCTGGTGCGTCGTGGTCGCCGGATGGATGGCCAGGCTTTTGGCATCACCGACATTAGCCAGATGCGAAATCAATTCCAATGAATTAATAAATTTCTTTCCCGCCTCCAGGCCTCCTTTTATACCAAAACCTAAAATAGCGCCTTGGCCTTTGGGTAAATATTTCTTCGCTCTTTCTTTTTCCGGACTATCATCTAGCCCCGGATAATTCACCCAACTCACTTTGGCATGCTTTTTCAAATATTTTGCCACCGCCAATGCGTTTTCAGAATGCCGGGGCATCCTTAAATGCAACGTTTCCAGCCCCTGCAAAAATAAAAATGAATTAAAAGGAGACAGTGCCGGCCCCAGGTCACGCAGTAAATTAACCCGGGCTTTAATAATGTAGGCGATATTGCCCATCGGCTTAAGCGCTTCCACAAAATTTATTCCATGATAACTCGGGTCAGGTTCGGCGATCAAAGGAAATTTGCCGTTAGTCCAATCAAATTTTCCCGAATCGACGATTATTCCGCCTAAACTTGTGCCGTGTCCGCCGATAAACTTAGTCGCCGAATAAACCACGATATCCACGCCATGATCAATCGGCCGGAGTAAATACGGCGATACGGTGTTATCCAAAATAAAAGGTATGCCGTTTTTATGGGCTAGTTTAGAGATGCCCTCTAAATCCGCGATATCAAGCTTAGGGTTCCCGATTGACTCGGCATAGATGGCTTTAGTCTTAGCAGTAATCGCTTTCTGAATTGCATTTAAATCATTGGATTTAACGAAATTAACCTTAATTCCTAAGCGTGGAAAAGTGTAATGGAAAAGATTATACGTGCCGCCATACAAATTATCCGCCGATACTATCTCATCGCCGGCCTGGGCAATATTAAGCAAAGCCAACGTAATCGCTGACTGGCCGCTAGCAACCGCCAGAGCAGCCACTCCGCCATCTAATAAAGCCATTCTCTTCTCCAACACATCGGTAGTCGGATTCATCAGACGGGTATAGATATTTCCAAATTCCTTTAAACCAAAAAGATTTGCCGCGTGTTCCGTGCTCTTAAACTGATACGAGGTGGTCTGATAAATTGGGACCGCGCGTGAACCGGTTGTCGGATCAGCCTCCTGGCCACCGTGTAAAGCTAAAGTTTCAATTCTTAGTTTTGCGTCATTCTTACTCATTTGAGCCTCCTTGCCCACGTGGGCAACACCCCTGCCTGCCGGCAGGCAGGCGCGCAATTCCCTTAAGCGCGGGGTGTATTGTTTATATGAACTAATATTATACTCTCAAATCCAAATTAATCACGGATTTTGTGCGATAAATCTTTCTTTTTAGTCATCTAATCCGGCATCTTTGATAAATTTTTCTCTGCCTATCTCTTCAATAAAAAAAGCTAGCCTTTGCTTAGCCTTGCCACTTGCTTTAAAGAAATTCACCACCTTTTCAATAATCAACAACACCTCATTTTCACTAAAAATCTTATTTAATTTAAAACCTGTATGCGGCACCCTGCCACCACAGCCTCCGAGATAAATTGCATAGTTATCACCTGCTACTCCGTGTACTCCTATCTCTGACTGCTGAACCCGAGTACAACAATTAGGGCAACCCGAAATTGCAATCTTAAATTTACTTGGCAGACTCAACCCGCAACCAATACCAAGTTCTTTTTCAATCTTATCGGAGAAAGCAAAAGTATTAATTAACCCTAATCTGCACCAATTATTGCCGGGACAGACAGTCATCGCCCTAACGCAGGCTCCGGATGAACCGTTTTCTACTCCGGCACCTTTAAATTGCGCCTCAACTTTAGAGATATCCTCGAATTTAATAAACGGGATCTCCATACCCTGACGCACTGTCAGATGCACAAAACCCTGGGCAAACTCCCGAGCTACCTGGCTTATTTTATCTAACTGCTCCTTTTTCAGGGCACCTGAAGACATCCTGACCCTAAACAAAAATAATCCATCTTGTTTTTGCCGTAGGAAACCACGCTTTTTTAAATCTTCATAATCAATATTATCCGGCATTATTTTCCCTTTCCTGTAAAAACCTTACTACCCTTCAAAATACTGCTGGGTAGAAAAATACCTTTCGCCTGTGTCAGGTAATACCGTAACCACGGTTTTCCCTTTTCCCAACTCTTCAGCGACTTTTAAAGCTGCCCAAACCGCCGCTCCGGCAGAAGCTCCGACAAAAAGGCCTTCTTCTTTAGCCAAACGATTGGAGATTTTAAAAGCATCAGCATCGGCTACTTGAATTACGGAATCAATAACCTCACGATTCAATATCACCGGAATGAATCCTGCGCCAATCCCCTGAATTTTATGCGAACCGGCCTTACCACCTGAAAGAACCGAGCTATTCTTAGGTTCAACCGCGATTATTTTTATCTGCGGATTATGTTTTTTCAAAATTTCACCGACTCCGGTAATCGTTCCACCCGTACCCACTCCGGCAACAAAAGCATCCAGCTTGCCACCCGTAGCCTCCCATATTTCTACCGCCGTTGTTTTACGATGCGCCAAAACATTAGCTAAATTAGTAAATTGATGCGGCATAAAAGCATTATGGGTTTTCTTAAATATCTGCTCGGCTTTTTTTATCGCCCC
Source organism: uncultured Planctomycetales bacterium (assembly GCA_964362795.1). Taxonomy (GTDB): domain Bacteria; phylum Omnitrophota; class Gorgyraeia; order Gygaellales; family Profunditerraquicolaceae; genus UBA6249. Next base: position 9,705 of record CAYIFW010000020.1, on the reverse strand, counting down.
GCTCATCCCCTCGCTAGCCGGAGTCAGCACAACTTGAGCCCCGTAAGACTTAAGTATATAAATTCTTTCTAAACTCATTGCCTCAGGCATAGTAAGTATACATTTATAGCCTTTAACCGCTGAAATCATCGCTAAACCAATCCCTGTATTACCCGATGTCGGCTCAATAATCGTCGAGCCTTTTTTAAGCAGGCCTTTTTTCTCGGCATCTTCGATCATCGCAAAACAAATCCTATCCTTAACGCTCCCTCCGGGATTAAAATATTCCAATTTTGCCAAAACTTGCGCCGATTCAGGCCTAACCAAGCGGTTAAGCCTAACCAGGGGAGTATTACCGATTAACTCCACAACATTATTGGCAATTTTATTTGAAAAAGGCATGCTGCCTCCATTTAGAATCAAGGGGACGGTTCTATTTTAAATCAACCAGGCGACGAAAAATAGAACCGTCCCCTTTATTTATTCATGACAAATAACAACAAATACGCTATGGCTACTGACAATAACGGAGTAATCGCCCAGACCATAAATGTTTTCTTGGCAATATGAGAATCTAAAGTAGACCTATGGCCGTTCTTTAACGAACTGACAGCAAAAATAGAACACATATTAAGCTGCACTAATGATTGCGGTATCCCCAAAAAGGAGGCAAAAATCAAAAGCGTCGCCGTTACAAAAGACACAATATTGCTGGAAGACAGACCTAAAGGAACAACTTCTTTTCCCGCTGTATCCAGGTTGCCTTTCCCTAATAATCCAGCACCGATTCCAAAAATCGGAGCAACCATCAGTAAGCCCGGAAGTATCCCGACAATACCCGCGCCAAACAAAGGCCCCACAGCATTAGCCACATTATTTGATCCAATCGCAAAAGCAACATAACAACTAAGCAAAATTCCCGTAACCTTTAATTTCTTATCATGAACGAATAATTTCTCAAGAATATGCAGGTTACCGGGCCTGGCCGGATAAATAATCCTGTATAATAAAAAAGTAAAAACATAGGCTAATAACGGAAGAATAATCCACATTGGGATTATCTTAAAAAACAGGGTTTTAAAATAGAAATGTTTAAAATATAACCCCGCTCCGGTTATTGCCCCTACCGTTACCTGGCTGGTAGATTGAGGTATTTTTAAGATGTTAGCTAAAAACAAACTCAAGGAAGCAGCGGAAATAATAATTAACGCCGTATTAAAATTCAGGAATTCTTTAGGCAATAAATTCTTACCTAAAGTCAAACTGACATTGCGGCCCAAAACAACTGCTCCTATAATGACAAAAATACTAAACAGAGCAATCGCTCTGTCCTTTTTGATTATTTTTGCCCCAAAAACCGCGGCAAACGCGGGGGCAATACCGCTGGCCCCCATGTTGATGGCAAAAAATACCACTAAACCGATTAATAAAATCAGATTAACCAAAATTATATCCCTTCACCAACTAAATTAGTTTTTAAAGGACGCGTATGGATTCCACATTCTCCGCCGCATTTACTAGTTCCGATCCAACGCCCGGCACGCTCATTATCATCATTAGTAATATGCGTGCAAGGCGCGCAACCTAAAGAACGGTACCCCTCCGCATAAAGAGGGTTTACCGGCACCTGATACAACGCTAAATACTGCCAGACTTCGCGTTCCTTCCAGATTAAAATCGGATTAAGTTTGATTAAGCCCTTGTCCCTTTCTTCCACTTCCTTAAAATCAGTCCGCGTGCGGCCTTCAGTACAACGCAATCCGGTTACCCAACACTTCACCTGCATCTGGTGAATAGCTCTTTTCACAGGTTCGACTTTTAAAATATCACAACATTTATCCGGTTCAGTTTCATATAGCTTCTCAGGAATTTCTGAATCATTTCTATACACTTCTAACTCCGGATACCGCGCTACCTCTTCATTCATAAATTTCACTGTTTCTGCCGGCTTAAACCTGGTGGTAACGATAAATCCGCGAATTTTCGGATTTACTCTTTTTGCCAACTCCCAAACCACCACCGAATCCTTACCTAAACTATTAGCTACCACCAAAGAATCTCCGTAAAGCGCGTAGGCCTCTTTAATTAATTGTTTTGATCTCTCTACTTTCTCTTTAAAATTCAGCGTTTCTACCAATTCTTTTAAGTCATCTTTATTATTCAATAAGCTCATTTGCTCTGTTCCTTTCCGTTAAATTTGATAGGCTACCGTTTTTTTATTTGCTTTTACCTTACCTGCGAGTTTTTCAAATGTAATACCATCCACTGTCTCAGAGATAGACTTGCTTATTTCAGACCAGATCGGCCGGAATACGCATATGTATAAATCAGTGCAGCCGGAATAATTTTTCTCAACACAGCCGATCGGCTCTACCGGGCCGTCAATAAATCTTACTACTTCTCCTAGCGTAATTTCACCGGGTGGTTTTGCCAAAAGATACCCGCCGACTTTGCCTCTGCGGCTTCCCACAAAGCCTGCGCTTTTTAATTCCAGAAGCACCTGCTCCAAAAATTTAACCGGAGCATGAATACGTTTGGCAATATCGTGGATAGTCGATAAGCCCTGATCATAATGCAGGCTTAAATCCAGGAGCGCCTTTAACGCGTAATCCCCTTTATACGTAATTCTCATTTTTCCTCCCTGCCTGCCGGCAGGCAGGCTTTTCCTATTAACTCTATAAACTTAGTAGAGTTTACCCTAAAAATAATAATTGTCAAGCCTTTTTTAAATTATTATAGGGGACGTCCTATTTGGGGACACCCTGATAATTATAGGGTGTCCCTTTTCAGGACGTCCCCAGCTTTCAGTTATTATCTAATTCCAATAGTTCAGTGCGGATTTCCTGATATTTATCCGGATCAACCGACCGGTATATTTCCTGAGCCTGGCGCCAATGCTCTCTGGCGATATTCTTCCTTCCCTGTTGCTTATATAGCAGCCCTAAATTATAGTTGGCGTTGGCCAAATCCAGGCGGCTGTTAATCTCTGCGGATAAATTCAGCGATTGCTTAAAATAATCTTGCGCCACTGTTAAGTCATCGATCTCCAAATAAAGTTCTCCGATCATATTGAGCCCACTGGCTAAATTAACTTTATTATTCTGCGCTTGATCTACTTTTAAACCTTTAAAATAATAGTCCAGCGCCTTCTGATATTGTTTCTGAAAAAAATAAACCTCTCCTAAATTAAAATAACAGTCGCTTAATTCATTATTCAGCTTAAGGCGCTCAAAAATCTTCAAGCTTTTCTCATAAAAGTCTTTGGCCGCTGGATAATCATTTTTATTGGCAAAAACCAGCCCGATATCAAAATAATCACTGGCAAGATTACGGGCATACTCAAAATTATTTTGCCGCTCAAGATTAATCGCCGAACTTTTAGTTAAAAGATCTAACGCCCGGTCATAATCTTTTTTATCAATATGCCAAACAGCTAACCTGCGTAAAGCCACCGCTTCATTCTGCTTATCTTTTAATTGCTGGCTTAAACTTATCGCCTTTTGATAAAGTTGCTCGGCTTTAGGATATTGGCCATCCGACTGATAAAACCAAGCCAGTTTTATATAGGACTGGATAAGATGCGCCTGATTATTGGCCTTTTCGCTTTTAAGCATATAATCAGCATAATACTTCAACGCCTTATCTTTGTTGCCCAGGCTTTGATAAGCATTGGCCACTATCGGATAGGCTGCCAGAAAACCTTGATCCTGGCTAATCAACCGCTCCCCTAGAACAATCGCCTCCTGATTATTGCCTTGACGGTAGGCGGTTTGGGCATTAAGAAATAAGTATGCTTTCCCGGGATTAATTTTAGGCAACCAAATAGCTAAAAAAATACTTAAACAAATCAAAACAGACGCCAAGCCAACTCTAGTGATAAACTTTTTATAAAAAGCTTTTGTCTTGCGTTTAGCTGCCTTAGGCGGATGAACTTTAAAGAAAACAAACCCGGGGTCGCCATAAAGCAGATAATTCACCCAATGCAGGCCGGCCAAGCCATATTCTTTGATTAATTTTAACCTGGACAAGCGCAAAGAGTCCCCCACGCTTATTCCGGATACAAGCTTGGCGTAAAATTCCCGGGCAAATACCAGGCTGGCGGTATCTTCGATTTTACGGATTGAGCCAATATAATGCCTGACTCCGGCAAATAAAAAAGCGCTAGCCAGTCCATAGCTGGCTTGTTGATATTGCGCATCCAGTAAAACCGGCTTAACCTGCGCGGAGTGGCAAGCATTGGAAAATATTAAAGCCGGCAAATTTGAGCTTTGGCCCATCTTAAGAATATCTTCAACTCTTAAAAAACCATCACTTAATGCCCAACCGCTTTCTAAATCATTCTTGCGGTCAAATTCACAATGGCCGGCAAAATGCACCACGTCATAATCACAAATATTCTTCTTTACATAGTTTTTATCAATATTAGTAGACTTAAAATCAACATGTACTTTTTTGTTTTTATGGCTGAATTGATTTTTGATCTCCAGCCCCTCGATATAAGCTGATTTTAGATCATTATTAGGATTGGCTAAAATTAACATCCTGAGATTATCCGCTAAGTCGCGGTAACGCAGCAAAGTCGGCTCCCCCTTGCTGCGCACTAACCTGCCCAGGTTAAATTTTAAACCCAGAAAATCCGCGCCATCAAAAAATAATTCCCAGGGAATATAAATTAATTCTTCATCTAAAGAAAGGGTTAGAGTGCAGGAAGCAGAATTTTTTAACTTTTCCTTAATTGAACGGCTAAGCAGATGGTCCCAGAATAACCGGCCGGTTTTTTGCAGGCACTTTAACTGATCCAGCCGGGATGCCTGATCCTTAGGCAGGCGATTTAAGATGCCAACCATCTCCGTACTTAACGACCTTAGTTCATCAAAAGAAACTCCCACTTGGCTATAATGGCGCAAAGTGGGAGCGGTTTGCTCCTGGTCGAATAAACCCAGCTTAAGCGAATCATCTTGCTTAAAAACTTCTAATATCAATACTTGCTCAAAAGACATAAAATTAGGCTTGCACTTTTAAATCAATCCGGGCTTCCCTCTGGCCTTGGCGGATAATCTCCACTACATAGCTACCCGGCAAGATATTCTCAAAAAAACCGTTTCCAGAATCAGTTGTATATGACTCCAACTCAATTCCACCTTGGGAAAGGGTAATACTTAAATCTTGCGGAATTTTCTGGCTCTCTTTATACTTAACGGATATTGTAAGATTAAATCTCTTGGTATCCTTATTCTGGATCTTAGCTAAAACCCGGATTTGCTGCAGGTCTTTGATTATGGATATCTCATCCTTAAATTCATTCATCTGCCTGCTGCGTAAAACCGGGGCGGGAATCAACTCCTGGCCGACCAGAACGTCACCGGTAGTCTGGATAATTTCCAAAGCCTTAGCTTTAAGTTTAAGGAAGATTTCTAATAAACTTCCCCTAGTTTCCTGATTGACTAACTTTTTTACCTTATCTAACAATGCTGCGGGAACATCCAAGCTTAAATGCGGCTGAATCTTGATTTGAACGCTTAAATATTCGGCGCATTTATCACAAATAAGTAAATGCCTAAGGATTGCATTTTTAGCCTCAGCCGGAAGTTTGTCCTCCAAAAAACAAGCCAGGCTTTCTTCATCAGGATGCTCCTGCGCTTTTAAACTTTTTGAGCCCTTCCACTCCCGATAGATAATTTTAGTTAGCTTCTCTAAATAATTAAGCATATCTCTTCCCCTAGTTCAATAGACGTATAACTGTTAAAAATCTAACTTAAAAAACCTTTCTTTTTAAAACAATTCTGAAGCTTCGCAAATATCCTGCCCTTTCGCATATCCACAGCACCGCGGCTAATTTTAAGATAATCCTTAATCTCCTCCAGATTCAAGCCCTGATTCAGAAATAACTCCAGGAAATATTGTTCGTCAGACTCCAGCAGGCCGATACACTCCTCTAAAGTCCTACGTTTATCCCGGTCATGAATAAACTCAGCTGCTCCCGGAGCCAGGTCTTTTAGATTATCCCCCAAGCTAAAACCATCCTCATCCTGGGTATCCAGAGACACAATTGGTTTAAGCTTACGCAAATAATCCAGCGTAAAATTAATTGTAACCTGCCTAAGCCAGCTAGCTAAAGAACAACCATTTTTACCTTGGAAAGTAGAAAGTTTCTTATAATTATCTTTAATTAAAGAATGAAATATTTCCTGAAAGATATCCTCAATCTGCTCAACCGAAGCGCTACAGCCTTTGACGGATAAAACACTATAGATATAATTATAAATGAGGCGGGAATAACGCGAAATAAACTCAGACCAGGATTGCTTGTCACCTTTAAGGCAGCTGTGGACAAATTTTAAATCATCCATAGCTATAATTATAACACTAAAAACAGCCTGACAACTAAAAAATTAACCTAAAAAATAAAGGGGACGGTTCTGTTTTTTCAAGCTTAAAAACAGAACCGTCCCCTTTATTTAATTACTTTATTTAAATAACGTATTCTTGATAATAAAAGAAGCAAAAACAATCGAAACCATCGACATCAGCTTAATCAAAATGTTTAAGCTCGGGCCGGAGGTGTCTTTAAAGGGATCTCCCACTGTATCGCCAACCACTGTAGCTTTATGGGCAGCTGACCCCTTACCGCCATGATTGCCCTCTTCTACAAATTTCTTGGCATTATCCCAGGCGCCTCCGGAGTTAGCCATCATAACCGCCAACACAAATCCGGTAACCGTTGCACCCATCAGCAATCCGGCAACCGCATCAATACCAATTAATAAACCTACAGCTATCGGAGCAACAATTGCTAAAAGTGACGGAACAATCATCTCTTTTTGAGCAGCGGCAGTAGCAATAGTAACACAACGCGCATAATCCGGTTTAGCTGTGCCTTCCATAATACCCACGATTTCTTTAAACTGCCGGCGCACTTCAACTACAATTTTACCCGCTGCCCGGCCCACTGCCCGCATTGTTAAAGAACAGAATAAAAATGGCAGCATTCCCCCTAAAAATAAACCCACCAATACCGTAGGGTTCATCATACTCGTATTTATATCTTTTCCAAAGAGCATAACCTGATCCTTATAAGCAGCGATCAAGGCTAATGCCGTCAAAGCTGCCGAACCAATAGCAAAACCTTTTCCCGTAGCTGCGGTAGTATTACCCAGAGAATCCAAAGCATCAGTTCTCTTGCGTACTTCCGGAGGTAATTTAGCCATCTGGGCATTTCCACCGGCGTTATCCGCAACCGGTCCATAAGCGTCAGTAGCTAAAGTAATACCTAAAGTTGAAAGCATGCCCACGGCCGAAATAGCAATACCATAAAGACCGGCATTAAAATTTACCGCTCCGCCAGATACAAAGAAACTAATCATAATCGCAACACAGACAATAATTACCGGAATCGCCGTAGACATCATGCCTACAGCAATACCGCTGATAATTACAGTTGCCGGCCCGGTTAAGGACGCATCCGCGATAGAACGCGTAGGCTTAAAACCGCTAGAAGTATAATATTCGGTTACTAAGCCAATTAAAACACCGGCGATTAAACCCGCTAAAACTGACCAATAAACACCCAGATGCTCAACCCCTAAGGTGTATCTGACTAAAAAATATGAAATTATCGCAACCAATAATGAGCTAGTAAACACCCCTTTGCGTAAAGCTGCCAGAAGGACTTTCTGGCTCGCCTGCTCTTTGCTTTGAACAAAAAAAGTTCCGATGATCGAAGCGATAACGCCTATTGCAGCCATAACCATGGGTACAGTTACTCCGGCAACCCCTAAACCCGCAGCCACACCTAAAGCGCTGGTTGCCACAATCGAACCGACATAAGATTCATAAAGATCAGCGCCCATGCCCGCAACATCACCGACATTATCACCGACATTATCGGCAATAACCGCCGGATTACGCGCGTCATCTTCCGGAATACCCGCTTCAACTTTACCCACTAAATCCGCGCCGACATCCGCTGCTTTAGTAAATATACCTCCGCCGACCCTGGCAAAGAGCGCCATCGAGCTAGCACCCATACCGAAACAAAGCATGGTTGAAGTAATTGCCGCGATCTTATCCGTGCCTAACGGAGTTGGATGGATAGAATAATACCAATTTAAGAAATAATACCAGATGCTTAAATCCAATAATCCCAAACCGACTACGGTAAGCCCCATAACCGCCCCGCTGGAAAAGGCCACCCGCAGGCCGGAATTCAAACTCTTTGAAGCAGCTTGGGCAGTGCGGTTTGATGACTGAGTAGCAATGCTCATCCCGATAAAACCGGATAGGCCTGAAAAAATACCACCGGTCAAAAAAGCAAACGGGACAAATATAACTAAATAATTCTTCATCGCCATCGCTAGAAGAATGAAAAATACCACCACAAAAAACATCGAAACACCCAAATATTGCCTTTTTAAATAAGCCTGGGCCCCAACGCGCACCGCCTGGGCAATCTCCTTCATTTTATCCGTGCCTTCGTCCATTCTTAGAATACTTAAAGCTAGATAAAAAGCAAAACCAAGCGCTAAAATCGAACCCACCGGTGCCAATAACAACAGATCAAAACCCATCTTTACCCCGCTCCTTTCAAAAATATCTAGATTCCGCTACAACTTTGTAGTTTTGAAAAATTAGGAGATACTTTAACATAGCTACATCAATTGTCAATACTAATCGCTACTCCAACTTCTTGTCTTCTTCAACTACCTGGCCCTGGATATCCACAACTTGTTCTTGCGATCTACGGCTTTGTTGGCCAGGGCTTTGCTGGTTAAATTGACGGCTAATCTTACGAGCCATAAGATTAATGTTAATCATAAATATTAAAATTAATAATACCTCTACGCCCAGCCAAAGCCGGGCAGAATTAAAGATCAACCTGCCAAAGAACAGATTAAAAATAATCAGAACTGGCAATAAACACCCTGAGCCGCCGGCCCAGACAAATTGGGACATTAAAATTTCTCCCAGTGCAGCAATTCTTTCAATTCTCTTTTCTCGGAAACCTTAAATACATTTTCCTCTTGAGGATAACCCAAAGCGATCAAGCCGATTAGCTTCATATTCGCCGGCGCGCCTAATAAAATATTTACCTGCTGAGAATAGGGTTTTTTATCTCCGGCTATCCAACAAGATCCTATACCTAAAGCTGTGGCTGCCAGAAGAATATTACAAATAGCCGCGCTGCCATCCTCGAGAAAATAATGCGTATGCGCGCAAAAAACCACAATACCCGCCGCCGCGCCAGCCATAAGTTTTACATTTTGGCCCAAACTAGACAGCTCAACTAACTTATTTTTATCCAGCACTACCACAAATTCCCATGGCTGAACATTTCTGGCAGTAGGAGCAAACCGAGCAGCATCAACTATTTTCTCAAGCTCCGGCTTAGGTATGCTTTTATTCTGAAACGTCCTTACACTGCGCCTGCTTTTTAAAAACTTTAGCAAATTCTCCATTATTTTATCCTTTATTAGATTGCTTCGCTTCGCTCGCAATGACACGAAGGTTGTCATTGCGAGGAGCCGAAGGCGACGAAGCAATCTTTTTACGTAAATCTTCGGGGATAGCCTGAGGCCTTAGATTCTTATCAACACAAACCATGGTAGTTTTGGCTTTGACAATGATCTGTTTATCCTGATTATAAATCTCATGTAAAAACTCGATGCGCACGCCGGTAATATCTCCGATACTGGTTATAACATCTAAGTCATCTGCGTATTTAGCCGG
>CAYIFW010000019.1:0-19727 GCA_964362795.1 uncultured Planctomycetales bacterium | reverse complement strand
GTAAGTACTTCGACTCCATATTGCTCTACGACCCTATCTCCTTGTGCTTTTTCCAGGGTATTGGCATATTTTTGTTCGAGTTGCTTTGCCCTTTTAATATAGCTAATATACTCAGGCTTTACCTTGCCTCGCTCGACATAAAACTCTTTAAATGCCGCTATAGCGCAATAATGAGCCGTAGCGCGGATACCTATCTTAAACAAAGCCGCCAAGACAGCATGATACATAGCATAATACCCGCAGATAATTGTCCAATCAAATAGATCATTCTCAAACATTATCTTCATCGCTCGCAAGTTTTTATGAGCCTTGTCGATATGTTGTCGAGCCCTTTCCGTATTAACCGGCATCTTATGAAGATTTGGGCGGCCTTCTTTTGGACGAAAACATCCCTGTAATATTTTTTCAATATCTTTTGTCATTTATTTATTCTCCTCACTAATCAGTTTCCAAAATAATGATTCATTATATAAAACAATTCTGTCGTTCCATAACTCATGATAAAACTCAGTTTTTTTCTTGAATCCTTCCGTAAATTTTTCTATCGTCGTAGAAATTGGACGAATTTCCAAAAGAGGGCTTACGTCTATTTTAGCCTTGTTCAAGATATTAATGGCATCCCTATCTTTATTGGAGCTGACAGCCAATATGTCTATATCGCTGCCCTTAACCCATTGGCCTATAGCCACTGACCCAAAAAGGACTACAAGCTGGATTTGTCTTTTTGATAGTTGGATAACATTGGCGGTGTATTTTTCTAACAGGCGGGCAATACTTTTATTTTTGCTATAGAATGCCCTTTTTCTTTCTAGCTCCAGATATTCAAAAAGTTTAAGTAAGTCTTCGCTATCGAGATTCGGTTGGAATAATGACATATTCGAGATTTCGCGCCTTTTAAATAAACCATCTTTTACAAATTGCCGCATAGTATCGTTAACGTTATTTAACGAGACTTTTGAAAGCCGAGAAATCTCTCGCAAGTGAATCTCCTTCGCGGGATCACTCATGAAAACTTCCAATATCTTCTTTCTCTGTAAGGGTATTAGCATATACGGCCTCATAAATTAACGTTCCATAACATGGTTCAACTGTCCTATATTATGGTACACTATGAAAGTATTGTCAACTTAAAATTTAGTAAAAAACCCTTTATTTTTTCGATTATATACTTCTGATCTTTATCAGTAATATCCGGGTGCAAAGGCAAGCTAAGCAATTCATTATAAATTTTCTCAGTTACCGGAAGGCGTACTTTTTGTTTTCTATAATATTTAAGAAGATGATTGGGGTAATAATGCACTCCGCATTCGATGTTATTATCCATCAAATATTGCCTTAAACCATCTCTCTTGCCGTTGGTAACCTTGATCGGAAATATATGTGGCACGACTTTATCGTAATCATTGGGAAACAACTCAATATCATTAATTAAACTTAATTCGCTATGATATTTCTTAGCTAACTTCTGCCGGGAGGGCTTAAGTTCCTTCTCAAATCTTTTAAGCTGGCTCAACCCGATAGCTGCAAACAAATTACTCATGTGATATCGATACCCCTGATGGAATACATTAAGCTCCCAGCTTCTTTTGCCTTGATACCTCTTTTCAGTATCTTTATGCACACCTAAAAGCCTGGCATCCATAACGAATTCAGCCACTTTTGCGTCTTTGGTCAGGACTGCCCCGCCTTCGCCGGAAGTAATATTTTTGATACCGTCAAAACTAAAACAAACTACATCGCCAAATGATCCGACCTTTTTACCTTTATACAGCGTCCCAAAAGCATGCGCCGCGTCTTCTATGACTCTAAGCCCATGTTTTCTTGCAAATTTATAGACCTCTTCAAGATTACCGGTTCTGCCGGCATAATGAACCGGCATAATTGCTTTTGTTTTTCTAGTTATCCTCTTTTCTGCATCTTTTAAGTCTATAGTGCAGGTTTCCGGAATAACTTCACAAGCTACCGGAACAGCTCCGACAGCGCTTATCGCCTGGAAACAGGCCACAAAAGTAAGCGACTGCACCAAAACTTCGTCACCGGAAACAAGCCCTATCCCCATCAGTGCCAGATGAAGCGCGGCAGTCCCGGAATTAACACAGATAACTTTACCACCACCGATATAAGTTTCAAGCTCATGTTCAAACTCCTCAACATATTTACCCATCCCAAGATAAGAATCATCAATCACTTTACCCAATGCCTTTTTCTCAAGTAAACCAACTACCGATTTTGAAAGCCTAATCTTTTTTTTCATCTCAATTTAGCCCAATCTCTTAACCGGATAAAATTTAATATTTTCTTCATAAAAGCTCCCGGATTCTTTAATAATTTTACCATACAAACCTTAAAAAAGACGAACGGTTTATTTTTCAAAAAAGATAGCAATAAAAAGCGCTGGCCGTCCGCAAGTATTCGCTTGAGCTTTCGCGCGCCTAATTCATCCGTTGATACCGCAAAACTCCTGATATATAGGTCATCAAGGGAAAAATCCGGACGGAATAATTTCCTTTCTTTGCACAAATCATACAATGCTGAACCGGGATACGGCGTGGCAATTGAGATATGCGGGGTATAAATACCCAGTTGGGCTGCCATGCGAAAACTATCCCACATCTGTTCTTCGGTTTCACCAGGCATACCGACAACTAAAAATATACCAACATCCAAACCTATTCTTTGAGCATATCGGACAAGCGGCTTAACCTTTTCCAGATTTAACGGCTTTTTGATGACTGTGTCCAAAACATGCTGATTTCCGGATTCAAGAGCAAAATTCAAATTACGGCAGCCGCTCTCTTTCATCTTATCAATTAGATTCTCATTAAGCGTCCAGGCGGCGATACCATTAGGAGTATCCCATTCCATATTCAACCGCTCATTAATCATTAAATCAAATATCTCCTCTGCCCGTTGCGGATTCAAAGTTAAGTTATCATCCTCAAACATTATTTCTTCGATACCATATAGTTGTTTTAGCTGTTTAAGCTCCCCAATGACATTTTCCGCTGACCGGTAGCGAAACCCCCTGCCCCAGACCGCATAAGCCGAACAAAAGCTGCATTGCGCCGGACAACCGCGCGACGTTATAATCGGCGAGAACCGTTTCCTCCTGCAGTCACCGTGGGACGCCTTTAATCCAAAATACTTTTCCATGCTCAAAAGATGCCAGGCTGGAAAAGGCAGAGTATCCAAATTTTCAATAAACCTGGTTTTAGGTATAATTTTAATTTTCCCGCTCTCTCTGTAGCCAACCCCATCGAGAGCGGAAACATCAGTTTTTCCTTCAATCAAATACACAAGCTCGATTATCGTCCGGTCTCCCTCGCCTATAACTACATAATCAACATGCTTATCCGCAAGAACCAGCTCCGGCATTACCGTAGGATGCGCTCCTCCGGCAACCGTGATTATATTTTTATCTATTTTTTTAGCAATTTCATAAATCGTATGCGCATTTTCGCGCTGCTTAGTAAAAGAATTGTTTACTCCTACTATATCAGGCCCATACGACCGTATTATTTTTTCAATATCTTCAAACGAAAGGCCAATTCGTATTAAATTATCCGCTATTTTAACCCGGGTATCCCACCCTTCGATCAAGCAGTCAACTATTTTTACTTCAATACCATTCTCTTCAAGAATTGACCCCAAATACCCCAGTCCCAATGGAGGCAAAGGATTTATGTCTATCCGCTCCTTAAAAGTAATCGCAGGCGGAATAAATAACAGGATTTTTTTAATTTTTTTCATCATTTGGTTCTTTCGAAAAATGGAGCTAAGGTTTTATCGGACACCGGAGTAAAATACATATCCTTTACTTTATTACCGATTTCTTTATATTCAGCTAGTTTTAAAGGATATTTCTGAATATAGCTATTAATTGCATCTGCTAATTCCAAAGGCGTATAACATTCCTGTGTAATTTCAGAGTCCAAATCTTTTAAAATATTCTGGTTCATCATGATCCTGCTCCCCGCATAAATAACAGGTATGCCATATGAAACAGCTTCAACCATAGAACTTGAATTTGCAGATATCACTATCCTTGCCTTTTTAAGAACATCAGCCAGGCTGCCGGTAACCACCTGGAAAGCTTCAGGCCAAACTAATTCACCAAATTCTTTTTTAATACGTTCCAGGTTACAGTCCGGATGAACTTTTATCAAAACCGACACCGCTTGCTTTATATAACCTAAAGAATTCTTTATTAATGACAATATTTCTATCGATTCAAATAAGTTAAAAGGAAGAACCACCAAAATAGCAGGAAGATCATTTCCTTTGCTTTGTGGAAATATTTCATTTCTAAATACATGGGCGTAGCGTAGCCCTGCCCCTACCTGGCAAGGAATAGTGTCCATAAAAGCAACTGCTCTTTTGCATTGGTATTGGCTTGTTTCGATTAAGATATCCGGTACCAAGCGAGCGTCCACCTCAGACTGAGAGGGAAAAAGACTTAATAAATTTGGCGGATGCAAAAACATTTGAGCTCCGGTTATTCTTGCTCCCGGAAAAAACCTTCTGACTCCGGCTATAAGCGCCTTATCCATTACCTGATTTTCAAACCAAAGCACAAAATGCGCCGGCTCAAACTCGGTTTTACTTAATCTTAAAAACAGTTGATATACTAATACTGCATTCATCGCAGGTGAAAAACATTCTTTCTTTCTCATTTCTCGAATACTATGAAAAAAACTGTGAGATCTAAAATCCTTTAATTCTATCTTTTTCCCCGGCGTTCTGAACGGATATGTAAAAGCACGCAAATAATCATCAACTCGTAAAAAATCTTCCTTAATTATAATAGGAATCCTGCTACTGCGCATTTTTCGATAAATTGCAAGATAAGAATATTTAAAACCGTACAGCATCGGATGAATAACAATATTCAAACCATTACGAGCTGCATAATCATAGAGAAAAGGTAAATAGCGGTCAGTTAAAATACCGTCTTTGGTTAAAGAATTATCATGAATAAACGTATGAATAATGGTAGAACTTTTGGGAAGACATTTTACTTTTTTAAAAATTCCTCTCGTAACAAAAGCAGCAAAACTGCGAATAATAGAAATTACAATAAATCTCAACCAATCAAGTACAGATTTAAAGAAACTCGAGGCAGAAGCAATACTAAATGAGCCATGTTTAATTATGACACTGAAGCCATTGCTCTGAGCCCAATTTTTTAGATCTTTTGCAAACCCCGCTGATTCGACAAATACTAAATCAGGAAAAATTTCATCTTTAAGCAATAATCGTTTTAATATTTCCAGATAGCAAGTGAATTGAAATAAGTCGCTTGTATAATTATTTCTTGAAAACACAGATCCAAACCACCAGTCCAGCTCAAAACCATATTTCCGATTAAGCTCATCAATCCAGGCAACATACTCAACTTTTATACTCTCTACTACACTTTTATGAATTTCAATTATATCAATACAGATAAAGCCGTCAGTTAACTGTTGCTCAAGAGAAGTTAACGTCGAAAATTTACTCCCAAAATACACCCACTTCTTAGCTTGGCGGGCTTTCAACAAAGCTTTAACTTTTTTTAAATTACCATAAGGGGTGGAGATTATAAGTTCTTTTTTTCTCATGATAATCTTTTTCGGCAGGTATTATTTTAGATATTTAAACTTGATGATATCTTTTTCCATCATTTCAAGAATGACCTTTAAATCCTGTGGGGTGTCAACGGAAGTAGTATACTCCTCAATTACAACGCCTCTAATGTGCTGGCCATTTTCAAGAATACGCAAATACTCGATATACTCAATTTTCTCCAGTTCGGTTTGCGGCCAACAAGAAAACTTCTTAAGCCATTCTTTACGGAAAGCGGCCACACAATAAAGTTTATGTAAATATTGAACTCGTGATCTGGTATTTGATGGGATATCTGAGCGGGACATATACATAATATCTTTGTTACAATCCATAACTACCTTGCATTCTGTTATTTCGCCAAATTGGGGTGTTTTACATACTAAGGCCGCAAAATAAACTGACGGATCCACCATCATAGACTCAACTAATTTATCAATATCCTCCGGCTTAACCAAAGGCTCGTCCCCTTGGATATTTACAACTATATCACATGTCAATTTATCAGAAGCTTCCGCTATCCTGTCCGTGCCGGTTTGATGAGCAACAGATGTCATGATCGCTTTGCCGCCGTAACTTAATACACAATCAAATATCTCCGGAGAATCAGTAGCGACAAAAACCTCCGCTAAATTTTTGCTTAGCTGAGCTCTTTTAAGCACATGGATCACCATCGGCATGCCTAAGATATCCACCAGAGGTTTACCCGGGAACCGCGATGACTGCATCCTAGCCGGTATTATTCCTATTGCTCTCATGACAATTCTCCTAATAATTAAACTACTACTATTCGAGATATATCCGAAATAATATATTCCGTCTTTCCGGTAAACTGTTCTTTTGAAGTTATCCCGCTTAAAACAGCGATTGAAGCTTTGAGCTTAGCATTATTTCCCATCTCAATATCCGTAATTGCATCCCCTACCATTACGGCATTCACTTTATCCACTGAAAGCTTATCCAGAATAAAATTGATCATATCAGGATGCGGTTTATAATTCTTAATCATATCCTCACCAACGATAATATTAACTTTATCAGATATCCCTAAAACGCCAAGTGCTAATTTCGCACGCCCGGTCTTATCGGTAGTGGCTAAAGCGATACTACATCCGCGTTTATGCAAAACATGGATGAGCTCTTGCATGCCATTCATCGGCCTTATTATTTCGTTCAAATGCTGCAGGCTCATTTCATCAGCTTCTTTAAAAACTTCAAAACAAAGATTATGGGTATCAGTAAAACCTATAGCTAAAAGAGCATCCTCCATAGCTGCCATAACAATCTCTCGTTTCTTGATCCCAACCGGGCCATCGCTTCTTAGCCGTTTGTTCGCAAGATCAACCCCCATCGCCAACATAATCTCTGGTTTTTGTTTTAAATCAAATCCGAGTCTTTTCCTGGCAAATTCAACCCTATAATCAACCATATTTGACCAATAATGGTAAAGATCCATAAGGGTTCCGTCTTTGTCAAAAATCACCAAGCCTACATTTTTTATTATTTTATCGTTAATCTTTAAATTAATCACCTATCGCCTCAAGATTAACGCGTATCAATTCATCCGCAACTGATACCGCCTTCTTTATTAATACTCTATTATCGTAAAATTTATCATTAGATATGAATTCTTTCACAATTTTCCTGGCAAAGCTGCCAATTGCCACTCCATGAGCGGCTACAGCGCATTGTTTGGCCAATAATCCGGTTTTACGGTTTGTTCCCCCTGACAAAACAATCTTAACCGGTATCTTGCTTTTTACAACTATATCAGCACAGGCAACAGCTTGCAGCGTATTATTATAATCATCTTTTTCGCTGCCGCTCATCGGAATACCGTCAGCTTGAATTATCAGGCGTTCCCCTGTTAATGCATATGCCATCTTGATTCTATCAATAAGATGCTTATTCGATAAAAGAGATCGATCGATACACAAACTGATAAAATTACCTCGAATCAAATTATTAATAATTTTCCAATCCGCTAAAAATGCCTTATCATCATCTACAGCAGCATGCAACTCTAAGGTTTCAACTCCCCTCTGAATACATAAGGGTAGTATTTCATTAAGATCTAATCTTTTATTGATATATTGTATCGCTGCCTTTGGACAAATCACTTCACAATACCCGCAACCAATACAACGATATTTCCGCACCTTGAAATCATCACTTATTGCTTTCTGCTTGCATACTGGTATACATCGGCCGCATTTAGTGCATTTGTTTAAATTAATCTGGGCTTTGCGGACATGCGGATCACCTTTAAGGCCGACACTTACATTCAAATATGGTTTTATTTTTATATCCCTGCCTAATAACGGTGCAATTTCATAAGCATTACGTATGCCTTCTGCCGCAGCGTCAACAATATCAGCATTCGCCGATAAATCAAGCATGGTTGAACCGGCAAGAGTAAATACAAACGCAAGCCTCTTGACCTCCTCAGGATCTTCGTTACCTGCACCGCAAACTAACTTAAATAATCTTCTTTGTTGTAGAATTTTCTTGAGCCTGTTATATCTTGCTCTGTTCATATCAGAATTATTTGTCCTTGGTTTTTCCAATATAATTCTCCAGGCCCTTATAAAACGCCCGGTAATTGGTAGGAGTAAGAATATGTATACCCTCTTTTCCCCTGACAATCAAGTAAGCGTCAATTTGTTCAAGAAAATACTGACACCACCGATGCATCTCAAGAATCATCTCCCGATCCTCTTTTTCATCCTTTTCTTTGTAGAAATGCATACTTTCACTTGTTTGATTCTGAATATAGCCATCCATACCTACGGCAAATATTCTCCTGGCCCCCATAACTATCGCCACGCCCAGGAGCAAAATAGCAACAGTACGGCAATTTGTAGTAATAAGGCCATTCTGAATATCAAAGCGGGGATCAAGCGCATCAATATAACACAACCACTCATAATCTCTATCGGTATATTCCCGAATCAACTCCTCTGATATCGACCGGCCGATTAATAGTTTTGATCCTGGATTAACGGTATCAACATAGGAATCAAATCTACGTTTATTAGTAAATGCGTGGTAGTGAGGCTTAAAAAGCCCTCCCATATAATTTGCGCCGAGAATAACAGGATCATACTCTTCTATAAAGGCATTTATTTTATCTTTATATTCATTAAGAGAAGGTCCATTGGCAAGAATAAGAAAATCGCGATTTTTATGGCGGTTAATATATGGAATTTTAACTTGAACATCCTTATCTGTACGAAAATTACTTCCTGTCTTCTTCAGTTCATTTTTTGTGTTTTGATTGTCCGGGCCGCGCATAATCCCTTCATTAATAAGATCATCCAAAATTTTCTTTGAAAAACCCACGGGCTTCTTAAGATGAATATATTCCATGGCCTTCCAAATATCCTCAATGGTATATTCGTGAGTTTCCACTAAAGCCTTAGCATAGTTAGGATGGCATTGGAACATTCCGGATAACATATAGGGCAATTGATACCCCCATCTATTTTCATTAAACAGGCTGACAAAATACCTATCAATAATATTCAGTAAGGGTATGGAATTATAGCGTTCCTGCTTTTCTTTTTCAAGGAAAGCAATCATGATCTCCGTCGGAAGATTACCGGCAGCCCTGCCCATACCATAAACAGTGGAATCAAGTATATGAACACCGCAACGTATCGCTTCCAGAGAATTGGCAAAAGCCATCTGCAAACTATTATGCGGATGAAAACCAACTTTAATTTTCGGGATACTCAACAAAGGCTCTACGATTGATCTGATTTGATGCGGGAATAATGAACCGTAGCTATCAACAACATAGATATAATCAATGCCGGCGCCTTTAAGCATTGCAATAAGTGCATTTCGTTGGTTTTCTGAAAAATTGTTATAATTCATCACATTTAACGATACCTTATATCCTTTAGCTTTGATCAGTCCCAATAATGCAATGGCTTCTTTAAAACAATCCTTATTAACCGCTAACCGGACAAGTTCAACCACGCTATCTCCGGCATTACAGAAATCCTCTGGCTCTATTTTTCCGTAATCAGCCATTAAAGCTAATTTCGCGCCATCAATATTGGAAACAACCTCACGAATCGCCTCTTCGGGGCTAAATCTCCATATTCCATAATCATTATTATTAAAATATTTTTCCGTCCCTCGATAGCCTATCTCAATATAATCAACTCCTGATTTTGATAATGCCCGATACAGCTCCCTAACCAATTTTTTTTCAAATTTCCAGCTATTAAGGTATCCCCCGTCTCTAATAGTACAGTCTAATATTTGAAAATTTGAAGTCTTGGTAATATTCATCTATCGGCCCATTTTTTGCGTAATCTTGCGTTGAATAGACTCATGCATAGTTTTATAACTATTTAAAATCACCACTGAATCAACCATATAGGTTAAATAGCGAACACCACAATCAAGCAGTATCTCTAAATACTTCATATCCCGGGCAAAAGAGCCGCAGGCTAAACCCTGGGCCTCTGCGATCTTTACGCTCTGTCGAATAGATTTTATGATTTCCTTATCTTCGACCTGACCGGGCTTGCCTAAAGACTGGGATAAATCATAAGGCCCGATAAAAATAACATCGATATCCGCAACCTTGACAATCTTTTTTAAGTTTTTTATCCCCTCAACACCTTCGATATTAAGAACAACCATAGTCTTATCATTAGAATTGCCCGTATAACCTTGAGCATCTAAACCATAACGGGCTGCCCTAGTGAAAGGAGAAAATCCCCTCTTGCCCTTCGGATAATATTTTACGGATTCCACGGCTAATCGAGCTTGTGAATCTGTAGAAACATGCGGTATTTGTATGCCGCAAGCACCCACGTCAAGTGCCCGCAATATAAAATTTGGTTCGTTACAAGGGACACGAAATATTGATGGCATATTCGCAATTTCAGCAGCTCGGATTAGGTTTTCTGCAGATTCGATATTAACAGGGCCATGTTCGGAATCAATAACGATAAAGTCCAATCCGCTGTAGCCGATAATCTCAACTAAAGTCGCAGAGGGGATTATGCTCCAGGAACCTAAAACCGTTTCACCGTTTTTTAGCCTGTCTTTCAAAGATGTTTTTTTCATGTTTTGCCTCCTTAATAATCAATCAACAGCTAAATCATTTAAAAAAATATTTCTTAACATATTCGTTGCGTAATGCCTCAAATACTTTGTTTCCCTCAGGAGTATTACTTTCCGCCATTTTAATCTCCGGCCACCTCGATTTATCAAACTTTACGTATAGAGAAAAAGTCCGCATAATGCCCTTAACCCGCTCTTTAGGAAACTGCGGCATATTCAATACGGGCTCACCGGTAAGGCATGATGTCGGCGTATCGTCATTGATAAAACCGCGTTTAACTGATAACTCATGAAGCTCTGTACCGTGATACGGGACAAACGCATAGCAATTCATCGTATCAACTTTATCAGCGATTCTTCGGTTAAGCTCAATGGTATCCATTGCCAGCTCAGGTGTTTCATCCGGAAAACCGACAATATTATTTACGCTGATACCGGCAGGCAAACCGCGCGCCGCAATAATATTGATCGCTTCCACAATAGCATCATTGGTAATATTCCTTTTAATATATTTTTTTCTAAACTCTTCATTGCCGTGTTCAATGCCAATAGAAATCCGGTGGAGGCCAACATCCTTAAGTTTGCTGATCCTGTATTCGCTGACTGTTTCCGGCCGGGTTTGACACCAAAACGGTATTCTAATATACTTATACATTTTAATAAATTCATCAAATTCTGAATCCGTGTAAGTAAGAAATGTCTCTGCCCAGAAATAAAAATACTCCGCTTTCCACGTATCCCGATAAAACTCAAGTTCCTTTTTAACAAGGGATATTTTCTTCTTGCGCAGGAAATTGCCAACTCCGGCTTCAGAGTATAATTTCCTCTGGACCGGAGCATTGCAATATGTACATTGGTAAGGACACCCTCTATGCGTTTCAACGGGAAACATGCGGTACACCTTACCCGCCATGGGCCTATAGAAGCGGGCTTCTTCAAACAACGTAAAATCCGGCAACTGTTCATTATTGATATCCTGAAGATACTTTAGAGGATTACGGATAATTTTACCATCTTTGGCTTTTACCCACAGATTATTGATATCTGAAAAATCCTTACTCTGATGCAGCCGTCTACACAATTCTAAAAGAGCCTCTTCCCCGTCACCAATACACACAATATCAATTTCTTTATTGCTGATCACTTTCTCCGGAGCAAATGTAGGATACACTCCTCCGGCAATCGTAAGGATATTATACTTGTCTATATGCTTCAGTAGTTTTAACCCTCCCGGAAATATATCCTCTGTCGCGGACAATGCAATCAGATCAGGTCGGTATGACCGCACAAGCTGATCAAGATCATCAAACGGATCAGTGGCCTTGAGGGTAACCTGTCCGGACATATCAAATGGCCGCACTTGGAGATTTTTTTCCTTTTCCTTATCCGAATCAAACTCCCCTGCCTGATAATAAGTGGTATCAAATAATGCTACATTAAAATCATTATCCTTTAGGATCCGCGAGAAAATAGCAATCGCAGGCGGCAGCATATTCATCCCCCTCAAATTAGGATAAATGAATAGCACTTTAAATTTACTCATTCCTATGCTCCCTTATTCTAAGCGGCCTACACAATCATTCTGCTTTATAATCTTATTGTGAACAACAGTTACGTAGTAATAAAACGCCGCGCAAAAGCGCGCAAATAACTCCACAGGAACGTCTTTCTAAGAAACTTGATCAACCTTTTCTTAAAATTAAACGGATAAACGAGCATCTCCCAATTTTCTAAGTAATATACAAGCTTTTTCTTATACTCCGGAGAAAAATTCAGGACTGATTCTCTTCGTTCATTTGAAAAATCAGAATAAACGCTTTCATTGACCAAACCCTGTTGGAAACATTGATCGCCAAGTTTAGTGCCTTTATAGGGGTAGAAGATATTAACACAGCTTACCGTGGGCTTAATAATCCTGTTCAACTTTATTGTATCCCAAACCATATCTTCAGTTTCTCCCGGCAAGCCCATCATATTTATTGCATTCGTCTGCAGCCCGTATTTGTGAGCAATCCTGAATGCGCGAATAATTTGGTCATTTGTCATATTACGATTCATAATAGTTCTTCTAACAAAATCATTCCCCGACTCAATACCAATGAATATCCTAAAACAACCTGAATCTTTCAACATCCTCATAAATTCATCATCAATCACGTCCACGCGTAAGATACATATAAACTTGATCTTGATCCTTTTTTTGTATTCCGCGCAGAATTCCAAGCGCCACTTTTTATCTATACCGAATATATCGTCAAGAATCCAAATGGTCTTAAGATCAAACTTTTTTACGGTTTCTTCAATTTCAGCTATACAGGACTGCACGCTACGATAACGCGGGTTGTTCCGCAGAAGCCCGTACCTTTTTGCAATCATGTGATTACTGCAATATGAGCACAAAAACGGGCAACCGCGGGAGAAAAGAAACGGCGCATGCCCGGTTTCTTTCAAGGTATCCGCATACGGATATATTTCTTTATCCGGATACGGCAGTCTATCAAGATTAGCAATTAATGGTTTAAGCTTGTTTATCTTTACCTCTGCGTCCAATACATACGCCAGGTTATCGACGTCTTTGTAATCTTGGCCACGCTCGGCCTTATTCAGAAATTCAACAAATGAATCCTCGGATTCACCGACAAAGATCGCATCAAGGCACTTTGCCTCTAATATGCAACCAGGATTAATCGTTGGATGAACGCCGCCGCAAACGGTAATACAATCAGGAATTTTTTCCTTCACTAAACCTGCAATATCTTTCACGAAACTGAACTGCGAAGAAACAGAGGTAAAACCTATAACCCGAGGTTTAAAAGCAATAATTTCTTCCAGCACCTTTGGGTACTCCGACTTTCCTCTCACAATAATCACTTTGGCATTATATCCGCTATCCCTGGCTACGCTCACAATAGAAGCCAACCCAAACGCATACGAATCATCATGCAATCCATTAATATTTGTATAAATAAAAAGCACGTTCATCCGGCAATCCACGTCATAACTCCTTTATCCTTTTTGCGACAATCTGCCAGAACGCAAGCTCTTCAGAACCGGTTTTTTTAATGTAGTCATTTTTATAATTATCATATAACTTTTGGTTAATTTTTAATTCAGCTTCCAAATCAATACCATCGAACTTATTTAAATTATAAACTCTTTTATTAAAGAATGACGCAATATTATGTATCCATACTCCTTCCGGGCTGATGTCCAATTTATCGGTAGTGACAAAAATAATCGGTTTTCGGAACAAAACAGCATAATTCAAAGAAGTGCTTGCATGGCTGATTGCAAAAGCCGAATTCCGTATCAGGCGTACGGTCTGCCCCTTAATCACCGGACGCCCTTGAAAATAATCTTCATGTTTCTCATAATGAGCGCGCGGGTGAGATGCAATCACAATATGCAACCCATACGTATTTTCGAGAAATTTAAAAAATGAACATAAAAACCCGTAATATTCGACCGGATTAGTAATAAAAGGCTTTGCCCCAAGATATTGATACGCCGAATGAAATGGCATATATTCATCCAAAAATACCGCCTGACGCGGATCTTCAAAACTAACATTGCTTAACTCATCCAGGTAAATGTCGTAGTCCAATGTATGTATCCACAATGTCTGTGTATGCGAATTTACCGGGAACTTCGCGACGACTGCTGATCTTCTGCCTCCAGCCAGGCGTAAAGTCGCAGGAACAATTCTTAAAAGCTTAAGGTTAAGCTTAAAAAATATAAATTCTAATATCTTGGCAACCGTAAGATTTCGTATTTTATCCGCTACTTCCTTAAACGAGATGTTTTTTACGATATCATTGATATTATAACTACTGCAGGCAGTTAAAGGGATGGCATTTGCCATAAAAACACTATATTGAACTTTTTTTACTGAAAGCTTGCGAAAAATAAAATAGGTTTTTATAGCATACGGAACAAAACATATTACAAAACAATCTTTAGCGCTTAATAACGACATAGCATTAAGCAACTCTCCCCTATTGCTGAATATCCGTAACTTAGAATAGTTAATTGTATCGAAAGTCTGCGTACATGCCTGATCCCGAGGATAAAGTAATGGGGAAAAATCCCAGACCTCAACATCAAAGCCGAATTTTTCGAAAATATTAATACCGAATCGCGAATGATCTCTCTCCGAAAAAGGACCAATCACAAAATAGACTATTTTTCTTATTCCCTGCAAATTCATGTTTTGAACCCTATTATCGTTCGTAATTCCCTTCTCTCATTTCCGGAAAACACTAATCCATATCCGGCAAACATAGTAATGGTGTAGGCGGCTCCCATTTCAAAAATAACAATCCAAAAGTTGGTAGGTGGATATAATCTATATATCCATATAGACACTGCCAGAGCTACCAGAAAAACACTCAAATTCTTCTTAACGGCAATATTAAAATACTCCCCAGCCGTAATTCTGAAAGCCATAAACACCTGCCGCATAATAAGCGGAAAATATATAAATATCATTGGTATGGTCGTGCCCAAGGCAACTCCGATAATACCGAAAAAACGCACTAAGATAAGGCTTAAGACAAGATTAATGATTGCATTAAGAAAAAGCAGTTTAAAAATTATTTTTACCATCCCTTTAGCGCTTAACATCCCTGAGCCAATCTCAAGAATCCCATTAAACAACCAGAAACTTATGAGTATCTGCGCTGGCATAACGCTCATTACAAACATATCCCCCATCCAGTATATAATAAGCGGTTTTGCAAATATCAGTGTAACCAGCACCATTGGGATAAAAATAAATCCTAGATATTTAGTGCCCTTAAACAGAACCAATTTTTGTTTTTCGTACTCGCTTTTGCCTTCCATTTCAACATAGGCCGGGAATAATGGCCCACCAATCAGGCTATTGAGCATGCGAAACCCCTGCTGAATACTAAAACCTACATTATAAACCGTAACAGCAGCCAGAGAAACAAAAGCCCCAACTATAATCGTATCTAGATTAAATATTAGAATACCGGCTAAAGAACTCAAAAATGTATAAAAACTGAAATCAAAAATGATTTTAAAAATATCTTTCTTGAAATAAGGAAAATGTATCTTTTCTTTAAGCAGGCTTTTTTTAACAATAAAATAAGAACTTAAATATTTCAGGATAGTCAAAATAGATGATGCTGCCAAAAAACAAACTATGCCATAATTACGGTTAAAAATAATATACGCTGATATTCCTATTAATATCGTAAAAATTATATTGTTAATCGCATACCGGTCATAACGTTGGAATCCCTGGAGGGCATAATCAAAGATTCTTCCTGGCCAAATAAATAACGATGAAACAGATGCAACCCAGAAAAGATGCTTGATGATAATCATACTGGCTATATCTACTTTAAAAAATACATCAAAACAGTACGATAATATGAAAAGCGCTATTGCCGCTAATATCCCAATAATGACAAAAAGAGTAAAAGAAGCGCTAATAATATCAGTTACTTTCTTATCATCGTCTCTAGAAATAAATTCCGCAATATATTTAACAGTTGCTCCTCCAACACCTAAATCCATGAGGCCCAAATAACCGGTAAAAGTAACTACCAATATATAAATTCCGTATACTTCCTTGCCCGCATGAGAAACAATAAAAGGCAGCAAGGCAAAATTGATTAAAAAAGCGGCAACTTGGCTTATTGCGTTATATTTAATATTTTTTTTTATCTTTTCAAATTGGCGCATTTCTTTTGAGGTCTTAATATTCGTTTAACCAGGGTCTTCAATTTAACTAAATTAAAATTGATTTTAGTTTTTTTACACCTAAACGCCGGCCTATCCTGCGCATCGCCTAAACGAAAGATGCCGAATAAATGTATATTTTGGGCCTTACCAATTGCCAGCAGTCCAAGTCCAGCTTCAGCGCAATAACGCTCCAGCGTATACGGAGAAAAATAATATGTGTGAGCATTCTGCAGCTGTCCCATATTAAAATTTAAAATATTTGGCACGGAGATATAAATAATGCCTTCGGGTTTACTATGAAGAGCGATTTTTCGCAAAGAATCAACTGGATTCAAAAAATGCTCTAAAACATGATTAATCACAATAACATCATATTGTCCTGGTATAGTATCAATGCTCCCTTGTTTCATCGGAATAGCATGTTTCAAACCTAATTCAATAAGGCTCGGGCTATAATCGATACCTAAAACTTTCGCACCTTTATCTATGAACGGTAAGAGGTTCCAACCGCCTCCGGCACCGATCTCTAAAATAGAAATTCCCGGATCGATACGCTTAACTTTGTCTATTTCATAAAAAATATGCCTACCGTACTCCGGTGTATATTTGTTTTCGTATTTTTCAAGATAATTCTCACCGTCGTAGCATAATCTGTAAAGGTCGGAAGAATAAAAGGCAGTAAGCTCCTCCTTCGTCATCCTGGGGTTTGACTGGACTAAGCCGCATTCGACGCAGATTACGGTATCCTGTAAAATACCGTACCTGTCAACTTCGGCGATCATATCAAATGTGTTAGAGCCGCATAAACACGGAACCGACTCGAACTTGACTAAATCTTTCCGGATCTTATCATTGAATTTCGAAATAAGCTTACATTGATTTTCGGTGCATGCGACAGCGGGTTTGCCGGGAGAATAGAATTCTTTCAGCGATAATGCCTTTTTTCGAATGCTGATCATGCGTATCCTTATTCTATTTAACGCCTGTCTTAATGCCTGAGCCCAATACCATCAGCTCTACCGACCACCTGAAAAATTTGATGCCCGTTATTTTGGTAAATTTCCTGGCTATTGGTACAGAAAACAAGATTTGCAACAGCTTACAGAAAACTTTTAAAATGGCATAACGCCACAATACCGGAAGCTGATAAAATAGCTCTGCCTCGGCCTGCGCGAAACCGCAGACTCTCAATAAATCGGCAATCGAGGTAACGTCGTACGGCTTGGAATGAGTAAAATCCTCATAGAATACCTTCATCTGACTGGCCCAATCCGGGGTCAATATTATAACCCGGCCGCCTGGTTTCAAAACCCTTAATGTTTCTTTCATTAAGTTTTCCGGATTATATAAATGCTCGATTAAGGATTTGTGATATACGATATCAAATACGTTATCGTCATAAGGCAGGCGCTCCTTAGAAATATCAGCTTTCTTGATCTCAATATGCTTGAGTTCTCGTAGGCTATATTCGGAGCGCTCTACGGCATGGCATTCAAGGCCCAAATCCTGGAACGCGGTAACAAACTCCCCTCTGCCGCAGCCTATCTCAAGCAGTTTATCGCCTGCTTTCATGCCGTACCGCTTAAAAAGATAAGAGGCTAATCTTAAAGGATAATCCGTTTTAGGGGTTCTTTGCTCAGCATAAACTACAGCAACATAATCATTAGCCATTTTTCTTCAACACCTCCACTAATTCGATAAAATTCCCTTCCGGATCGCGAAAAAATACGACTTTCGCATATCTGTCAGGAGATATTTGTGGCACCGAATTAAACTGAATTCCGTTTTTTCTCAATTTCCTATATTCTTTTTCAACATCTGCAGCGGTAAATGCAATATGAGATATGCCCGTATCGCACAATTTTCTATCAAAAGAGATAGCCCGGGGATGAGAATGAAAATATAACAGCTCAATAAGGCTGCCGTCATCCGCTGCCATTTTTACCGTTGTGACCTTAACTTTTTTAAGCATAAGTATTGTATCAACATACCTGCTTGATTCATCCTTCTTTTCAATTACTTTAGATCCAAGCAAATCTCTATAAAAATGCATCATTTTTTTTAAATCTTTAACCACAATTCCCGTGTGCCTTATGGCTTTCATTTATTCTCCTCTGCGGCGATTTCCTGAATTGACTGCTCTAGCACTTCTAACCCTTCCAAAAGCGCTACGTCAGGAATCATTAGGGGCGGGCCGATTTTTATAGATTCTCTTCCTGTATGCACCAGCAACAACCCTTTTTGCATCGCTCTTTCGCAAACCTTACTGGGAAAAAGATTATCTGCTTTACCGCTTTTAGGATCAATAAAAATAATCCCGGCAAGCAAACCTTCTCCAAATACATATGCTATCCTATCCTTATATCGAGATTTAAGATTACTTAAATATTTATGTAAAACCTTCCCTTTCCTTGCGGATTCTTTAATCAGATTCCCTCTTTCGATTGCCTCAATATTAGCCAAGCCTGCTGCGCAGGAAAGCGGATTAGCAGAATGAGTGCTGCTCATCGAGCCAGTTTCAGGCAAATCCATGATCGCGCGCCTGCCGATCACCGCTGACAACGGCAAACAGCCGCTTATCGCCTTTCCCAGGCACAACATATCCGGATCTACTTTATAGTGCTGGTAAGCAAACAATTTACCTGTCCTGCCAAAACCTCCCTGTATATCGTCAAAGACTAACAGGCTATTGTGTTTTTTCGCGAAATCCGCCAACTTTTGTATATACATGCGAGGATAAAATATAGCCCCCCATCCTAAATACGATTCTATGATAAAACCGGCGATATTTTTAAAATCAAGGCCTTTCTCTTTAAGCCTGCCCATGTCTTCCACAAAATGCCTTTCCCAGTCATACTTACTTTCTGAATTGTTGCGTCTGGACCATGGATATGGAAAAGGCAGCTGATAAATATTGGGATCGGCGTGGCCTATCCATGATGAAGCCTTAGGCTCGCCCTTTAACAGCTCTGCCCCCATAGTGCGCCCATGCATGGCGCCTAAGAAAGAAATAACCGCTAATTTTTTCGGATTTATAGCCTGGCCGCGCATCCGGATCAGCTTCAGCGCACACTCAGTTGCCTCGGTCCCGGCTGAAAGCAAGAATGCTTTTTCAAATTGTTTCGGAGTAATAGCGATGAGCTTCTTCAAAAATCTCGCCCTTATTTCACTGGCAAAGGTATAGGTATGCAGCAATTCTTTATCCAGCTGTTTTCGTATACTTTGAACTACGGCCGGATGAGCATGGCCTGAGTTTGTTACAAAGATAGTTGAGGTAAAATCAATCCAACAATTACCGTCTTTATCAAAAACCTGAAAACCTATTG
>CAYIFW010000018.1:17230-20979 GCA_964362795.1 uncultured Planctomycetales bacterium | reverse complement strand
CTGATTTCAATATTACCTAACTTAAATTTATGCTCCACCAAATCTAAAGAGCTGTCAATTATGGATTCAATTTTTTCATTTTGCTTAGCTATATCCGTTTTCCGGGAAAAATCAAATATCCCATTAATAATCGTGTTGCTTCTTTCGACATTATTCTTCATCAGCATCAAAATATCCGAGATATTCTGCGGGCAGGGCTTAAGTTTATCCTCTAAAAAATTTACCGCCTGCAAAATTATCGCCAAAGGATTCCTGATTTCATGAGCCACCCCACTAGCCAAAACCCCGACCGCGGCTAATTTTGCCGACTCCAGCAACTCTACCTGAAGCCTCTCTAATTCAATATAAGCCTTCTTTAACTCCTCCTCTTTCTGCTGACGCTCCGTAACATCCCGGCTGATATGCACAAATTCATTTACCTGGCCTTGATCATCTACCAAAGGATAAGCGCTGACCTCAAAAAATCTGGGATTATTATTCTGATCATAGTGAGTATGCACCACGCTTACCGCCTTTTTATTCTCCGCGGCTTCATAAAGCGGACAGATATCATGCGGTGCCTCGCAAGGAGTATCTCTTTTATGCGTAACCAGGTAACATTTTTGCCCTAAAATTTCACCGTGACGTTCGATTAAAGTTTTATTCGCCCAGACAATATTAAACTTTTTATCAATTAACATTATACCTTCCTGGATACCCTCAGTAATCTTTCCTCTCTGCTCAAGGAAGTTCCGCAACTCCACCGCCGTTTCCCAATTAAAAATCTTTAACCCCATGACCACCGCCCAGGAGATAATTATCGCGCATAAACAACGAAATACCTGCACGGGAACATGCACCAATGCTAAAAATGAATCATTATTCAGCCAATTCGCCGGAAAGAAACCCGCCTTCGGCACAACTAAACCGCCTAAAACGCCATAAACCAAAAAAGCCAAACCCGCCAACTTAAAATATTTCTTTAAACCAATCGGTATCTTTAACTCTTCCGAATAATATGATAAAAAACCTATTGCCGCTAAAATTGCCCCCGGAAAACCTAAAAGATACCTAGCCCAAATCCCGCCGATTTTCCAAAAATCACTAGAACTAAAAGCTATAACCGAAACAATCGCCAATAACACCGGGCAGACCCATATACTGCTAAATATTCTCTTACTCTTACTATTACTATTATTTTTATTTCTAGTCTGAAAATAAAAATTCTTGCCGAATTCAAAAATAAAAACAAAAGAAATCACCAGAACAAGCCAACGCACGATATCGAAAACAGGGCTGCGCCCCTTAATTATTGCCCACATATCCAATAACTCATTTATTCCATGACTAAGGCCGAAAGCAGCCAAAGCCCAAACAATATTAATAATCTTAAACCGGCTTTCCTTACGTAACTGGCCTAAAATTACAATACCCATAATCACAAACGCCATACCATAAAGGAAAAAAACAATATCCAAATTTTTCTGAAACCACCCCAGCATAAGATCAAATTTTGACATTAAACTCATACCCCCCCCGAAATTAAAATAATCTATTGTTTATCTAAATACTGCCTCCAACCATCATCTAAAT
Source organism: uncultured Planctomycetales bacterium (assembly GCA_964362795.1). Classification (GTDB taxonomy): domain Bacteria; phylum Omnitrophota; class Gorgyraeia; order Gygaellales; family Profunditerraquicolaceae; genus UBA6249. The sequence continues at coordinate 19,407 of CAYIFW010000018.1, read as the reverse complement.
CTTTAAGATTGCGGATATTATTCGGATAAGCAGATCTCAATGCTTCCTCAAGCGCTTTACCATCGCGCAGTTGCCGGCAAAACTCGGCAAAACTGCCAGAGCCGTAACGCTCAATCATGAATCCAACCAAAGAAACCGACTCGATATAATAGGTATTAATTAAATTCTCAAGGCTCAAGAATAAAGTAGCCGGAGCTCCTTTTTTAGTGCGGGTGGGGCGGATATAAACTATATTTTTATCTTTCATACCCCGGATATCTAATTTCATCATATCTTCGATGGACAATAAATTATCCTTCTCATATAATTCTTTGACCATGGATTTTACATATTGTTTCTTCGCATCCTCTGCCCACTGCGCCACCCCCTCATCCAGCCAAAGCGGAATCTCTCCGAGAAAACCCACAAAATCCCTGAAAATCAAATGCGCTATCTCATGAGGCAAAACTGATTGCAAGAAACCCTTACTTCCGGAGAAGCTAGCGATACGCTTAGCCTTATATTCAGCTACCCCTTCTGACCACTCAGGCTGTCCGGTCTCTTTAATAAAAGAAGCATGGTCAGGATAGATATAGATCTTTACTCTTTTATCCCAGAGCCAAAAATCATTATACCTAGGATAACCTAAATCCGCGGCAATCCGGCGGTAATAGATTTCAGCGCTGTCTAATACCTCTTTGGCAAATTTCTGCTCCTGATTAAAATAAGCGATAAAATGCTCGCCTTTTAATTCCTGCCACTCTTGGGCAAAACTACTGGATAAAAATATAAAAATTAACGCGAAACCTAAGAGATATATCCGCTTATTCATTTTTATTTGGCGATCACATTGATCTCAAATATAGGTAATAACATAGCCACGACCATAAAACCCACAATCAAACCCATGAACAGAATCATCAGTGGTTCAATAAGGCTGCTGGTTACCTTCATCGCCTCATCCGTATCGTGTTCATAGCTATCGGCTATTTCGGCTAAGGCCTCATCCAGCCTGCCAGATTCCTCTCCGATACTGATAAGATTACTCATAAAAGAAGGAAAGATCTTGGAATCTTTAAGGCTTTTACCAAAAAATCCCCCCTGCTCCAACTCTTTATAACTTTGCCTTAATTGTTTTTTAATAACTTCATTTTCTAATACGGGAATTGCCACATCAATCGCCCTTAAAATTGATATACCATTTTTAAGCAACAACTCTAACGTCCGGCTAAAACGCGCCAGCTCCGCCTTAAGTATAAGTTTTCCAAATACCGGCAGATGCAAACAAAACAAACTATAAGCCAATTTTCCTGCCTCAGTTTTAATCTGCTTTCTAATAAAAAAAACAATCGCAACAATAACTAGAACTATCGGAAACCACCAGTGACGCAGCCCCTGACTTAAGGAAATTAAAATCCGGGTAGGTATAGGCAGCCTTTCGCCTAAATTAGCGAATATCCCCGTAAGCCGGGGCATAACAAAAGTGAGCATAAAAACAATTGTGCCGGCTCCGACAACTGCCATAAGCGCAGGATATGCCAGGCTCATCCGGATGCGCGAAAGCATCTCTTCCTGTTTGGCCCGATAATCTGCGATCCTTAAAAGCGCTGCCGGCAAAGTGCCGCTCTCCTCCCCGCTGCGCACCAAAGCTACATAAAGCGATGAAAATGCCCGCGGATAATTACTTAAAGCCGCAGAGAAAGTAGAGCCGTCTTTAACCGCGCTGCAAATATTTTTAAGCACACTCTTTAAATAAAGATTCTCTGTCTGCTCGAAAATTATATTAATCGCGCTGAGTATGGGAACCCCTGACTTTAAAAGGCTGGCCAATTGACGGCTAAAAACTGTGATTTGACGCGACTTTATTCTCCCTCCTGCTGGCAAGGCAACCTGAGTTTTAGATTCAACCGGATGTCCAACTTCAGAATTAACCTTAGGCGCGGACGGATTAACAGCCTGAACGGCCTCATCGATAGAAACAGGTAGATATCCGGCTAAACTCAGTTTTTCAATCGCTTCATCTTTAGAGGCAGCTTCAATCTTGCCTTCTACCGTTTCACCTGTCTTTTTTTTCGCCCGATAAATATATTTAATCATTGTACAATTGCCCCTTCTTAATTAATACCGTTAATAACTTTAATTCGATTCCGCCTCGACAAATTTATTTAACCTGCCCCTCTGCGCCCCTGTAATATCCA
>CAYIFW010000018.1:0-17130 GCA_964362795.1 uncultured Planctomycetales bacterium | reverse complement strand
GATTCCGCCTCGACAAATTTATTTAACCTGCCCCTCTGCGCCCCTGTAATATCCAGAAAACAAACCGCAATGCTGTATTTTCTTTCCTGATCTATCTCCTCAACTCTGGCCACTCTGGCCAGGCATTCTATTGCATCTTCGGCAGAACCGGGCAACTCTAAATTTAACTCTAAAATTGAGCCAATGGTTAATACTTCATCCGAGAAAAAAAGTAATCCTCCGGCGGAAATATTACTGGTAACACTAAGCTCTTCCGGAGTAAATCCCCGCTTAACCAATTCGCCTTGTGATTTAAAAACTTTATAACGCAAATTAACTTTACTATTTAAGCGTTGATAAGCTCTTTTCCCGCTTTCTTTTAGCGAATTAGCGCTCTCAGAGGCAAAAGCCTTTGAAGAAGAAACCTGGGTTTTTTCCTCCGCATCAGTTGTCTGTTCGCTAGCCGCGGTAATCTTCATTACTTCCTCAGGCGTAGTTAAACCGGCGATTGTTTTCTGCCAGCCATCCTGGCGTAAAGTCCGCATCCCCTTAGACAAAACCAATTTAGTAATCTGACTGGCGGAGGCTTTTTTCAAAATTAATTCTTTTATCTGGCTATCCATAACTAAAATCTCATAAATTGCCGTCCGGCTGAAATAACCCGTAAAATTACAACTTGGACACCCCTTACCCCGAGAAATTTTCACTTCATCGATTGATTTTAATCCTAAATCCCTGGCAATCATTTCCTTCAATTGCGCGGGAGCCGTTTTATCTTCGTACTTACAATCCGGACAAATTAACCGAATAAGCCGTTGAGCAATAAATGCTTCTACGCTAGAGGCTAAAAGATACGGCTCGACCCCAATATCAATTAACCGGTTAATACCGCTGACCGCATCATTAGTATGCAATGTAGAAAATACCATATGCCCGGTTAAAGCCACCCGGATAGCAATCTGAGCAGTTTCTAAGTCTCTAACTTCTCCTAACATAATTACATCCGGATCATGCCTTAAAATACTGCGCAAGCCGCGGGCAAAATCCAGGCCGATCTCCGGCATAACCTGAATCTGGGTGATATTAGGCATCTCATATTCAATCGGATCCTCAATCGTAATAATCTTGCGCTCTTTGGTATTGATCCGGCTTAAACAGGTATATAAAGTAGTGGTCTTTCCGCTCCCGGTAGGGCCGGTAATAAAAATTATCCCATGCGGTTTTAGAATTAAACTTTCAAAAATTTGCAAATCTTTTTTCGGCAGCCCTAATTTTTCTAAACTAAACAACATCTTGGTGGGCAAAATTCTTATAACTACGCTTTCGCCAAAGGGAGTGGGAATGGTAGAAATTCTTAAATCCAGCATCTGCTCGGCAACTTTTACGATTGCCCGGCCGTCCTGAGGCAGGCGGCGCTCGACAATATTCAAATTCGACATAATTTTAATACGCGAGATTATCGCATTTACATAATTCTTAATCTCTGCGGCAGCGTTAGTATCATAAAGTAAGCCATCAATGCGATAGCGTAAATTAACACCCTCCCGGTGAGGCTCAATATGAATATCGGTGGCGCGTTTTTTATACCCCTCCAAGATTACCTGATTCACTAATCTGATGACCGAGGCGTCTCCGGCCATTTTTTCGATATCTTCTACTTTTTCCCTCAGCTGCTCCTGAAAAGCCCCCCTGATCTCAGACCCTAAAGAGATCTCTTTCATAGTGTCAGCGGCAAAACCATAATATTTTTTTAATGACTCCAGAATATCGCCGTAGCCGGAAAAAACTGTTTCAATATCAAAACCCAGATGCGACCGGATCTCATCCTGAATTTTTATATCCAAAGGGCTGGATACGGCAATCGTCAGTAGCCGGTCCCTTAGGCTTACCGGCACAAATTTATAATAAGTAGCAATCTTTAGCGGAACCTTATCAAAGATAGGCTTATCAATATCTGCTTCTTTCAAATTAAAATAAGCAATTTTTAACTTCTCACCGAGTATCTCTAAAATATCTTTTTCTAGAACTACTTGGCGCGAAATTAGAATTTGCTGCAAACTTTCCCCGCTTTTCTCGATCTCTTTAAAATAAGGCTCTAAAGATTCCTTAGTTATTAACCCTCTTTGGACTAATCCTTCGGATAAAATTAAATCATTTTTCTTGGCCATATTTTTTAAAATAGTTTAGCAATACTCAGGTTCAAATATTGCTGATACCCCTTAATTACCTCTTGCATCTCTGTATTTGAAACTAAAACTAACTTCACCTTTAATCCTCTTGCCTCTTGATCTATCTTTCTTAATACCCGAACATCCAAAGGATCGGTTATCGCAAAAGTCACTGCCCAGTCATCTTGTTTAAGCGGAAAACACTTGTAATCTAGAATCGACGTCGACCCGAAACTTTTAATCAGCGCCCAATCCGTATAACTATGCTTCAGATTAACTACGGGAATATTAAATTGCTGAGCCAATATCCCTAACAGATCTGATTCCTTAATCTGATTTTTATCCGCTAAAATTTTACCCAGAAACTCTTTTGTCCTTGTCTGCTCACTCAAGGCTTCATCTAACTGCTCAGGGGTAATTAATTTTTTCTCAACCAATAGCTCGCCAAGCTTCTTATTCTGCATAATACTTAAGTTAAAGCGCCAATCAGATAAAATTCACCCTCTGGCTTAGAATCGAATTTTCCCGCGATGATTCTTTCGCAGCCGTCCAGAGTTTGCTCGCTAGTCACATATTGGCCCTTTTTACCGGTATAGGCCTCAGCTACAAAAAACGGCTGAGTCAGGAAATTCTGCAGCTTCCTGGCCCGTTCATAAATAATCCGGTCGGCTCCGGAAAGCTCATCAATTCCCACGACTAAAACAATCCGCCTTAATTCTTCGTACCTTTGAAAAATCCTGATTACCTCTTGAGCGATATCAAAATGCCTCCTACCCACGATATCAATATCTAAATTGGCACAGGATGACTGCAGAGGATCAATTGCCGGATATAACCCTAACTGTATCCGTTCACGGGAAAGCACAAGTATTGAATCCAGAAAACTAAAAATAGCCACAACCGCCGGATCAGTCAAATCATCAGCCGGAACATAAACCGCTTCAAAAGCGGTTATTGAACCTCCCGCCTCCGCCGATGAACGGATCCTCTCGTGAAACTCGCTGGCCTCGGAAATTAAAGTAGGCTGATATCCTGTTTCAGAAGGAACCCGGCCTAAAAGAGTGGATATCTCCGCGCCCGCCTGAATGAACCTGAAAATATTATCCACAAAGAGCAGAACATCCTGGCTTTTACGCTGAATAGATTCTGCCATGGTAATGCCGGTCATCGCCACGCCAAAACGCGCGCCCGGCGGTTCATTCATCTGGCCGAAAACCATCATGGTTTTGGATAAGACATCGTGTTTTAAAAGCTCAAAATATAATTCATTTCCTTCACGGATACGTTCCCCCACGCCCACAAAAACACAGCTTCCTTGATATTTTTTAACGATATGTTGAATAATCTCTAAAGTAAGGATACTTTTACCTAAAGCCGCCCCTCCTAAAATCCCGGTTTTACTTCCCTTAACTACCGGAAAAAGCAAGTCCACAATTTTAATCCCAGTTTCCATAACTTCAAAACTTTTTTTAACCGCGCTCTTTACTTTAATCAGGCTGCCCATGTCCTTTTTTCGGATATCAAATCTTTCCAGTGACTCCGGCGCCGGCTTATTATCAATAGGCTCCCCCAGAATATTAATAATCCGCCCGAAAAGGGATTCTCCGGCGGGAATCTGAATGGTCTTTCCGGTGGCAGTTGCCTGAGCATTACGCTGAACATTGATCGTGGAATTTATAGCAATACACCGGGCGATATTTCCGGGTAAATGTTCGGCTACCTCTAGAACCACCGCTTCTTTATCTATGTTTTGAGCATTAATAATCGTAAAAATATTAGGCACATCTTCGGCAGTATTAAATTTTACATCCACTACCGGGCCCTGGACTGAAACTATTTTGCCTAATTTATTATCGGTCATATTAATTTTTATTTAAGCGTATAATAACCTGGCGCTAAAAAGTTCGCGCATATTCCGGTCGATAACCTCATGCCTGACCCGGAAATATTGCAGTTTTAAATTCTTCTCGATATCCTTAAGCTTCTGCGAGCTCTCTTCCAGATGAACGAAACGCGCCGCAAATTCCGACAGCCGGCTTAACCCGAAAATATCATAAAATTTCTGCCCGATCCAAACCGAGATTAAATATTGGGCGATATCCGCCGGGCTTGACTCTAAAATTAAATCGCCGCGAGAAACATTAACTTTACGCGTCGATGTAAACGGTAAAATCGTTACAGTTTCCACCCGCTGCACCGTAAATGAAACCGGATGCGGATAAACTATTTTTAAAGACCCGAATGTGCCTTCCAAAACCTTATCCAGGCAATAATCCCTCAACTGCATAGCCTGGACATAACGGGCTTCATCATTAACGCCTCCGAAAGAGACAAAAGAAACTTTAGTTTCGCGAAGATAATTTTTTCCGCATTCCCCGATTACAATAAGTTTACCCGGGGCCTTCTCTAGCTCCGCCAAAGCCTGATTAATCACCTTAAGATTCAGCCCGCCGAGCAGTCCGCTGTCAGAAGTTACCGCCACCACCGCCAAAATCCCTTTCCGGGGGTTTAAAAAAGGATGGTTAATATTATTGATAACGATCAGCGCAAAAAAATCCTCCGCCATAAGAATAAACTTCTCAAATGATTTAAGTTTCTGTTCATGGATCTTAAACTGGGCTACCGCGATATTTTTCAGCGCCTCAATTAAAGAAGCGTGCCCCTGATTGAATTCGATATCTTTTTTTAAATTTGAAAGTGTCTTCATCTAGGAGTTAATTCTATTTTACCAGCTGGACAAAATATTCCTTGAAACAGGCGTCTAATTTTTCTTTAATCTCAGCGGTTAGTTCCTGTTTGGCGCGCACATCCCGGCAAAAATCAGGATAACGTTGATTTATAGTTTCAAAAGCGTCTTGCCTGAACTTCTTTAACTGAGTTTCGGATAAATTATCCAAAATACCGCGGTTTAAAGCGTAAAGATAAACTATCTGCTCCTCGATAACCACCGGCTTATTCTTATCCTGAACAATCAGCTGGTTCATTACCGCGCCGCGGGCCAACTTTAATTCTGCTTCTTTGGAAAGGCCGCTGGTACGCAACTGGGTCATCTGGAGAAGTTCTTTGTATTGAAGATAGTCCAAACGTAAAGTCTTACTCAACTCCCGCATTGCCGGCCATTGCGCTTTATTACCAATACGCGATACGGAAAGACCGAAATCAATCGCCGGTTTAAAACCCCGGTTAAACAAGCTAGTCGAAAAATATAGCTGGCCGTCGGTCATGGAAATAAGATTCGTTGAAATATAACCGGTGACATCCCCCTGAAGAATATCGACAATTGGCAGAAAAGTCATCGAGCCGTTTCCTAATTCCGCTTTAAGGTAACCGGCGCGTTCCATAAGCTGAGAATGAATATAAAATATATCTCCCGGATATGCCTCTCTTCCCGGAGCCCGTTCTAAGAGCAAAGATATCTGCCGGTAAACCCAGGCATGCTTAGTCAGGTCATCAAATACCACCAGCACATCCCGGCCATTCTGCATAAAATATTCTCCCAACATGCAGGCAGTGTAAGGAGCAAGATACTGTTCTCCCGGAGATAATGACGCCACACCCGTAACGATACTAGTGTATTTAAGGCAATCATGTTCCTTTAAAGTATCAACAATTTTTACCAGCGCGGAAAATGGCTTCCCGATGCAACAGTAAATACAAATAACATCTTTACCTTTTTGATTTAATATCGCATCCAGAGCTACTGTGGTTTTACCCGTAAGACGGTCTCCGATAAAAAGCTGCCGCTGCCCCTTAGCAATCGGAATAATCGCGTCAATGATTAAAGTTCCCGTCTCTAAAGATTCCTTAACCGGAGCCCTCTCCATAACTCCGGGAGCAACTTTAAATACCGGATAATATTCTTTAGTTTCTATCGGCCCCTGATCATCCTGCGGCTGGCAAAGCCCGTTAACCATCCGTCCGATAAATCCCTCTCCCACCGGCAAATTTAAAGATTTACCTTTATTATAAACTTCATCCCCGGCGCGGATTGATGTCGCATCCCCTAAGACTAGAATCTGAACCTTATCTTCGGTAAATCCCATCACCAAGCCCCAGGTGCCGTTGGCAAACTCGACAATTTGGCCGTTAACACAAGACGGAAGCCCTAAAGCCATAACAATAAATTTACGTACCGACTTAACCTTGCCGACTTCTCTTACTTCAAACTTCAAAGCTTGCTCCGATCTTATTATTTATTCAACGCGGATTATTTTGTATTTTTGGCCTGCTCTTCAATCTTATTCTTCAGGCTTCCATCTAAAACCAAACTTCCGATGCTGATAATTAAACCGGCAACCACTTTGCTTTCAGTTTCCTCTTTTATTTGAGCGTCATGGCCGAGGACTTCTTTGATTTTCTTAGCTAGGCTTTTACGCTGCTCCTCGGTTAGAGCGAATGCCGAGGTTACCTTAATTTCATTGATATCGTCGGGGAATTTTAAATGTTTTAATTGAGAAAATCCGTCTTCCAGTAATTCCTTAACCCAATACAGATGCACATCCTGCCGGAATTTCTCCGGCAAAGTCACCTGCATTAATTCGCAGGCCTTATTAATCGCTTCCTTCTGAATCCTGACTTCTAGCTCTGCAATAAGCGCTTGTCGCGATTTATCCGCCTGTTGAATTATCGTTTCGCTCTGGGAACGCGCCTGGTTAATAATCGTATCTCTTTGGCTTTCCGTATCTTTGATATTCTGCGTTCTTAATCTCTCCGCTTCGGTTTGAGCTTCCCGGATGATATTTTGTGATTTTATTTTTGCTTCTTCAAGCTGCCGATTAAGCTTTTCTTCTTTTTCGGAATAATTACGGTTTAATTCATCAAGATGCTTTGTGGCTTCAGTTACATTTTCTCTAAAAACACGATTTAATAAAAATATCATTCCTAAAAAAATCAATACTAGGAATAAAATTGCAGAAACAATCAACATGTCAAATCTCCCTTTTAAGTAGAACTAAAAAGTTGAAAAACAATCAACATCGCAATAATCGCCAAAGACTGCGCGAAAACCAAAGCAATAATCATCGCCGTAAAAATTTTAGGCGCGCTCGAAGGATTCCTGCCTAAAGCGGTAATACTGGAAAATGTCCCGGCAGCAAAAACCGCGCAAGGCCCCAGAATACAAAGACAAAAAATTATTACCAGTGATAAATTGCGGCTCATTCTCTTTATAAACCTTTCCTAGCTATACCCTTAGAACATATTTTATAACACTAATTATCTTTCTTCAACAATTATAGTGACTTTATTCTGACTCACCTTGACTATCCCTCTTTTTACAGGGAAGCTTTTCTCGTCAATAAATAATTTTCCGGAGATTAAACGGCTAAGAAGGCGTTTATGGAAAGGCAAGACTTCGAAAACCCCGGATTCACCGGGCAAAATAACACTTTTGGCTTGTCCTTCGAAGATAACTTCTCGCGGGCTTAAGACAATTACATCAAAAAGCATTTATTCTTTCTTGGTTGGTTCGTCTTGGTTTGGCTGATCTTCTTTTAAGTCAGATTCGCCAAAGGCAGCTTCTTTAGCAGATAAAAGTTCCTCGCGGGTTAAGCGTGCCTGGCGATGCCAGGTAAAGAAAAGAACTCCGGTTAAGAGTCCGATAAAGATAATAATCACAAATACCAATATCCAAGTCATGGTCTTAGTAGGTTCATCTGCTTTAATCCTAGTCTTAGATAACATTTCAGGAGAAGCCGGCCCTCCGGCAGTAACCAGAATTTTCTCCATTCGTCCGATATCTTCTTTAATCTGTTTTAAGATCAAGAGGTTCTGACGATATATGCCAATGTGCTGTTCACGGCTGACTGAGTCATCTTTTTGAGTAGTGGCTATTTCACCTAAACTCTGGTTAATCGTATCAGCTATCTCTTTGGCCTTTTCATAATATTCTGTCTTCTGCAGTTTATCTAGAATACCATTTGTGCGTTTCTTTAAATTATCAAGTTCTTTCTCTTGGATAACCCAGATATCCTCAACATCTATTTCGAATACACGCACCTCTCCGGGCGAAAGTTCCAATTCGGATTTATACGCATAATAAATGGATTTCTCCGAATCATACTCCAACTCCAAGCCGCCTAAGTCCGCAATATCTTTGGGTTTCACCTCTTCAGGCAGATAATTTTTAATCTTAACCTTCTGCGCTTTAATCTTAGAAGGGTTAACTGCCATAATCCGAAATTTAACACTGCCCGGTAAAAGCGATGTGGAAACAATCGGCGTATCCTTACCGCCAAATTTAGCTTCAAAAAGTTGGTTTAAAAGATCGACTACTGAATTAATCGCATCGGTTTTACCGCGTAACTCTTTAATCGTAGGCGAATCACTCAATGCCTCTTCCAACAAGGCGCCTAAATTATAACCCTCTTCGCCCACCAATGCTTTGAGGCGGTCGGAAATATCATTGACCACCTGATTTAAACGCGCAGAAGGGCCTTCCTTGGCCATAGCTTCAGGAAGGGCATCCACAGATTCCTTAAGGTTCTTTAGGGTAAGAGCAATGTTCATCGGCTCCTTAGAAACTAACACCGCCGCTACGGCCTCAATTGCATCTAGGGCCTTTTTCGCCGCCCTTTCCGCACCGGGAGCGGCTGCGGCTAAACCAGCGATAGTCGTCATACTCATACTTTCTACCATTCCGGATCCAGAAACCATACCTGCAGTACTCTGTTCAGTGATTACATAGGTATAAGCCTTGCCTGCGGTAAAACGTTTATCTACCTCAAATTCATAATTATAGACTCCTCCGCTTGTTTCTGTTAGATGTACATTATCTAAAATAGTTTTGTTATCCCAGCTGTAAACTTTAAGCAATGGAGCTAATCCGGGCATACCCTGGGCAGTTACCGTAACTATATCTCCGCTTAATGCCGGATTAGGAGAAACCATAGCTTTCCAGGAGTATTTTTTGGCAGTGGTCTCCAGGAGCCCTGCTGCCGTCTCCGCGGTAGTAGCGCTTGATTCTAATAAAGCAACCGACTTATTCACTTTAGTTTCAAAACTAACCATAGCAGTTTGAATTACCGTCTGCATATTATTAGTAGCGGTTTGAATTATAGCTGTCTGCTCAGTCATCTTTTGGTTTATGACGGCTGTCTGGGCAGATAAGGTTGTCTGTATTTCCGCGCTAACTACAGATATCGGCTTATCCAGAACAGAATTAACCGTTGCCTGCATCTCTTCGAGCCGCTTGGCAGTGGTAATTTCAAAAGAACCGGGCGTCTTAAATTTAGCGCTTGATGCGTTGGTAATCTCGGTTATAGTAGTATAAACTTTACCTGCTACCAGGCCGGTAGGAGTCCAGCTAATATTAAAGAAACCTGCAGTATTAGGAGTAGATGAGGTAAGAGTTTTAATGAGCGTCCCAGCATCGTAGACGTCAATTTTCACAGAAACCGCGCCTGTAACTACACCACCATCTCTTTCTAACCAGGAACTTACATCTAATCGGTCACCAGAGGCATTATAAGCAAACTCAGAATAGGAACGCCAAATATGAATAGCAGTGGTTTCCATAAATAAAGTAAAACTCTGGTCAGAGTTAGCTACGTAATTCTGTGCCTTATCTCCATATCCCGGACAAGACCAGGTAGAAGTCCAGAAACCATAAACGGTATCGTGAACAACTGGTGAAGTCAAGCCTGCTCCCTGCCAATTAAGAATGGCAGCAGTGACCGTATCTTTCTCTACCACGGAAAGATTGGTTAATGGTTCATTAGTTAATAAGTCCCGCAAAGTCCAGTTAATCGTGTAATAGTCAATCTTCAAGTCAGCATCTGAGGCATCGTAAACCGTATCATCGGCAGCATCCAGCACTCGCACCTTAACCGTGGTTGAACGGTCATTGGGTATGGCCCAGGCATATGAATTAGCATTTGCTACAGAGGCAGCGATGGTATTTACATTGGCAACAAAATTATCTTTAGAATACTGCAATTTTACATTGGGAACGGTTCCAGTGGTAGTCCAGGTAATCGTGCGGCTTTCGTTAGTTACCCAGCGCTCAGCGCCATTAGGCGCAGTCAGCACAAAGTTACCGCGAATTTTAAAGTCGCTATTTGAGATGCTATAAACAGTATTATCGTTAGGATCTTCAACTTTTGCTCGCACAGTCTTAGAAATATCATCGGGAATTGTCCAATTATAAGAATAACTTCCTCCGCCACCTGAACCATTGGGTGCAGAGGCATTAATCACATCTGGAAATGTCAAACCGCTGTCCTTAGAATAAGTGATTTTCACAAAGGGAATCGTACCACCCCAGTTCCAGGTAATACTATGGGCAGTTCCCACTATCCAGGCCTCAGCGCCGTTGGGTGAAGTTACAGTAAAGAAACCCTGGATGCGGAAATTGGCATTGGAGTCATCATAGACTATTGTATCCGCTGTATTCGTTATACGCACGCGGGCGGAAGCCGTAGGGCTATCGGGTATAATCCAGGCATAAGTGTTGGTATTTGCAACCGAAGCAACAATGGTATTAGGATAAGTTAGGCCGCCATCGGTGGAATACTCTAACTTTACAGTAGGAATTGTTCCGGTCGTAGTCCAGGTGATGTTATTGGCCTGGTTAATCCGCCATAATTCTGCGCCGTTGGGAGCGGTAATTGTAAAGGCACCGCGAATCTTAAAGTTTACATCTGAAGCATCAAAAGCATCGCTATCGGTGGTACTCATCACCCTTACTCTTGCCGTTGTAGAAATAGCATCGGGAATAGTCCAGGCATAAGTGCCGGTATTAACTACAGAAGCGCTAATGGCGTACGAAAAACTCGTTCCGCCGTCGGTAGAATAATCTAATTTCACATTGGCTACTGTCCCTATGGTAGCCCAGGTGATACTTCGGACATCCTGCACCGTCCAAACTTCTCCTCCATTAGGAGCAGAAACGGTAAATTTGGCGCGGATTTTTGCATCCGCATCGGAAACATCGTAGGCAGTAGAATCCGCAAGGTCAGAAATTTTCACTTTAAATGCCGCGCTGATGGTATCCGGCACAACCCACGGATATGAACCGGTATTATTGGTTGCGGCGACAATATTCGGGTAAGTCGCGCCTCCATTTGTAGAATACTCTATTTTAACCTGAGGCACGCTACCTGACCAGGTCCAGGTAATATTTTGAGCGGAATTTACATCCCATTTTTCACCGCCATTCGGCGCAGTTACTGTAAATCTGGCAGTAATCCTAAAATCGGAATTAGAATCTTTATATGCGCCGACATCATTAGGATCGGAAACGCGCACCCTTACTGTATTAGAAATGGCATCGGGAATAGTCCAGGCATAGGAACCCGTAGCCGCAGCAGCGGCATTAATTATCTGCTTATCTGTTAAGAAACCATCGCGCGAATACTCTAATTTTACGCTTGGCAATGTTCCCACCGTAGTCCAGGTAATATTCTGCGTGGCACCTACCAACCACTGTTGTCCGCCATTAGGCGAAGTTAAAGTAAAGGTAGCGCGGACTCTAAAGTTGGCGTTGGAAGTATCGTAGGATGTAACATCCATAGTATTACTCACCCGCACCTGCACAGAACCAGAAACGCTATCCGGGACCGTCCAGGAGTAAGTCCCTGAATTAGAAATAGAAGTGGTAATTATATATGGGAATGTTACTCCTCCATCTACAGAGTAATCCAACTTTACGAAACCCACTGTTCCCTGCGTAGTCCAGGTGATATTCTGGCTGCTTCCTACCAGATAGTTCTCGCCTCCGTTTGGCGAAGTCAGCGTAAAGCCGGCTTGAATCTTAAAATTAGCCGCCGAGGTAGCATTTACTGTGGCATCATTGATGTCAGAAACACGCGCCCTTACTGTCGTAGAAATATTATCCGGTATGGTCCAGGCATAACTTCCTGTATTAGACGTTGAGGCAACAATAGGCGCGTAAATAGCGCCGCCGTCGGTGGAAAATTCAAGCTTCACAAAAGAAATCGAGCCTATCCTGTCCCAGGCAATGGTCCTTACCGAACCTACGGTCCATTGTTCGCCGCCGTTAGGCGAAGTAATAGCCAAGGAACCCTGAATCTTAAAGTTGCTGTTGGAAGCAGCCATAGCAGTAGCATCATTCACATCCGAAACCCTTACTCTTGCCGCAGTAGTAATAGCATCAGGGACGGTCCAGGCATAGGTTCCGCTATTCAACAGCGAAGCAATAATGACATTCGGATAAGTAGCCCCGGAGTCAATAGAGTATTCCAATTTTACATTGGCTACTGTTCCAAAAGTAGTCCAGGTGATATTCTGCACACTTCCCACTACCCAGGCTTGGCCGCCGGTAGGGCTGGTTAAGGTAAAACCAGCCCTTATTTTAAAGTTTCCAGCCGACGTTCCAAAAGCATCGGCGTCCGAAGCATCAGAAACTTTTACCCTTACAGTAGTAGAAATGGCGTCCGGCACTACCCAGGCATAGGAATTAGTATTGGGCGCGGTAGCAGTAATTATACTCGGATAAGTAGCGCCGCCATTAGTAGAATATTCTAATTTAACATTGGCCACTGTTCCTGCGGTAGCCCAGGTAATATTCTGGCTTGAGCCCGCCACCCAAACTTCTCCGCCGTTGGGAGCGCTGATAGTAAATCCACCCATAATCTTGAAATTGGCATCCGAGGTATCATAACTACCTGGGTCAGCAGCATTAGAGACACGCGCCCTGCAGGTTGCAGAGGTATTATTAGGAATAGTCCAATTATACGAACCCACATTAGGGGTAGAGGCAATAATCACATTACCTACAGGATAACTTAAACCTCCGTCGGTAGAGTATTCTAATTTGACATTAGCAATAGTGCCAAAGGTAGTCCAGGTAATCGTCCGGGATGTGCCTACTGACCATTTTTCACCGCCATTTGGGCTGGTTAAGGTAAAGCCGCCGCGGATAATAAAATTATTATTAGACTCATCATATACCGTAGCATCTACAGTATTAGTAACTTTTACTTTTACCGTGGTAGAAATCGCATCCGGAATAGTCCAGACAAAAGGAGTGCCTGTAGTAGCGTCTACTGAAGCAGCAACCAGATTTCCCACAGGATAGGTAAGACCGCCGTCGGTAGAATATTCTATCTTAACATTGGCAATCGAGCCCACTTTGCTCCAGGTGATGCTCTGCGTAGAAGCAACTACCCAGGCCTCACCGCCATTGGGAGCAGTTACAGTAATGTTTCCTCTTATCTTGAAATTAGCACCAGAGGTAGCTGTAGCGTCAGGATCAGTGACATCAGTAATCTTCACTCTTAAAGTAGTGCCGATACTATCAGGGATAGTCCAGGAATACGAGCCGGAATTGGGCGTGGTAAACACAATGGTATTGGGATAAGTCGAACCCCCATCAATAGAATATTCTAACTTTACGTTAGCGATCGAACCTAAGGTCGTCCAGGTAATATTGCGCGTCTCTCCCACCACCCAGACCTCGCCTCCGTTGGGTGAGGTTAGATTGAAAGAACCTTTAATTTTAAAGTTGGCATTGGATGCAGCAAAAACAGTAGAATCAGAAACATCGTTTACCCTTACCCGGCAGGTAAGACTGGGATTATCCGGTATAGTCCAGTTATAACTGAGATTCGCCGCCGGAGTAGTGGCAATAATCACATAAGGATAAGTAGCCCCTCCGTCTTTGGAATATTCTAACTTTGCGTTGGCAATAGAACCTGTCTTGGTCCAGGTAACCGCCTGGATTGAACCAATAGACCATTTTTCGCCTCCGTTGGGAGCGGTCAGGGTAAACGAACCAGCAATCTTAAAGTTGGCATCTGAGGCATCGAAAACCGCAGAATCGGAAAGGTCGGTTATTTTTACCCTAACAGTGGTGCTGATATTATCGGGAATGGTCCAGCTATAACTTCCTAAATTAGCCGGGATGGATGCGGTAATTACGTTACCCACAGGATAAGTTACTCCGCCGTCGGTAGAGTATTCCAATTTCGCATTGGCAATAGAACCGGTCTTGGTCCAGGTGATGTTGAGGACTCCTCCCACAATCCATACCTCGCCGCCGTTAGGAGAAGTAACCGTAAAAGAACCGGTAATCTTAAAATTAGCGTTGGAAGTACTCGACACAGTGGCATCTGAGGCATTGGTAATTTTTACTCTTACCTGTGTTCCGATTGCATCGGGTATTGTCCAGGTATAACTACCGGCTGCTGCAGAGGTAGAAAGGATAATTAGGTTAGGATAACTTAAACCTCCGTCGGTAGAATACTCTAATTTCACATTGGCAATGGAACCCGTTCTGATCCAGGTGATGTTGCGTGAAGAGGCTACCGACCAGGTTTCTCCGCCTGTGGGGGCAGTTAAAACCAAGGCACCTTTGATTTCAAAGTTAGCGTTAGAGGCACTAGAAACAGTTGCATCAACTAAATTAGTAATCTTTACTTTCAAGGCCGTGCCAATGGCATCTGCTACCGTCCAAGCATAACTGCCCAGCGTTGCGTCGGTAGAAGCAATAATCACATTAGGGTATGTGGTTCCTGCGTCGGTAGAATACTCCAATTTCACATTGGCAATGGTGCCTGTTTTTGTCCAGGTGATGTTTCTACTCTGGCCGACAACCCAGACCTCGCCGCCATTAGGAGAAGTCAGTATGAGTGAGCCCTTAATCTTAAAGTTAGCGTTGGATTCGTCGTAAACCGTAACATCGTTTGCGTCGGTAATCTTAACCTTAACTTGAGTGCCAATGGCATCAGGAACCGTCCAGGCATAACTTAAAGCCGCAGCCGAAGTAGAAGCAACTATAAGATTGGGATAACTTATTCCGCCGTTAGTAGAATACTCTAATTTTGCATAAGGAATTGAACCCTGCCTTGTCCAGGTAACATTGCGAGATTCACCCACAATCCAGATCTCAGTCCCATTGGGTGAGGTCAAGGTAAAGGAACCTCTGATTCTAAAATTCGCATCAGAGGTATCAAAAATTGCGCTATCCGCATTATTGGTAATCTTTACTCTTACTGTAGTGGAAGGTACATCCGGTATTGTCCAGGCATAAGGTGTGCCAGTGGTAGCATCTACAGAAGCAACAATCAGATTAGAATAAGTGGCGCCTCCGTCAGTAGAATATTCTAATTTTACCGTAGCAATTGAGCCGGTCTTGGTCCAGGTGATATTTTGGGAAGAGCCAATAATCCAGGATTCACCTCCATTGGGTGCGGTAACAGTTAAAGTGCCGGCAATCTTAAAATTAGCGTTGGAAGTACTCGACACAGTGGCATCTGCCGTATTGGTAATTTTTACTCTTACTGTAGAGGAAATAGCATCAGGTATAGTCCAGCTATAACTGCCTGCAGCTGCGGGTGTAGAGACAATAATGACATTGGGATAAAGCACCCCGCCGTCAGTAGAGTATTCCAATTTCGCATTGGCAATGGTGCCGCTCTTGGTCCAGGTAATTGGCTGAGCGCTACCCACGGTCCAGACCTCTCCGCCATTGGGAGATGTAAGGGTTAATGAACCCTTAATTTCAAAATTGGCGTTAGAGGTGTTATTTACACTACTATCTGCAACATTGGTAATCTTAACGCGTAAAGTAGTCCCAATGGCATCCGGGACAATCCAGGCATAAGCGCCGGTGGTAGCATCCGTAGAAGCAATAATTAGATTAGGGTAAGTTAAGCCGCCATCAGTGGAATATTCTAATACGACATTGGCAATGGTGCCGGTCTTGGTCCAGGTAATATTTCTGCTTTCTCCTACCCTCCAGATTTCTCCGCCGTTAGGGGCAGTTAAAAGAAGTTTACCTTTGATAATAAAAGCAGTGTTAGAAACACCGGTTACAGTAGCATTCGCGGCATCAGAAATTCTTACCTTAAGATTAGTCCCGATGGCATCCGGGACTGTCCAGGCATAAGTTAAAGGCGAAGCCAGGGTAGAGGCAGTGATTACTGTAGTCTGCAGTTCGTTTAAAAAAGCATTAGTAGAGTATTCTAATTTTACATTGGCAAAGGAACCGGTGCGCGTCCAGGTGATGTTGCGGTTTTCACCGACAATCCAGGTTTCCCCGCCGTTGGGTGAGGTTAGGGTAACTGAACCCTTGATCGTAAAGTTGGCATTCGACAAATCATAAACGGTGGAATCTGTCACATTAGTAAGGCGCACTTTCACTGTGCTGCTAATGGCATCAGGGATAGTCCATACATAAGAATTAGTATTCGGCGTAGAAGCGATAATTAAAACTGTCTGCAGTTCATCCAAGAAACCATTGGTAGAATATTCTAACTTTACATTGGCAATGGTGCCGGTGGTGGCCCAGGTTATATTTTGATTAGTTCCCACTACCCACTGTTCTCCTCCATTAGGAGCGGTGATAGTTAAAGCCCCTCTAATCTTAAAATTATTACTAGAGGTTTTAAAAGCTTGGCTATTATTTACATCGCTTACTTTCACTTTTAGGGTCGCGGAAATCACATCCGGGACGGTCCAGGCATAACTTCCGGTATTAGAGGTAGTGGCAATAATGGTGTTCGGATATGTAGTCCCTCCGTCGGTTGAGTATTCTAATTTCACACTACCCACTGAACCCACAGTAGTCCAGGTTATATTTTGAGAAGTACCTACGGTCCAGACCTCACCGCCATTGGGAGCGGTGATAGTGAATCCGCCTCTAATTGCAAAGTTAGCGCTGGAAACAGCGAAAACACTCGCATCCGAGGCATCGGAAATCTTTACTCTGCAGGTAGTAGATACTGTATCCGGTATGGAAACCCAGGAATAACTTAAACCTGCACCCGGAGTAGAAGCAACAATGATATAAGGATAGGTTGTTCCGCCGTTAGTAGAGTATTCTAATTTGGCATTGGCAATAGTTCCGGTGCGCGTCCAGGTAATCGTCTGCGCTGTGCCTACTGTCCATTGCTCAGCGCCATTGGGGCTGGTTAAGATAAAGGCACCGGTGATTTTAAAGTTGGTGTCTGACCTATCGGTTACTGAGGCATCGGCATTATTGGTAATCCTTACCTTTACTGCTGAAGATATAGCATCCGGG
>CAYIFW010000017.1:0-22786 GCA_964362795.1 uncultured Planctomycetales bacterium | reverse complement strand
AATAAAAACGCTCCGTAAAATACATTTTTAGTAACCGAGGCATAGGCCAAAATAGAAGCCAAAATCGGCGTAAGACAAGGCGAAATTATGAGTCCAGAAACCAGTCCAAATACTAAAGCCGACAGATAGTTGCCCTTTTTAAATGCCGGAAGTTTTAAATTAGAGATAAAATTAATCGGCAATAAATCGAACATGAAAAAACCAAAAAATAATATAATTACCCCTGAAACCAGAATAACTAGCGGATTAGAACTAAGCCTACCAAAAATACTACCGGTCAATACGGCCAGAATCCCCAAAGCTGAATAAGTAATGGCGATGCCGGTAACATAAGCTAGGCTTAAAAAAAATCCCCGGCTTTTTGAATGCTGAGCATTACCGACGATGAAACCGGCACTAATCGGAATAAGCGGATAAACACACGGAGTAAGGCTGGCCAGAAACCCACCGAAAAAAGCAATTAAAAAATCAAACGGGCTACCTAACAGATTCATCAATCCACCTCAAATAAGACTGGCTGCCGGCAATTATCGCCAAAGCAATAATCTCCGGTACTTTATAACTGTGTAAAGATTTAACCAATTTAATAATCTTGGGCAATTTTTCCTGCTTAGATTTAATAATTAATAAATACTCTTGGGCTTTGTCGATCTTGCCTTCCCAAAAAAATAAAGAATCAATTTTAGCGATAATATTAACGCAGGCGGCTAACCTGGCGCCAATTAGTCCTGCGGCTATCTTTTGCGCCTCTTTTTTATTGCTTGCCGTAACTAAAACAACGACATACCCGGTTTTAATCATAGCAGGCCCTCGTGCACTTTAACCGACCTGATCCTACCCAACTGTGAACAGAGGTCAAAAACCAGGGTGGGATCCTCAGTAATCATATTTATCTTATAATCGCAGCTTTCCTGCTTGCCTGAATCCGGACTAACTACTAATTCATTGCCAAATTCAGCCAGCGAGCTTTTAATCATTTTCGACGAGCTGTCTCGAGAATGTAAAATAAATTCTAAGGTATATTTAGTGATCATTTAAGCATTATCACTGAAACCATGCGGCCGGCAGCTTGGGCTTCTTTACGAAAAGAGAAATAATTGCCATTTTCGGTAAAGGTGCAAATTTTCGGATCAAAAATATTCTCTTCTCTGACCCCGGCACTAACTAACTGCTGCTGATTAACTAAAGACAGATCCATAAAAATACGCCCATCCCGGTTAATTAAGCCGAAGGGGAAATTGCTTTTAAAATCCTTCTCGACCTCAAAACAACAGGAACGAATTGACGGTCCGAACCCTACCAGCATCCTTTGCGGCTGGCTGCCGAATTTCTGCTGCATAACTCTGATTCCTTCGCCGCAAATATTCTGCTCCGTACTGCGCCATCCGGCATGCAAAATTGCTATCGCCGGCTTTTTAGGGTCATAAATAAAAACTGACAGGCAATCCGCAGTTAATATCGCAACCGGTACTCCTTTTTTATCGGTAAAAAACCCGTCCGTATCGGCCAGGGAACTGGCATAATCCAAAGAGCCTCTTCCCCTATCTTGTTCGCTTACATACTCAACATTTTTTCCGTGCACCTGCTTAGCGCAAACCAGCGACCGGCAATCAATACCGATAGAATCAAGAAATTTTTTGCGATTTGCCGCAGAACCTTTGGCAGGCCCGTAAGCTAAAGACATATTTCCGTCGGCTCGATTACTAAAAGCCGCAGTTACCGAAGCTAAAGCGAATTTTTCTAATGGATTATAAGGCGTCATCGATTTCCACCAATTTACTCTAGCTGCTTAGTATCCTGAATATTTATCAGGCGCTGCGAAACTTTTTCAAAGCGTTTCTGCGCGTCGTTATATTTAGTATTAACATTTACCAGGTGATTGCCCAGTAGATTAAAATCTTCTTTGAATTTATCAGTTTCAATAGAAAGCGCGCTTAAACTTTTTAAGATCACTTTAGCATTCTCTTCGACTTTTAAACCTCGCAGGCCCAAACAAATTACCTGCAAATAAGCATAAAAGGTATTTGGAGAAACCGGGATAACTTTTTTGGACATACTATAAGAAAAAATGTCTTCTTTGATAATGACTTCATAATAAACATTCTCCGCCGGGATATACATCAAAGCAAAATCATAAGTATTCTCCGCCGGTAAAATATATTTTACCGAGATTTCGTTAATGCGGTTTTTTATATCCTGAATGAATTTCTTACGGAAGGATTCTTTTTGCGCTTCATCGGAGGCCTCAAGCATCTTCTGAAAATTTTCTAAACTGAATTTAGCGTCTACCGGAACCAAGCGTTCTCCCAGCCGGATAACCGCATCCACGGCATCGCCGCTTTTAAAATGGTACTGGGCCTGATAATGCTCTTTGGGCAGGACTTGGGAAAGTAAATTTTCCAGGAAAGTTTCACCCATGGCTCCCCTGAATTTCGGGGCGCGCAGGAGCTCCTGAAGGCTTGAAATATCCTTACTTATCGCGATGATCTGCTGGTTAGTCTGCTCTAATTTTCCTAACTGCTCTTTAACATTACCGAAGGCGCTCGTAGCATTACCTAAGTTTACCCCGATAATTTTATTGGCCTCCTGGAGAGACTGATTCATCTGATTTAAGCGCTCATTGACCTGCGAGGATATCTTAAGCACGATCCCAATCAGCAAAGCGCCAATCACCAAGAATAATAAAATCGCAAGGAGTTCCATAATTTATTAGTATAGCACTAGAAACATTACTCTTAAAGTAAATACTCCGGCCTTATCCTCTTAATACTTCTAAAGATATTAGTCTTGATATCCGGGCAGTCTTTTTTCAAATCCTTGATAATCTCAGTAATCTTAGTCCGTTTAGAGGTAATCGAATTCGGGCAAGTACATTTATGATGCGGAAATTCAAGCTCCTTAGCTATCTTGACAATCAAATCTTCATCGACATAAGCCAGCGGCCGGATAATCGTGATTGCCCCTTTAAAAAGCACCTGCTTGGGATTCATTGAGGAGATTTCACCGTTAAAAAACATATTCATCAGCGTGGTTTCAATAATATCATCCTTATGGTGGCCTAAAGCAAGCTTGGTACACTTAAAACGATTAGTTACCTCAAAAAGCGCCTTACGCCGGTTCCAGGAACACCAGAAACAAGAAATATCCTTACGACTCTTGCCCTTTAAGATATCTATTTTCTCAATATGGTATTCTACGCCGATTTTCTTAAAATATTCACTTAAGATCTTCGGATGATGACAGGGATAACCCATATCCACATGCACCGCCAAGAGTTCATATTTGATCGGCACAAATTTCTGCCTGTCCTTCAGGAATTTAAGCAGGGTCAGGCTATCCTTGCCTCCGGAAATAGCTACCGCGATTTTATCTCCGTCAACAATCATCCCATAATCCATGATTGCCTTGCCCATGCTCTTAGTGATATAATATTTTGCGCCTTGGATTGTCCCCATATATTTATATTTTAAATTAAATTCTTACCGAATCCGTAACCATTTTGCGGATTTTCTTGTTGAGCGGAAGAGCCAGCATTTTCTCCAGGCTAAGCGGCAAACGCAGCGACCAGTTTTGCGGCCGGATTGTACCCGGAACATTGATACGACACCGATAGGAATCCCCGGGGAATATATCTACTAAACCTAAATAATCGATAATAGAATTAATACAAAAGATTGCCTGGGAACCTAAGATAAACTGGGTTACCTTAGCTAATAACTCCGGAGTTGGCTCCTCTTGCATTATTCCACGGCAATCCAGAATTTTCCACAGCTTCTCTTTTTCGGCATAAGTATTTTCATAAAGCTCAATAAAATCTCCGACTTCCTCCCTGTTTTTACCCAGCTCCCATAACAACTTATCGATGCTAGCAATCTCTTTTCTCCAACGCAGGCGGCCATAAAAAGAAAGGTCAGGATCAAAAAGCTTTTGACTCACTTGAGTAAATTCTATTTTTCGATCAAAACATTTTCTCGTAAATAAATCCGCGTCCACCGTCCCGGCTTCATACTGCCACCAGGCCTGCCAATTAGTCGTATCATGCGTCGAAAGCATGGCTACCGCTAAGGCCCGATATTGGCCAGGCAAGAGAAAGTCATGCCGCCCGTTCCAATCCTTGACCCAACGCTGAACATCATTGCCGGGTATGCCAAATTCCTGTAAAGTATCCGTGCAGCATTTAGGAATTACCCCTAAATCCTCGGCGCAAAGCAACATCTTGGTGTTTTTCACCAAAACGTTTAAGATATTTCTACCGTGCTGGCTCCAGAGCCGCTCATCAAGCGGATCAAAAAATCCATTTAATCCCTGATTCTCCTGGAGCTCCTGATAGGGAATACTCCAGATCCGGAAAAGTCCGACAACATGGTCGATACGCAAAATATTATAAAACTCACTCGCATATTTTAATTTTTCTTTTACGTAACGGTAGCCGTCTTGAGCGATATTTTCCCAATTATAAGTAGGCATTCCCCAACGCTGCCCCTTAGCGCAATACATATCCGGTGGAGCTCCGGCGGCAAAATCCAATTTAAAAAATTGCGGATGAGCCCAAACATCTGCGCTATCGCGGGAAACTAAAACCGGCAGGTCGCCTTTAATGAGAATGTTATTTCCAGCGGCATAGCTACTAGCCTGTTTAAACTGCTTGAAAAGAATCCACTGCAGCCACATCTGAAAAGTAATCTCTTCAATATTCTCCTGCTGGAAACTCTGCAATGCCAGAAGAGAGCGGCTCCTGAATTTATCCTCCCATTCATACCAGGGCTTATCCTGATGATGTTTTTTTAAAACTTTGAAGAACGCAAAATCAGCTAACCAATAAAAATTTTTCTTTTGAAATTCTTCAAAATCAACCGCTTCGCTTAAATCGCTAGCTAAGTAAACATCCCAAAGCAGGCCAAGCTTAGCTTCTTTTACTGAGTAGTCGACATAATCGGAATCCTGGGAAGCAGAAACAAATTTTTTATCTTTTAACGCGGGGAAATCTTTTAGACAAATATAGCTTGGTTCAAGAGCAAAAGAACTTAAAGCATCATAAGGACAGAATAAGGAGCCAACTTCATTCATCGGCAAAAGCTGAACAATGGAATTAGAGGTAGATTTTGCCCAATCGATAATCAGCTTTAAATCACCGAAATCACCGATACCAAAACTGTCCTGGGAATAAACACTAAACAGCGGAATCAAAACTCCGGCGCGCTTGGTAAAGCCGATATTTTCCCAATTATCTTTAGATATACTCTTAGCAAGAAGATCTCGAAGGCTTAATTCGGGCATAGTTAAATTATCTGACAGTCAGAGGAAAGATTAGCTGGATTATTCTGTTGCCCCAGAATAAGGATAACAAAGCAGCTATCGAAAGAAACGGGCCATAAGGAATAGTGTGATCTTTTTTGGTGATTAAATTTATAATCCCAATGACTATTCCTAAAAATGGAGCCAGAAAAAAAGTAAGCAAGGCCATTTTCCAGCCCATAAAAGCGCCAATCATCGCCAAAAGCTTAACATCCCCGCCGCCCATAGATTCGGTTTCTCCGCCGATTGCCGGGCGTTTGAGCAGTTTAAAATAAACCAGGTCAAAAAGTACACCGGTCAGATAAATAATCCCTCCGCCTACGATGATACCTTTTAAAGACCATAACATCGGAGTAAAAGAGAATTTTACGGGGTCGAAAGCAAAGCCGGTTACAGAAACCATAATCAAACCGATGATCATGCCTCCTACCGAAACTTCATCCGGAATAATCCTATGCGGAATATCCACGAACGTGGCAATAATTAAACCCCAAAGCATAACCATATACAAGAAGAAGTTATATTTTAAACCAAAATGATCAAAAAGCGCCACCATCAAAATTGCGGTCAATAATTCAACTAAGGGATAACGCAGAGAAATCTTCTCCTTGCAAAAACGGCACCTGCCCCCCAGCAGAATAAAGCTGATGAAAGGAATATTATCATAACCAGGAATCCTTTTCTGACATTTCGGACAATGCGAGCGCGGCCAGACTACCGATTCACTTTTAGGCATACGATGAATACATACATTTAAGAAACTGCCGACAATGGAACCAAAAATAAAAACAATTATTTTACTAATCATATTTCTCCTTTTTTTACTCCCTGCCTGCCGGCAGGCAGGCTTTCCAAAGCGCCTCTTGCATCGTCTCTAGCGGAGCAACCCTGCTACTAAAAAGCTTAAAAGCATAAATCCCCTGATGCAACAACATGCCTAAACCATTAGAAAAATTCAAATTACACTCTTTAGCCAAAGCAATCAACTTAGTTTCTAAAGGATTATAAATAAGATCATAAACAAACAAACCCGGATGCAAATCTTGGGACTTAAGAAGACAGGGGTCTGCTGAGCGCATTCCAACCGGAGAGGCATTAACCAATAAATCTTTATTTTGTATCTCTAAATCTTCAATCCGGCTGGCTACGTTAAATTTTATTGCTTCGAAATTTGAATTTAATTTTTTAAAAAGGCTCAAAGACTTAAATTTATCAATATCGTAAATGCAAAGCTCGCTAATCTTTAACTTAACCAAGGCAAAACAGACTGCCTTGGAAGCTCCTCCGGCTCCGATTATGGCTACCCTTTTAGGTTTAACTTTTAATGCCTTAAGATGCGCGATGAAACCCAAGCAATCAGTATTAAACCCTTTTAATTTTCCGGCCTTATCCACAACCACGGTATTAGCCGCGCCGATCGCTTTTACCTCTAAAGATTTACTGTTTAAAAATCCCAGGATCTCTTCTTTGTAAGGATAAGTAACATTAAAACCGCAGATATTCTTTTTCTTTAAGCTACCCAAGAAACTCTTAAACTGTTCAGGTTTTAGCTCAAATAATTTATATTTGGCTTTAATTTTTAACTTAGCGAATGCCGCATTATGCATGCAAGGGGAAAGGCTATGTTGGATGGGGAAACCTACTAAACCGTAAAGCGCTGGCTTTGAGGTCATTTATTCTCTAGTTTATTTAGGGCATCAATATATGCCTTAACTGCCGCCTCGATAATATCGGTGCTGGCGCCGCGGCCGCTGCTAATCAAATCGCCGACCTTCAGCCTGAGGCTAACCTGCCCCAAGGCATCTTTACCGGAAGTAACCGATTCCAAGCGAAAATCATCCAGCCTTGCCTTAAAACCGGTAATTTTATCGATAGCTTTGAAACAAGCATCCACCGGGCCGTCACCGGAAGAAACTCCGGAAATATTTTTTAAATTTTTAATTAAGATTACTTTTGCTTCCGGCTTGATTTTAGTTCCGGAACAAACCTCGAAACTATCCAGTTTCCAAATCGGTTTAATCAGGCGGATCTCATCTTCAACGATCGTCCTTAGATCATCGTCAAAAATATCTTTCTTTTTATCGCAAAGGTCTTTAAAACGGCCGAAAGCTTTATCCAGTTGAACTTCATTTAAATGAAAACCTATTTTTTTCAACCTTTCATTAAAAGCATGCCTGCCGGAATGTTTTCCTAAAACCAGGCCCTCGACTTGAAATCCCACATCTTCCCCGCGGATAATCTCATAAGTAGAACGCTCTTTAAGGATACCATCCTGATGTATTCCGGATTCATGCCTAAAGGCATTTCCTCCGACGATAGCTTTATTGGGCGCAACCAGGAAACCGGTAAGTTTACTGACCAGGCGGCTGGTTTTATAAATATTTTTCTTAATGATTCCGGTCTTTAATCCCGCATAAATATCCCGGCGCGTATCAATACTCATAACGATCTCTTCAAGTGAAGCATTGCCGGCGCGTTCTCCGATACCATTAATCGTGCACTCAACCTGACGGGCTCCGTTCTTTACCGCCGACAATGAATTAGCTACCGCCAGCCCTAAATCATTATGGCAGTGTACGGAAATAACTGCTTTATCAATATTGCCGACATTATTTTTGATTGCCTGAATCAAGCTGCCGTATTCTTGCGGCTCAGTATAGCCGACCGTATCCGGAATATTCACCGTAGTTGCCCCTGCCTTAATCACTGCTTCGACTACTTGGAAAAGGAAATCTCTTTCCGTGCGCGAGGCATCTTCAGGTGAAAATTCGATATCCGGGCAAAATTTTTTGGCATAACTTACCGACTCAACCGCCAAGCGGATAATTTCATCTTCAGCTTTTTTCAACTTATACTGCATATGTATTTTCGAAGTTGCTAAAAATACATGAATGCGCGGCCGTTTTGCCGGCTTAGTCGCCTCTACCGCTGCATCAATATCTTTCTTGATTGAACGGGACAAGCCGCAGACAATCGAGGATTTGATTGTTTTGGCAATCTCCTGCACTGCCGCAAAATCGCCGCGAGATGAAATGGGAAAACCCGCCTCAATCACATCAACTCCCAACTCATTGAGCGCGATAGCTACCTCCAATTTCTCTTTATGATTCAAAGAGGCCCCCGGAGCCTGCTCCCCATCCCTTAAAGTTGTATCGAATATAATTATTTTTTCATCCACGGCATCATTTCCCTTAACTGCTTACCAACTTTTTCAATTAAATGTTCATCCCCCGCC
Source organism: uncultured Planctomycetales bacterium (assembly GCA_964362795.1). Classification (GTDB taxonomy): domain Bacteria; phylum Omnitrophota; class Gorgyraeia; order Gygaellales; family Profunditerraquicolaceae; genus UBA6249. The sequence continues at coordinate 14,256 of CAYIFW010000017.1, read as the reverse complement.
TTCATTAAACTGTCAAAATTCTTACGTCCGGTTTCATTTTCTTTAATCCACTCTTTGGCAAATTTTCCGGATTTGATTTCTTTAAGTATCTTCTGCATTTCTTTGCGTGTCTTCTGCGTAATAATTCTTGGGCCGCGGGTTAAGTCACCATAGCAGGCAGTATTGGAAACTCCCCGGCGCATCCCGGAAATTCCGCGCTCCTGAATAAGATCGGTAATTAATTTTAGCTCATGCAGAACTTCAAAATAAGCAATCTCCGGCTGATAACCGGCATCGATTAAAGTATCAAAACCGGCTTTAATCAATTCACTAACGCCGCCGCAAAGCACTGCCTGCTCGCCAAAAAGATCAGTCTCAGTCTCCTCGACAAAAGTCGTCTCAATTACTCCGGCAGTGGTGGCTTTAAGCGCTTTGGCATAAGCCAAGGCTAAAGCTTTGGCCTGGCCTGTTGCATCCTGATAAATGGCAATTAACGAAGGCACACCCTTGCCCTCTTCATACATTTTTCTGACCAACGCTCCCGGGCCTTTGGGAGCGACCATAAAGACATCGACATTTTTCGGAGGCTTGATCTGTTTAAAACGGATATTAAACCCGTGGGAAAAGCAAAGCGCCTTACCTTTCTTTAAATTCGGCTTAATTGAATCCAGATAAACTTTTGCCTGCACATGATCCTGAGTAAGAATCTGAATAATATCGGCGGCTTTGGCTGCCTCAGCGGCACTGACCGGAGTAAAACCGTCTTTTTTTGCCAGTTCGAAATTAGGCGTGCCTTCCATTTCAGAGACTACCACTCTTACCCCGGAATCGCGTAAACATAATGATTGGCCACGGCCTTGTATGCCATAACCGATAATAGCCACGGTTTTATCTTTTAATAAATTTAAGTCCGCATCTTGGTCATAGTAGATCTTTGCCATTTTTCCTCCAAAGCTGTAAATCTCGGGGACGGTTCTCTTTTTTAAGAGAACCGTCCCCTTTATTTTAATTATTCAATTGCTAATTTCCCTGTCCTGACTAATTCTTTAATTCCAAATTTGTTCAACTCTTCAAGCAAAACCTTGATCTGCTGCTCATCGCCTACCGCCTCGACAATTGCGGTATCAGCTTTATGCTGAACAATCTTACCCACAAACTTACTAAAAATCGCCTCAAGCTTAAGCTTATCCTTAGAGGTATAATTTATCTTAGCTAAAACCAGTTCACGATCGATATGCTCTTTTTTAGTAAAATCCGTAACCGTAATTACATCAATTAATTTATTTAACTGCTTAGTAATCTGCTCCAGGACTTTTTCGTCTTTAGCCTCAACCACAATCGTCATATAAGACACGGAGGAATCCAAAGTTTCGCTAACCGCCAGAGATGCAATGTTATAACCTCTGGCGCTAAAAAGCCCGGCGACACGCGCCAAGACTCCGAATTTATTTTCAACTAATATTGATATCGTATGTCGCATTAAGCTAATCCTTCGATCATTTCGTTTATCGCTTTTCCCGCCGGAACCATCGGATAAACATTCTCTTCTGGCTCAATACGGAAATCAATAAACACTGTATTATTTGTCTCTATAGCTTTCTTTAATGCCGGAATTACTTCAGATTTTTTAGTTACCTTGATCCCTACTGCCCCATAACTTTGCGCCAATAAAACATAATCCGGGCTGGTTATCGGCGTGAAAGAATAACGTTTCTTATAGAATAATTCCTGCCACTGCCTGACCATACCCAAAAAGCCATTATTAAATATTAATACTTTCACATTTATTTTATTGGCCACACAAGTACCCAACTCCTGAATATTCATCTGGATAGACCCGTCTCCGGCAATGTTAAAAACTTCTTTCTCCGGACAACCTAATTTTGCTCCCATTGCCGCCGGGAATCCAAACCCCATTGTCCCTAATCCGCCGCTAGAAATAAATGTCCGCGGGGTTAAATATTTATACCATTGGCAAGCCCACATCTGGCTCTGGCCCACTTCCGTACAAATTATCGCATCTCCTTTAGTTAAATCCCAGAGTTGCTCAAGAATATATTGCGGCTTGATCATCGCGCTATCATCTTTATAAATTAACGGATATTTTTTCTTCCAGCTCTCCACTGTTTTAAGCCATTCAGCGGTATCGGGAAGCTGATCGATTTGACCGATAAGCTCATCAATAACATTTTTAGCGTCCCCGACGATAGGAATATCCACCCGGACATTCTTACTAATTGAAGAAGGATCAATATCAATATGAATAACTTTTGCCCCCGGAGCAAACGCGTCCAATCTACCGGTTACCCGGTCATCAAAACGCGCCCCTATGGCGATAATTAAATCCGATTCCATCACCGCGTGATTGGCGTAAGCGGTGCCGTGCATGCCCAGCATGCCTAAAAATAATTTATGCGTTCCGCAAAAACCGCCTAAGCCCATAAAAGTAGTGGTTACCGGAGCCTGAATTTTTTCCGCTAATTTCTTAAGTTCTAAATCCGCTCCCGAGGTAATTATCCCGCCTCCAGCATAAATAATCGGCTTTTTGCTGGTTGAGATTAATTTTGCCGCTTTTTTAATCTGCCCGGGATGTCCGGAATAGACCGGTTGATAACTGCGTATTTTAATATCTTGCGGCCAAATAAATTCCGTATCCGCCCTTTGCACATCTACGGGGATATCAATCAGCACCGGCCCCGGACGGCCGCTGGAAGCAATATAAAATGCTTCAGCAATAGTACGCGCTAAATCCTTGACATCTTTAACTAAAAAGTTATGTTTAGTGACCGGGCGGGTAATTCCGGTTACATCAGCTTCCTGAAAAGCATCATTACCAATTAAATGCGTGCCGACCTGGCCGGTGATCGCGACCATCGGAATAGAATCCATATAGGCAGTAGCAATACCTGTAACCAGATTGGTTGCTCCGGGACCACTGGTGGCCAGACAAACCCCCACTTTACCGGTTGCCCGGGCATAACCGTCAGCGGCATGCGCTGCTCCCTGCTCATGACGGGTTAAAATAAATTTAACATCAAAATCATAAAGCTGATCGAATATAGGCAGAACCTGGCCCCCGGGGTAACCAAAGATTACCTCAACACCGGATTTCTTTAAAGACTCGAGTAATATCCTGGCGCCAACCATATTATTTTAAAATTGCCCCCTTATCTGCCGAAGTAACTAATCTAGAATAACGGGAAAGATAACCGGTTTTAATTTTTGGTTCAACCGGCTTCCATCCCTTAAATCTTTTCTCTATTTCGACTTTACTTAATTTAACTTCAATTTTACGATTTACGATATCGATATTAATCGTATCACCGTCGCGAATAATTGCAATCGGCCCGCCAGCTGAAGCTTCCGGTGAAATATGCCCGATACAGGGGCCACGAGTTCCGCCGGAGAAACGGCCGTCAGTGATCAGGGCTACAGAATCACTTAAGCCTAATCCGACAATTGCCGCCGTCGGTGCCAGCATCTCACGCATTCCCGGCCCGCCTGATGGCCCTTCGTAACGGATAACAACGCAGTCACCTTTTTTAATTTTATTATCCATGATCGCTCGCATCGCTTCTTCTTCGCGGTTGAATACCCGGGCCCGGCCGATAAACTTCATCATCTTGGCGCTTACTCCGGACTGCTTGACCACTGCGCCGTTGGGTGCGATATTACCGTATAAAACCGCAATCCCGCCCTGCTTATGATACGCCTGAGAAAACGGACGAATTACATCTTCATCAAAAATAGTTGCTTGATTGACAATTTCAAAAGTTTTCTGCCCATCGACATTTAAAACATTATTCAGTTTTGATTTTAATCTTTTTAATACCGCAGGAATTCCCCCGGCATACTCCACATCTTCCATAAAATGCGTGCCGGCTGGCTCAATCGCCGTAATATGCGCTACACTTTTACTGATTTTATCAAATGTTTTTAGATCTAAATCAATCCCCGCCTCATGAGCAATGCTCATTAAATGTAAAACCGTATTACTGGAACCGCCTAAAGCCATATCCACGACGATGGCATTTTCCAAAGATTTCCTGGTAATAATATCGCGCGGTTTAATATTCTTTTTCACCAGCTCCATAATCCGCTCGCCGCTGGCTTGGGCAATCCTGCGTTTTTTAGCTGAACCGGCTAAAGCTGTGCCGCAACCGGAAATAGACATACCCATAACTTCAGTTAAACATGCCATCGTATTAGCCGTATATAAACCCTGGCAAGAACCTTGCCCCGGACAAGCCTCCATCTCTAAACAGGAAAGTTCTTTAGCTGAAATATCGCCTTTCTTGGCCCTGGCCATAGCTTCATAGGTATCATGCACAAAAGCTAATTTTCTTTTGTTAAAATGCCCGGAGATCATTGGCCCGGCAGTAACAATAATCGCCGGAATATTCAGGCGGGCGACCCCCATCAGCATTCCCGGAGTAATTTTGTCGCAATTAGTTAAACAGATAATTCCATCTAACTGATGCGCGTTACAGACGGTTTCAATGGTATCGGCGATAATTTCACGCAAGGCTAGAGGATAACACATCCCCAAATGCCCCATGGCAATACCGTCGCAAATTCCCGGCACTCCAAACAAAAAAGGCGCGCCACCTCCGTAACAAACACCGCGCTCAATAAATCTTTCTAAATCACGCATTCCCACATGGCCGGGAATAAGATCAGTAAATGACGAAGCGATACCGATAAAAGGACGCTTTAAATCTCTTTTGGATAAACCCGTAGCGTGTAAAAGCGCCCGATGCGGCACTCTCTCCAAACCTTTTTTAATTTGATCTGAACGCATAAGATCTCCTTTGTAGAAAACTAGTCCGCGCCTTCACCGTCATGCACAACCGCAGCAGCCGACTCGCGCTTGCGTGTAATTACCCGTTTCAAAGTTACATATTTATCAACCAGCGCGCGATTATTCACCGCATTAAGCTGCTTAAAAAGAAAATCAAACTTGGCCTGTATCTCGGCGGCAATTTTATCCCTGAGCTCCTGAGGTAAAGACATGATTTCTTTTTTAAAAGGGCCTAATGCTTTTTTACGCGCTTTATAAAAGAATTGATCATCAGTTTCTCCTTCTTTTCTTTCGCTAGCGGCATTGATCTTTAACCACTCATAAATTCTATTCTTTAAATCAGCGGGAAAATACTTGCTGTCAAACATCATATTCTGAAAACCAGTAGCTAAATGCACCTCTAAAGTATTATTTTCCGGAAATTTATGGAACATCTCTTCCGGCAAAGTGGATGCGCCATGCTGCACTGCCCCGCCAATACTAAATTCTTTTTGGGCGATACCGGACAATATATTTAATGTGCCAAAATCAAGCTTAACCTCGGCAATAGAACCATCAGCTTTAACCACGCCACCGTGGCTGGTCCCGGTTTGCACGGAAATTTTACTAATACCAACTAACCCCTTACGCAATCTTTCCTGATAGCCTTCCATAAACGCGCGCAGATCTTCCGGCGTAGAATTCTGATGCCCCACCTCACCGATCTCTCCACCCACAGAAACAGTAACTCCCTTGGGTTCGATGCGGCGGATAAATTGGGTTAATTTTGCGCAAACCTCATAATTGTCTTTCTGCTGCTTCTTAATATCTTCCTTAGATAAATCCACCAAGGTTGAGGAATCGATATCGATATTATAAAAACCCTCAGCAATACTATCGGCGATCATATTTTGCAACGCCTCTATCTCTTTGTCCGCATTCTCTTGAAATTTCTTAGCATTAAGCTGACAATGGTCTGCCTGAATAAACACCGGGCCGCTATACTCTTCCCTGATAGCAGCAGCTAAAATAACCGCGGTATATTCCACCGGAGGCTGGGCCGTATAACCCATTTCAGATTTGGCAATCTCAAAAATAAATGCTCCGGAGTTATTCTGTTTAGCCGTCCTGAATATTGCGCGAGCTAAATCATAGGTCATGCTGCGCAAATTCATCGCCGGCACGGTAAAACCCTCAAATTCTTTTTTACCGCGGGCAATATAAAGTTCATGAATGCTGGAGGAATAAATTCCTTTTTTATAAGCTAAATCCGTAATCTTTTTAGCTAATTTCTTCTTAGAGCTAAGATCGTCGGTTAAAATTAAATCCATTACAATTTTGTCAATCTTAAGCGGCTGCCTTCCCATTTTTCCTTATCTCCTTAATAGATCCTTCGCTGAACTTTTAAAGACTTACCTGCTCAGGATTAATTTCGGGTAATAATTTATGTCGCGCTATGCGCTCCATAAATTATACCCTCAATTAAGTTAAAATTTTAATTAATTTATAGAAATCAACAATCTTTAATTCTTTTTTCTTAATCGCATTCTCAAAACTAACTTCGACGATTTTGCCCGCAGTTAATCCCAAAGCAATATCTTTTTTACCCGCCAACAAACAATCCACCGCCGACCGTCCAAGGTTTAAAGCTAAATCCCGGCTAACCGCCGAAGGACGCCCTCCTCTTTGCACATGGCCTAAAACTACGGTGCGAGTCTCCAGACCGGTGATATCGGTAATCTGCCTAGCGATATTATCAGCTTTACCTGCTCCCTCAGCCAGCACAATAATCCAACTCATTTTCCCGATCAAATTACCATGCACAATATCATGACAAATCGCATTAAGATCCAATTCTCTTTCCGGAATAATCACTTCTTCACACCCTCCGGCAAGAGCAACGGTAAGAGCAATAAAACCTGACTCTCTACCCATTACCTCAACCACAAAGATCCTCTCCATGCTCGTGGCAGTATCGCGGATCTTATCAATAGCATCTAAGGCAGTGTTAATCGCCGTATCCGTACCAATAGTATAATCTATGCCATTAACATCATTATCAATTGAAGCAGCTATGCCTACGGAAGCAATATTATATTTTTTATAAAACTCATGGGCGGCGGCAAAAGAACCATTACCGCCAATAACGACCAGGCCGTCAATATTATTTTTCTTGATTGTATCAAATGCCCGTTTCTGCCCCTCGGTGGTCCTAAACTCCGCGCAACGGGCAGTTTTCAAAATTGTTCCGCCCTGCCCAATGATTCCCGAAACCGAGCGCTGATCGAGATCTTTTAACTCCTCGTTAATCAGCCCCCACCAACCGCGGAAAACTCCCATTACTTCTAATTTTTGACTAATTCCATAGCGCACTACAGCCCGGATTGCCGGATTCATTCCCGGAGCATCACCGCCTGTAGTCAGAACCGCAATTTTTTTCATCAAGTGCCCATCTCCCAGCTAGCCAGATATTTTTTTTGCTCCGGCGTCAAAACATCAATCTTAATGCCCATAGATTTTAGTTTAAGCCGGGCGATATTTTTATCAATATCTTCCGGAACCGTATAAACTTGTTTTTTTAATTTACGGTAATTTTTAGCCATGTATTCAGCTGACAAAGCCTGATTGGCAAAAGACATATCCATAACGCTGGCCGGATGCCCCTCAGCTGCGGCTAAATTAATCAAGCGGCCTTCTCCTAAGATATAAACCTTGCGGTTATTTTTTAAGGTATATTCGTCAACAAAATCCCGGGTTGCCCGCTTAGATTTAGATATGCTTGCCAAGCCCGGAATATCAATCTCAACATTAAAATGCCCGGAGTTAGCCACGATTGCCCCATCTTTCATCAAAGCAAAATGCTCACGGCGAATAACATTAATATCTCCGGTAACCGTGACAAAAATATCGCCTTTTTTTACTGCTTGAGCAATCGGCATAACATCGAATCCTTCCATCGTTGCCTCTAAAGCGCGTAACGGATCAACTTCAATCACAATTACTTTAGCCCCCATGCCTTTTGCCCGCATTGCCGTGCCTTTACCGCACCAGCCATAACCACAAACGACAAAATTCGAGCCGGCAATTAATTTATTAGTCGAACGGATAACTCCGTCCAAAGTAGACTGCCCTGTGCCGTAACGGTTATCGAACATATGTTTGGTTAAGGCATCATTGACCGCAATAATCGGATAACGCAGTTTTCCTTCTTTGGCTAAAGCACGCAGGCGAATTACTCCGGTGGTCGTCTCTTCCGTACCGCCGATAATATTCGCATGCATGGCTGGCGGCCGCTGGTGAATAGTACTGACCAGGTCCGCGCCGTCATCCATTGTAATATCCGGCTTAACCGCTAAGGCGGATTTCATATGCAAATAATAAGTTTTAGTATCTTCACCTTTAATCGCAAAAACACCGACCTTTAAATCCTTAACTAAAGAAGCCGCGACATCATCCTGCGTGGAAAGAGGATTAGAGGCGCAGATATATGTTTCTGCCCCGCCTGATTTTAAGACATCCGCCAATACCGCGGTTTCAGTAGTAACATGCAGGCAACAAGCAATTTTTAACCCCTTTAAAGGTTTCTCTTGAGCAAATCTCTTTTTAATTAAATCCAGCACAGGCATGTTTTTTGCTGCCCATTCAATTCTTAAAGCGCCTCTTTTAGCTAATTTTATATCTTTAATATCGTATTTCATTATTTTTACCTTTCTAGTATTTGTTTATAAACGACTCGCCTGTTTTTTTAAATCCTGCGCTTTGTCCGTTTTCTCCCAAAGAAATTCCGGCTCCGGCCGGCCAAAATGCCCGTAAGCAGCAGTTTTCCTATAGATAGGACGGCGTAATTTCAACGACTCAATGATCCCTTTAGGTGTTAATTGAAAATTCTTTCTTACCAGTTTCATCAAAGCCTCTTCAGAGATGACCGAGGTCCCTTCGGTTTTAACCATAACCGATAAAGGCTCTGCATGGCCGATAACATAAGAAAGCTGAATTAAACATTTCTCGGCTAAACCGGCTGCCACAATATTTTTAGCGATATAACGGCACATATACGCTGCCGAACGGTCAACTTTAGTCGGATCCTTACCGGAGAATGCCCCGCCACCATGAGCGACCGCTCCGCCATAAGTATCGACGATTATTTTTCTTCCGGTCATACCCGTATCGGATTGCGGGCCGCCGACAACAAATTTTCCCGTCTGATTAATATAGTATTTTGTATTCTTATCTACCCAACCCTTGAGAATCGGTCCGGCAACGTGACGGATGATTTCCTGACGGGCTTTTTCAGTAATACGCTTACCGCTTTGATCCAAGATCGCCTCAGTATGCTGCGAAGCCAAGACCACTGAATCTACACGCGTAGGCTTACCGCAATTATATTCGACGCTCACCTGGGTTTTGCCATCCGGGCCGAGATATTTTAAAATGTTACTTTTACGAACCTCAGTCAAGCGCATAGCCAGCTTTTGCGCTAACATCAAAGCCAGCGGCATTAACTCACGAGTTTCGTTACAAGCATAACCGAACATGATCCCCTGATCTCCGGCTCCGCCGACGTCCACTCCTTGAGAGATATCCGGCGACTGAGAGTGAATAGCGTTAAGAATAGCGCAAGTATGAAAATCAAAACCGTATTTTGGATGATTATAACCTATTTCTTCAATAATTTTTCTGCTGATATCATGAACATGAATAAATCCTTTTGTCGTAATCTCACCGCCGACAATTAAAAGCCCCATAGTCACGTAAGTTTCACAAGCTACGCGAGAAAAAGGGTCATTAGTTAAACAGGCGTCAAGAATACCATCTGAAATTTGATCACACAGCTTATCCGGATGGCCTTCGGTTACCGACTCTGAAGTAAAATAAAACTTTGAAGCTGACATGTCCCCTCCCTTAATTTAGGCAAAATCTTTTTTTGCCGCGTTTAAATATTTATAATCACCGATATCAAACCAACTGCCCCCAAATACGTACCCGTAAACATCTGTTTTATCTTTAAGCCAGGCAATATAACTGCCGGTTGCGTCTGTTTTTATCTTTTTACTGCGCATATATTCATTAATTAAATTTAACTGCCCCTCTGGCATATAGTACAAACACATTGCCACAAAAGAACTTTGCGGTTTTTTAGGCTTTTCTTCAAAACTGATTACTTGCTTAGAAGCATTTAACTTAACCACCCCATAACGGCTGGCGTCTTTCTTTTGTTTTAATTTATACAAACCCAGGCTGGCAACAGGATTTTTTCTTACCGAAAAATTCAAAAATTTTTTCAAAGAACCGCTGAATAAATTATCCCCGCCAACTACCAGAAGGTCATCGCGGATTTTTTGTTTTTTAATTACAAAATTTATATCCCCGATCGCCCCCAGCCGATCCTGATTATTCTTCGTCAGGTCACTGACTAAGGTAATTTTCTTAGAAGATTTAACTAATTTCGCCCATTTTTGAAAAATCCGGATAAACTTACTATTAGTTACAATAAAAATCTCATCAATTTCTGAAACCGTGCCTAATTTATCAATTAGATAATTTATAATCGGCTTGCCCTTGACCTCTAATAAAGGCTTCGGGTACTCTTTAGTCAATGGATATAGCCGGGTAGCGTAGCCGGCAGCCAAAATTAAAGCTTTCATTTTATTTTAAGATCTCCGCCAATTTATTCTGAGCAAACTCTTCTATCTGCGTACCGGTTGAAAACTTCATCGCTTCAACGGCAAATTCCTGCGCAGCTTTATACCCCACGGCGCGGATTATATATTTTAACTCCGGGATTATCTGCGGCGGCATACTAAATTCATCCAGCCCCAGGCCCAAAAGAATCAACGCTAACGACGGATCACCGGCCATCTCTCCGCACATCGCGACTTTTATATTAGCAGCGTGCGCGGCGTCAATAATAGTTTTAATTAACCTTAAAATTGCCGGATGCGCCGGCTCATAAAGATAAGCAACCTTTTCATTAGCCCGGTCAACCGCCAAGGAGTATTGAATTAAATCATTGGTGCCGATACTGAAAAAATCCGCTTCTTTAGCTAAAATATCCGCCGTCATTGCCGCTGAAGGAACTTCAATCATTACTCCAACCTTAAGTTGATCGTTGAATTTTAAACCTTTTTGCCTTAATTCTTCTTTGGCTTCGCCAAGAAACTGATTGGCCTGCCTAAGCTCTTCGATACCAGAGATCATCGGATACATCAGCTTAAGATTACCATGCACGGAAGCCCGGAGAATTGCCCGTAACTGTAATTTAAAAATATCCGGACGGGCCAAACAAAACCTGATCGCACGCCATCCTAAAAACGGCTGCATCTCATAGGGAATCTTAAATTGCGATAAAAATTTATCCCCGCCTATATCTAAGGTGCGAATCACCACCGGATGCGGATTTAATGCCTCGGCAACATATTTATAAGCCTGATAATGTTCATCTTCACTGGGGGAATCCTTGCGGTTCATATAAAAAAATTCCGTGCGATACAATCCTATCCCCTCGCTGCCGTGCAGCTTTACGGAAGAGACCTCATCAGGAAATTCAATATTAGCATGTATTAAGATTAACCTGCCGTCAGTGGTTGCAGCCGGCAGGTCTTTAACCGACAGAAACCTTTCGGCAATACCTTTTAATTTCTCCAGCCTCTGCCGATAGTCATTCAGCGTCTGTTCATCAGGATTAATAATAACAATACCCATGCTGCCGTCAACGATGAGGATATCCCCGGGGTTAACCTTGGTAGTCACCGACTCCAGGCCAACTACAGCCGGTATCTCCAGAGATTTGGCCATAATCGCGGTATGTGAAGTCTTTCCGCCGATATCGGTAACAAAAGCCGCGACACTTTTAGTATGCATCGCCGCAGTATCCGAAGGAGAAAGGTCATGCGCGACAATAATCGCTTTTTCTTTAACATCTTCCAAACTCTTCTTCTCTTTGCCGAGCAAGTTCCTAAGTATACGCTTACCGACATCATTAATATCAGCCGCCCGCTCCTTAAGGTATTCATCTTCAATTTTTAAGAATACGTTAATATATTTCTTTAAAACTTCCGAAAAAATGTAGGCGACATTAAGCTGCTCCTTCTTAATCCGCGAGATTACCTCCTCAATCAACATACGGTCTTCTAAAACCAAAAGATGCGCGTCAAAGATCTGAGCTTCTTCCTGGCCCATATCCAAACTAATTCTTTTTTGCAATTCGATAATTTCGCGGCGGGTCTTAATCAGCGCTTCTTCAAACAGCTGAATTTGGCCGCCGATATCTTCCCACTTAATTGCTTCACGCAGGACAACAAACTCCTCGCTTCCGACCTTATAAACCGGCCCGATGCTAATACCGCCTGCGGCAGCTATTCCTTTTAACTGGATCATAATTCTTCCTCGCTGGTAATTATCTTCTCCAGCTCTTCCAACGCTTTATCGGCATCAACGCCATCGGCTTCAATAATAATCAAACTGCCCTTCTCTGCTCCGAGCATAAGAATACCCATAATCGATTTACCGTTGACCTCTTCCTCGTCGCGCCGCACAGTTATGCGCGCATCGAATTTATTAGCCACCTGCACAAAAATAGCCGCCGGCCGGGCATGTAGCCCTTGATTATTTTTTACGATTAGTTCTTTTTTAATTACGCTCATATTTATATCTCTTCAATAAAACTCAAAATAATTTTTGCTAACTTTTCACAGTCATGCCGCACCACCCCATCGGTAATCATACTGAAATCTTCTTCGACCAGCCGATAACCCAGGCCCTCGACCTTTTTGCGGTCATTCACAACCAGAGTCGAGCTGTCTTTAGAATACCGGCCCAAAACTTCCTGAGGCACCTCTCCGGTATTTACCACACAATAATCCAGAATACGCGCAGAGCTATGTTTTACCAAAGCTTTAATATGATCGCCAACACTATAGCCGTCGGTCTCGCCCGGCTGGGTCATCACATTACAAACATAAACCTTAATCGCTTCAGAATCGGCAATCGCCTTGGCAATTTCCTTAATTAACAGGTTAGGAATTATACTGGTATATAAAGAACCCGGCCCTAAAACAATAATCTGAGCTTCTTTAATCGCCTTAAGCGCATCCGGCGTAGCCAGTGGTAACTCCGGAGTAAGGCTGACCTTGCTGATGGCCTTTCTGGCTTTAGGAATCTGCTCTTCTCCTATTACAGTTGAGCCGTCATGAAAATGAGCCACCAGCGTCACATCGCCAAGCGAAGAAGGAATAACCTGCCCGCGTAAAGCTAAAACCTTACTGGTCTCCTTGATCGCTTTCTCAAAATCTCCGGTTAAACGGGTCATTACCGTCAAAAAAAGATTCCCGAAAGAATGCCCGGAAAATTCTGAATTTTTATCAAAACGAAATTGAAAAAGATCGCGCATCAACGCCGGGGCATCGGCAAGAGCCACCAGGCAGTTACGAATATCCCCGGGAGGCAAAACATCAAACTGCTGCCTGAGACGGCCGCTTGAGCCTCCATTATCGGCGACCGTAACCACAGCTGAAATATTGGAAGAATAATTTTTTAATCCACTCAGAAGAACCGCTAATCCTGTTCCACCGCCAACCGCCACAATCCGCGGCCCACGGCTTAATTGTTTTTTCAAATACAAAAGATCAATTAATTCATTACCCCGGGATGCCGGAACAAACACGGCAATAAAAGAGCGCATCATCCGTTTTATTCCCAGAATTAAAATTATGATTCCGGAAATTACAATCAAAGCATCCAAAAACTGAATCAGCCAAAATTCTTCGCTGCGCAGGTTAGCGGTTCCTAAAATCAAAAGCGCCACGCCAAAAACGCTCAAGCCCACCCAGCGCTTAATGCCTATGCCCGGATAAAACCATTTTAAAATACCGGTAGAGATAGCTTTCATTTTATAAATTATCCGTTATATATTAAAAGGGCTAAATCTTTTTTTCGTCTTCCTGCGTGATAATCTTAATTACGGATTTATCATCCAGGCAAGTGCGCAAAATATCGCGAAAATATTTATCCTTTAACAGGCGTGATATCCTGGCTAATGCCTTAAGGTGCGGGCCGGCGGAATCTTGCGGGGCAACCAGTAAAAAGAAAATATAAGCTAATTCTCCGTCTAAGGAATCAAAATCCACTCCTTTTTTGGAAAGGCCGAAAGCCGCCACTAACTTATCCACACAATCGCTTTTGGCATGCGGTATAGCTATGCCCTGGCCGATGGCAGTAGAACCTAGCGCTTCCCTGGACATCAGCGCGTCGATTAGTTTATTGCGATTGCGTTTTTCCACATCGCCGGCTTCGATCAACAGATCAACCATTTCCTTGATTACATCTTCTTTTTTAGTAGATTTTATATCGGTGAGAATTGCTTTTTTGGAAAGAAAATCCATGATCTGCATTTATTTCTCCTTTTTAGATTAACCTCACTAAACCTGGCAAATTAAAGCGGGAAACGGGATTCGAACCCGCGACATCAACCTTGGCAAGGTTGCGCTCTAGCCAGCTGA
>CAYIFW010000016.1:0-23185 GCA_964362795.1 uncultured Planctomycetales bacterium | reverse complement strand
TTAAAATTTTCTTTATCTTCCGACAATTTAGCTGCGCGCAAAAATGCCACTACGGATGAATGCGTATCTTGACTAATTGATCCCCCGGCCAAAAGATACTGCTGAATCGCCGCTTCAAATTCTGAGTTAGCTTCTAAAGCCTCAGCCAGCTTAAATCGAATAGCCGCAGCATTGGCAACATTAGGATTTTCAAGCGCCTTTTTGAAATTATCCGCCGCCTCTTCATATTTTTCCTCGGCAGCTGAAATCTGGCCCAGAGCATAAAATGCCTCGGCAAGCAAGCGGCTATCCGGAAAATCATTGACTAAAGAGCTGAAATACCTGCGAGCAAGAACTAAATCATTAGTCCGGTAATAATGCTGCCCTAGCCACCACATAATATCTGCCGTAAGCTTGGAATTCGGATATTTAGTACGCAGGATCTTAAACTGTTTAAGCGCTTCATTCTCCTGGCCTAACTTTTCATAACAATTCGCGATTTCGTATTCGGCTTTTTGACGCAATTCGCTATCTTGAGGATATAATTTAATGGCCTCTTTAAAAGTGGCCAACGCTTCATTAATTTTCCCGAGATTCAGCAACGCGCTTGCCAACATATAGGATACCTGAGAACACAAAGCATTACCTTTAAACTCATTTTGAAATCTAGTGAATACTCCCAAACTATTAGCATAATCCGCATTTTGAAAATAAGCCGTCCCCAGTGAATATAGCGTATCCGCCAGAAGTTTAGTTTGCGGGTAATTTTTCAGAATGGAATTAAAGAAAATAATCGCTCCGGCATAATCGTTTTTTTGCAATCTCAGAGACCCCAGCTGATATTGCGCGTAATCCGCGTAAGTTGAATCCGGATACAATTTTAGAATTTTTATATAGATTTCTTCAGCTTTCCCGAATTCACTTTGTTCCTTATAAGCATCGCCGATCTGGAAAAGTATGTTCACATTAGCGGATTGCCCCTTACTTTCTGCCAGAATATCTTCCAACATGCTTATACCCGAAGAGATATGCCCTCCTTTTATATCGGCTAAAGCTAAATTATAACGCATCCGCTGAATTAATTCCTCCCCCACCACAGATTTATCAACATTAGCTAATCCTTCTTGATAAACCTGCGCTGCCTGGCCATATTCAGCTAAATTAAGCAGTGCATCCGCTTTACCTAAATAAGCCTGGGCACGCATTAAAGGGTCGCTACTGACTTTGATAAGCTGCTCATAAAGTTTTTTAGCCTCATAAACACGATTAGTCTGATTCATCAACACTGCCCTAGCTAATATCAGGATATCTAAACTTTTCTTATCCAAATTAATTTCCGGAATATCCGAAAATATTTCTTCGGCTTCCTTATATTTATTAAGTTTAAGATATGACCAACCTAACCCTAGCTTTGCCAATGAACCGATCTTCTGGCCTTTAAAAGCCTGCGCTGATAAGAAATAATCCTTAGCTGCCTGGATAAAATTATCCAGATAATATTCCGACTCCGCCAGATAAAAATACAAATAAGGCAGGCGCAACGCATCGTTATTGTAAAGCTTGAGAATGCCCTTTACTTTATTCTCTAATTCCGCATATCTTTTGAGATTATATAAACACTCGATTAATTTAAAAGCCGCGTCTTTACTCTGCGGCTCATCCGGGAATCTCCCTAGTAACCCCTTAAAAACCTGTAAAGCCTGCTCGTATTTGCCTACCTGCGAAAGCGACCAGCCTAATGAATAATATGCCGGCGCCGCATAAGAAGAAAGCGGGAATTCATCAATAAGCTTTCGATAAAGCGCAGCAGCCTGTTGAAAATTATTGCCTTTAAAATGAACTTCCGCCATCCAAAAATAAATAGCATCCTTAAAACTGGCGCACTCCGGATCATTCAGCAGTTCTTCAAAAATATTTAACGCCTCAAGATAGCGGCCCTGCTGAAAATAACATTGGCCGTTCAAAAGGCGCGCTTCCTTGATTTGAGCCGAGCCGTTAAAATCCTTAAACAGCCTCTCCAGCATTCCTAAGCTGACTTCATAAAAACCGTCTTCGTAGGCCTTCTTAGCCATAAAAAGCAGCTCAGTCTCCTTAGGGTTATCCTGGGCAAAACCCCAAGAAACCCCTAAGAAAAAAAGAATAAGAATATAAACAATTACCTTTTTCATTGATTAATTAAAGCCTCTTTAAGAAATTTACCGGTATATGAATTTTCGACCTTAATTAACTCCTCCGGACTGCAAGAGGCAACAACCTCTCCGCCCTTATCGCCGCCTTCCGGGCCAAGGTCAATAATAAAATCAGCGCATTTAATTACTTCCAGATTATGTTCAACCACAATTACCGTATTGCCGCGCTCCACCAATCTTTGCAATACCGAAATTAATTTGGCGATATCGGCAAAATGCAAACCGGTGGTCGGCTCATCCAAAAGATAAAGAGTCTTACCGGTAGAACGTTTGGATAACTCCGAGGAAAGCTTAACTCTCTGGGCTTCTCCTCCGGATAGAGTAGTGGCGCTTTGGCCCAATTGGAGATAACCTAAACCGACATCAACTAAATACCCTAAGGTATTTTTTATCTTCGGAATATTACTAAACAGTTCCCGGGCATCCTCAATAGTCATCTCCAAACAATCCGCGATTGACTTACCTTTATATTTTACCTCTAAAGTGGCGTTATTAAACCTTTTCCCTTTACATAAATCACATTTTACATAAACATCGGGAAGAAAATGCATCTCAATTTTCTTAATTCCGTCCCCCTGGCAAGACTCGCAACGACCGCCTTTAACATTAAATGAAAATCTTCCGGGCTTATAACCCCGCAGCCGGGAATCCGGAAGTTGAGCAAATAAATCCCTGATATGGCTAAACACGCCCGTATAGGTAACCGGATTTGATCGCGGAGTCCTGCCAATGGGTGCCTGATCAACCACAATCACAGCATCAATTTCCTGGGTGCCGCTTATAGATTTAAATGAGCCGGGCTTTTCTTTAGATCGATAGATCTTTTGAGCTAAAGCCGGATAAAGTATATCGCTGATCAATGTGGATTTGCCTGAACCTGATACTCCGGTAACACAGATCAGCGTACCCAAAGGAAAACGCAGATCAATATTTTTAAGATTATGCTCGCTGGCCCCTTTTATCTCAATATATTTAGCCTTGCGCCAAGGACGCCTCTCTGGCGGGATCCGAATGGAAAGGTCACCACGTAAATATTTAGCCGTCAGGGACTTTTTATCTTTCAGAAGTTCATCTCTATTTCCGGAAAAAATAACTTCACCGCCGTGCCTGCCTGCTCCCGGGCCTAAGTCCACCACATAATCTGCGGCTAGAATTGTCGGCGCATCATGCTCCACAACGACCAGGGTATTGCCCAGATCCCGCAACGATTTTAAAGTAAAAAGCAATTTTTCATTATCCCGCTGATGCAATCCTATGCTTGGCTCATCTAAAACATACAAAACACCGACCAGGCCGCTGCCTACCTGGGTCGCCAGACGGATCCGTTGAGCTTCACCGCCGGATAATGTCGAACTCTTACGGTCTAGCGTTAAATATTCAAGTCCGACATCCGCGCAAAATTTTAATTTTTGATTGATCTCTTTTAACGACTGATAACTGACTAACTTTTCTTTTTCCGTTAATTTGATTGTTGCGAAAAAATTTATCGCTTCTTTTATCGGCATTTGGGTAATTTGCCAAATATTTTTTTGATTAATTAACACAGCCAGGCTTTCAGGTTTTAGCCTGGCCCCCTGGCAAGCCGGACAAGACAGAGTAGACATAAATTTACTGATCTCATTTTTAAGATAATCGCTGTCTGTCTGATGAAACAATCTTTCTAAATGCGGAATGATTCCTTCAAAAGGCTTATTGCCCACGACTTCATCCGTACCGTAAAAAATAGCCTTTTGCACAAATTTAGGTAATTTATTAAAAGGAGTATCCAGGTCAAACTTTAAACGATAACTCAATTCTCTAATCAGCCAGCGGTAATAAAGAATATACCCTCTTCCGCCTCGTTTCCACGGCGCCAGGGCTCCGGCGTTAATACTTTTGTTCTTATCCGGCATGATCAAATCCGGATCAAATTTAAGCTTATTACCCAGGCCATTACATTCAGGGCAGGCTCCATAGGGAGAATTAAATGAAAAATTACGCGGATTAATCTGCGCATAGCTTAAACCGCATTTTAAGCAAGCATACTCTTCACTGAAAACTATATCTTTTTGAGCAAGGCCGCTACCGGCCTGACGAAGAAGCTTATTAACAATAACTGTGCCCTTACCAACCTTAAGGGCGGTTTCCAGGGAATCCGTAATTCGCTTTTTTGCCTCACTTTTAATACTTAAGCGGTCTACCACGACCTCAATATTGTGAATCTTATATTTAGCTAATTTTATTTTTGCCCCAAGTTCATAAATTTTCCCGTCAACCCTGGCGCGCGCAAATCCGGATTTTTGAATCTGAGAAAAGATATCCCGATGCTGGCCTTTTTTCCCCTGAATTAAAGGAGCCAGAATCTGCACATCGCAATTTGCCAATGAACTCATAATCGCCTCAACTATCTCCTGAGCGCTCTGGCTTTGGATAGGATCCCCGCATTTATAACAATGAACCTTGCCGATTTTGGCAAAGATCAACCTTAAATAATCATAAATTTCAGTTTGGGTGGCTACAGTCGAGCGGGGGTTTCCTCCGGCAGAGCGCTGCTCAATCGCAATCGCCGGAGACAGGCCGGAAATAAAATCCACATCCGGCTTCTGCAACTGCTGGAGAAACTGCCGGGCATAACTGGAAAGGCTTTCCACAAACCGGCGCTGGCCTTCGGCATAAATCGTATCAAAAGCCAGGCTGGATTTACCCGAACCCGATAGTCCGGTTATAACAATTAATTTATTACGCGGAAGCTCAAGATTAATACTTTTTAAATTATGCTCTTTGGCTCCGCTAATAATTATATTTTGATTTTCCATTTAAGATTTAAAGGGGGCGGGTTCTATTTTTTCAAGCTTAAAAATAGAACCCGCCCCCTTTATTTTAGGTTTATTTCTTTTTCTTCTTACCGCCTCTTTTCATCTTAGCGCAAGAAACGTCGCCTTGCTTATCTAAGAAATAAAGGTATCCAACTTTTCTTTTAATACCACATTTGGCTACCTGCTTCGGGCTACCTCCCTTTTTGGCGCCTCTTGCCATTTTTGCGCAAGAAACATCGCCTTTTTTGTCAATGTAATAGAGATAACCTTTTTCTCTTTTGACTCCGACCTTCAGTACTTTCTCTGCCATTTTTGTTTTCACCCCCTTTCATTTTTTGAATCTAGGGGACGGTTCTCCGTCGGAGAACCGTCCCCGAGTTTTTAAGTCCCTACCTTCACCGGCTGCAAAATTTGCCTTAAAACCGCAACTGCCGACAGAACCGCCAAATATGAAGTTTTGGGGTTCTGCGGATGTAAAACATTCTCGGTGCGCGTAAAAATATTAGCCGCTTTCGATTCAATTAAAACTTCATGAATATTCTTTTTAACCCTGGGACTGGCAATTATGCAGACTCGAGTTTTACGCATCCCGATAGCCGCCAGCCCCAAAACCGCAGCCACATTAATATTCTGCGGAAAATATTTCACCGCTTGCGCCGCGCTTCCGGAAAATAAAACTTTATCTTTTTTAAATCCTAAAAGTTTAAAATTCTTTTCCACATACTCCACACCCTTAAACGCTTGAGGATGTTTACGCGTAGTCAAAACTACTTTTTTTACTCCGGCAATATTAGCGGCCTTTAAAGCATCAATGCCGGCTATGGCTCCGCTGGGAAAATAAACCTGAGTTCTATTTTTAGCCGCTAAAGCAAACATTCTAACCACATGGTTAACTAAACCGCCTACGCTCATAATCATAACTTTTCGTTGCCTAGATAAAGACTTTTGGGCTATCGGCCAAGCCGCCTTGGCGCTAGAGGCTTCAATTACCAGATCTGATTTTTTAATTAAAGCATCCAGATTGCCCGCGCATAATTTAGCGCTTTTTTTCAGGAACTTAGCCAGCGCTTGCGCCTTTTCCGGCCGGATATCATAAATCGCCGCTAAAGTAGCCCAGTGATGTAAATTAGCCACTATCTCTTTAGCCAAAGAACTACCGATCGCTCCGCAGCCGACAATCCCAATCTTCAACTTCTTCATTATATCTTTCCGTCATTGCGAGCGTAGCGAAGCAATCTCGTTTCAAAGATTGCTTCACCCGCCGTTGGCGGGGTTCGCAATGACACTACTATTAACTAATCTGTACCTTAAGGTTATCAATAAGCCGCGTTTTACCGATTTTTACCGCTAAAGCAATCAAGCAATCTTTTTGAATTTTTTTTAAATCCTGAAGACTCTCCGAATCAACTATGGAAATATATTCCATTGTAACCAGCCTTTTTCTTTCAATCAGCTGCTTCATTTTAGCTATAATTCTAGCTGTATCGCGCTGGCCATTATCAATCAATAGTTTCGCCAAAAATAAAGCTTCAGATAAAACCAGAGATTCTTTCCTCTCCTGTTTATTCAAATAGATATTCCGCGAACTCAAAGCCAGTCCGTCTTTTTCACGCACCGTGGGCATAACCTTTACTTTTACCGGAAAATTCAGGTCCTTAATCATCCTGTTGACAATAATTGCCTGCTGGGCGTCTTTTTGCCCCAGGTAAAGCAGTTCCGGCTCGATGATATTAAGCAGTTTAGCCACGATCGTCGCCACACCTCGAAAATGCCCTGGCCGGAAAATTCCACAAAGTTTACTGCTTAGCCCTTCTACTTCAATAAATGTAGAATAATCTTGCGGATACATGCTCTTAACATCAGGAACAAAAACTAAATCCACGCCCGCTTTACGACAAAGCTCGAAATCTTTTTTTAATGATCGAGGATATTTTTTCAAGTCCTCTTTTTGCCCGAATTGCGCCGGATTGACAAAAATACTGACTACAACTTTATTATTATCTTTAGCTGCTTGTTTAATCAGGCTCAAATGCCCCTGATGTAGCGCCCCCATTGTCGGAACAAAACCAATGGTCTTTTTAGAACTTTTAAAATTCTTAATCTCATTACTTAATTTCCATTGATCAACTACAACTTTCATAAAACCTCTTTTAACGGCTCAATCACAAAATCACGGCTAAACAATCGCGGATGCGGAATAGATAATCTTCTATTCTTTATGGATTTATCACCATAAAGCAAAATATCTAAATCAATAACCCTGGGGCCGAAACGTACGGTTTTGGCCCGGCCCAATTCATTTTCGATTATTTTTAATTTTTTAAGCAGATTTAATGCGGATAATTTAGTTTGAATTTTCAACGCGGCATTTAAATAATTACGCTGACCGGCCGGGCCGCCAACAGGAGCAAAATCAGACAATTTTGATTCTTGGATTATTCGTGTATCTTTTAAGTTACCAATCTTTTTAACTGCCAATTTTATATTTCTCCTACGCTTGCCCAAATTTGATCCTAGCCCAAGATAACAAATTACCATTAAGTAATCTTCTTGAGACGCTCTAAAGCTTCTTTGATTCTCTCTTTAGGGACAGTTAAAGCCATCCGAATATAACCCTCTCCGTATCTGCCAAAACCTACACCGGGAGTCGCCACAATATTGGACTCTTTTAAAAGGCGTGCGGCAAAACTTAGCGAATCTGTCTGAGCCGAGATTTTAATCCAAACATAAAATGTTGCTCTTGGTTTGATTGCCTGCCAACCTAAAAAATTAAGCCCGCTAACTAAAATATCTCTTCTCTCCTGATAAAGCTCACACATTGACTTTAAATAATCTTGCGGGCCTTCCAGAGCCGCAACCCCGGCAAGCTGAATCGCCGAAAATATCCCGGAATCAATGTTCGATTTTACTTTGGCTAAAGCTGAAACCAGCTGCGGATTACCACAGGCCCACCCAATACGCCATCCGGTCATATTATAAGTTTTGGATAATGAATGGAACTCGATGACAACCTCTCTTGCTCCTTCAAACTCCAAAAGGCTACGCGGTTTGTAACCGTCATAAGCCATCTCAGAATAAGCCAAGTCCGATATAATTATAATCTTATTTTTAACCGCGAACTTAATCAACTGGCCATAAAAATCATCACTGGCGCAGGCATTGGTCGGATTATTCGGATAATTAACAAAAATAATTTTAGCTTTCCTGCGGGCAGAAAAAGGAATTTTATTTAAATCCGGCAGAAATGAATTTGATTCTAATAGCGGCATAAGGTGCGGGATGCCTCCGGATAAAATTGTACCTCCTTTATACGGAGGATAACTCGGGTCGCCAACTAAAGCAACATCACCGGGATTTAAAAAAGCTAAAGGAAAATGCGCGATACCTTCTTTTGAACCGATTAACGGCAAAACTTCTGCCTCCGGGCTTAAATTAACATTAAAACGACGTTTATACCAACCTGAAATTGCATTGCGTAATGCCGGCATTCCCTGATCTAGCGCATAACGATGATTAGCCGGGTCTTGAGCGGCGCGGCTTAAAGCATCAATAATAAATTTCGGGGTTGGCTGGTCAGGATCACCTATACCTAAATCAATAATATCCCGGCCTTCGGCGCGAGCCTGGCGTTTAGCTTTATCGATTTCTAAAAACAAATATGGCGGTAATGACTGAATTTTTTTAGATAATTTAAACATAGTTATATTAGGGACAGCGACTATTTTTAAAAAAATAGTCGCTGTCCCTATTTTAGTACATCCTGCATGGAATAAAGCCCTGCCGGTTTGCCCACAATCCATTTAGCGGCTTTTAAAGCACCAACAGCAAATAAATCCCGCGAATGCGCCTGATGTTTGATTTCAATGCGCTCGGAGTTACCGCAAAAAACAACCGCATGGTCGCCAAAGATATCACCTAAACGAATAGAATGCATGGGAATATCTTTTTTAGTAACCTGAGTAATAACTTCGGCCAGCTTTTTCGCCGTACCACTAGGCGCGTCTTTTTTAGCTTTGTGGTGCGCCTCGATAATTTCCACACTGTAATCCGGGCCCAATTTTTTGGCTATCTCAGGAAGAATTGAAAACAAAACATTTACGCCGATCGACATATTCGGCGAAAAGACAACCGGAACTAATTTTGCCAGCTCTTCTACTTTAGCAATCTGGGCATCACTCAAACCAGTAGTCCCCAAAACAAGAGCCTTTTTATGCCGGCCAATATAATCCAGATGCTCATCAGTTGCTTCCGGCAAAGTAAAATCAATCAAGACATCCACCAGAAATAAACCATCCGGATTAGATGAAACTTTTAATTTACCTATCTCTTTGCCGATTAAAGAAGTACCTTTTTTCTCAAGGGCAAAAGCTACTTCTAAATCTTTATCAAAAGCAGCCAACTCAAAAATACGCCTGCCCATTTTTCCACAGGCCCCTGCAATTCCTATTTTTATCATATCATCCTCCAAAGACAAGAATCACGGGGACGGTTCTATTTATAGAACCGTCCCCTTTATTTTAAAAGCCTATAATCTTTTAAAACTTTTTTAAGTTTATCTAAGTTAGCCTCCGACATACTGCACATCGGAAGGCGCAAATCCGGCGCGCACATTCCCAATAAACCCATCGCGGTTTTTACAGGTATGGGATTAGTCTCTAAAAATACAGCTTTGATTAAAGGTAGCAGTTTATAATGTAATTCTTTGGCTTTTTTAAAATCACCTTTTTCAAAAGCAGCGACTAACTGCGCAACATCTTTAGGAACAATGTTAGCAACTACAGAAATTATTCCTGTGCCGCCGATACTTAAAACCGGCAAAGTCAAGCCGTCATCGCCTGAAATTAAATCGAAATTTTTCGGGCAAAGCTGCTTGATCCGCGACATCTGGTCCAGGCTTCCGGATGCCTCTTTTACCGCCACAATATTTTTACAATCCTGAGCTAATTTAGCGATTGTTTCCGGCTCGATATTTACACCGGTACGTCCGGCGATATTATAAAGAATAATCGGTATTTTTACCGATTGAGCAATGGCTTTAAAATGCTCATATAAACCTTTTTGCGTAGGACGATTATAATATGGAGAGACCTGCAAAGAGGCATCCGCTCCGGCGCTAGCCGCCTGTTTAGTCAACATAATTGCTTCTTCGGTCGAGTTTGATCCGGTTCCGGCAATGACCGGAACTCTTTTGCCTGCTTGATCAATTGCAATCTGAATCACCGATTCATGCTCATCAAAACTTAAAGTTGCGCTTTCTCCGGTAGTTCCGCAAGGTACAATCCCGCTAGAACCGTTTTTAATCTGAAAATCGATCAGCTGGCGTAATTTTTTCTCATCAATTTTATTATTTTTAAAAGGTGTAACAATGGCCACAATCGAACCTTTAAACATGGTATTCTCCTTGGTAAACTTTTTTTGCGCTGCCCTCTAACCAGACATTGCTAAATTTACAATTATCTTTCTGGAAATAAACTTTTAAAACTTCGCCACTTTGTGTCTGCACTTTTACCGGACCATTCAGTTTATTTTTTAAAGCAAAAATTAAAGCGGCTGCCGTGCTGCCTGTACCACAAGCGAGCGTCTCGCCTTCGACCCCTCTTTCATAAGTACGGATCCGAATTAAACTATGGCCTTTTACCTCCACAAAATTTACATTTGTTCCTCTGGGGGAAAATTTTATATGATTGCGGATAATCGAGCCGATATGCTCTACATTAATACCATCAATACCGTTTACAAAGACTACTACATGCGGAACTCCGGTATCAATAAAATCGATTTTGATTAACCTACCATTAACTTTTAGCGGAATATCTAATTTTATATTCTTAGGATCTGTAAGTTTTATCTTAACATTATTACCTTTTACTTGTGCATTAATTATTCCCGCTTTTGTTTTAATCGTCATTGCGAGCTCCGCAGGAGCGAAGCAATCACGTTTCTTGAGATTGCTTCGTCGCCTTTGGCTCCTCGCAATGAGATAGGCCGCACAGCGGGCGCCATTGCCGCACATTTCAGCTTCGGAGCCATCGGCATTAAAAATACGCATGGACAAATCTGCTTTTTTAGATTTTTCAAGCAAAAGCAGGCCATCTGCCCCTATCCCAAATTTTCTATCACACAATAGCTTAGCTAACGCAGATAAATTTCCGGAAAATTTATCTTCAATTACGATAAAATCATTCCCCGCAGCAACCATTTTGTTGAATTTTATTCGATTCATAATATCGTGTCATTGCGAGGAAACCGTCGAAGACGGCTGACGAAGCAATCTAAAATGAAATCGCTTCATTACGTATTAAATCCTCGTAAGACTCCCTTTTTCTAATTACGAATACTTTATTGCCAGCGACCATTATCTCTGCCGGACGCAGGCGTGAATTATAATTGCTGGACATGCTAAAGCCATATGCGCCTGAACCCATTACCGCCAAATATTGGCCTTCTTTAACTTTAGGAATCAGCCGATCTTTAGCTAGAAAATCACCGCTTTCACAAATCGGCCCCACGACATCAGCTTTTTCGGTTTTTAAATTTTTGCGTAAAGACAAAATATTATGATGCGCGGAATATAATGCCGGCCGGATTAAATCATTCATTCCGGCATCGACAATTACAAATTTCTTTTTCAGAGTATGTTTAATATAAAGAACTTTGGTTACTAAAATTCCCGCGTTACCGACAATAAACCTGCCTGGCTCCATAATAATTTTAAGCCCGGTTTTTTTCAGAAGCGGGATAATTTTCCCAGCGTAAATTTCAGCAGTCTGCGGGCTCTCGCGGTCATAAACAATACCTAGACCTCCTCCGATATTTAAATACTCTAACTTTACACCTCTGAGTTTCAGACGCCCGATAAAATCCGCTACTTTTTTAATTGCAGCCACAAACGGAGCGCTTTCGGTGATTTGAGAACCAATATGAATATGCAAACCACAGATATTTAAATTTTTAAACTTAGCCCGCATTAACAAAATTAGATAGGCGCTATTTAAATCAATCCCAAATTTATTCGTCAGCTTTCCCGTGGTAACATATTTATGGGTTTTGGCTTCCACATCAGGATTAATGCGGATAGCCACTCGAGTAATTTTTTTTAGTTTAGCTGAGATACGGTTAATATTCTCCAGCTCCGCTAATGACTCCACATTGAAGAAAAGAATACCTTTAGAAATCGCCGTGGCAATCTCTTGATCGGTTTTGCCGACTGAAGCATAGACAATTTTTTGTGCAGGACAGGCGACTTTAAGCGCCCGATACAACTCCCCTCCGGAAACAATATCCAAACCCGCTCCTTTACTAACTAGCTCTTTTAATATCGCTAAATTTGAATTTGCTTTTACCGAATAGCAGATCAGCGGATTAATCTGCCCAAAAGCAGATTTTAATTTTAAATAATGGTCGATAAGCGTTTTACGGCTATAGACATAAAGTGGCGTGCCGAAACGTGCGGCTAAATTAGCTACACCAATATCTTCGCAAAATAAATTATTTTTTATATATCTAAATTCATGCATAATTAATTCTACTTCACTTTAGCCAATCCGGCTTTTAATTAATTTATTTGCTTCTGCTGTTCCTTAATGGCCTCGACTAAAAGAGAGGTCAATTTAGCATAATCAATTCCTATAGCAGATTTTTTTCCATTAGCATCATCCTCATACTGGACCAATTCCGGAATAACTTTTTCTACCTCTTCTGCAATCATCCCCATACCGTGACTACCGCCTTTTTCTTTTTTCCAATCAAAATAAACACCTCTTAAATTTAAAACTTTACCCAATGGATCATCAATAGTTTTAATATGCTCTTTCCATCTCTTAGAAGAAGGATAGCTTGTAGCTAGCGCATCTAAAACTATCCACCCATCATATTGAACTCTTACATTATAATTTTTACCGTCTCTGGCAACTACCATTTGTATCGTAGGGTTATTAGTACCCCGCCATCCAGCATCTAAGACTCCAGTTGCCGTAGCAATATTCGAACCATCATATGGCCCAAAAATAATATGGCCGCCATTATCCGTTTGATATGGTGTACCGCCTTTAATAAAAACGACATCATTATTGCTACCGCCTGAGTTTACAAATTTAGCAACTCCTCGCGCATAAATCGAATAGTCATAAGTTGTGTTATTTGTATTAAGAAAAAGCCCTGCAGTCCTTGGTCCGGTATTGCCATAGAGGCATTGATAATAACCTAACGCACCTACGATACTTGAATTAGATCCTGTTCCGGCATTACCGACTGCCACACCTTGCTCAAAATCAGCCCAACAACTACCACTGCTTTCTCTTTTCCCTATATATATATCTCCGAACATAGAACCGGCTTGCGCAGCAACAGTAACTCTGGCACGATTATCAGGAGTCGTTGTTCCAATACCAACCCTGCCATCTCCCAGTATTCTCATTAAGTTGTCCGCGGCGATCCGCTTGCTGGAGTATTCATAAAGGCAAATCCTCCAGCAGTATTAGGGTCGCTCGCAGATCCTTGATTATTAATAAAATCTGTTTCACCAGCGCCACCTACAACAGGTATAATAGCATTCCACCCCAGATAAGCTCCTTGATTTGGAGTTAGTGGAGAAGTATTACCCCCCACATGTAGATAACCACCATAGGTACCATTACCACCACTATCCATTATATCCAATCCCGCTTTTGGATTTGTTGTACCAATGCCAACCAATCCTCATCCAGAAGGCTGAAGCACTAAAGTACGTTTTGTCCCTGCATCATCAACGTCTAAAGCTGCATAACGGTTAGTCGCAGTAGCATCAGTTTTAATTCCTACTCGTAATACAAAAGGATTGCTTGCATCAGAAGAAGCAATCCGAAGAATATTCTCTAAAACCGCATTGGTAGCTTTAGTAGAACTCCCGCGAACATCTAATTTTGATCCCGGATTATTCGTCCCGATACCAGTACTACCTTTCACTAAAAGCGTGCCATCGGCTGGGGGTATTGTCGCCGCTACTGCCTCGCTATAAGAATAACCTGTACCTCCTGCCCCAACGATAAGAGATCTTCCGATATGCACATCACCGTTATTCATTGCGGCATATTCGGTAGGCACAGCTACTCCATTGATATCTACTGCCAATTTATTAGCACCTAATTCATCATAACTACCGTGCGGAGAAGGATAATAGGTGGTAATAGTGATGTCTTCGGCAAATAATATACCACAGTTAATGACCAACAAACTCAAAAACAGAAATAATTTCCTCATACTGCCTCCTGTTTTAGGACAAGATTGCTTCGTCGCCATTTCGGACTCTTCGCAATGACACAATTTGATTACCGTAATTTTTTACCCCATTTATCAAGCTGCTTGGCTACAAGCTTAGGATTACTTAAAAACAAAAGGCATATTAACAGCCGAGGCCTTTTTCAGATCGCGATAAACCTTTTTATTTAAAGTATATTTAATATTAAACGAAACAAAACGCAAATAATCATTCATTGATAAGATTCTGGAAGCGGACGAAGTATTTTTAATTACAGGAAATTTCAATTTTCTCGTTTTCATATATTTTCCAATATCTTATGATAGATACTTTCATTCGCGTATTTTAAACAAAGCTGACGGAATTCTTCAGCCCTCGCATTCACATTATTCAGCTTGACTAAACTTACGATATCAATCAGGTCTTTTGCGCGGCGGATATCAAAATTATACTTTAAAGAATGAAGTTTAAGAGCAATCATATTCATTAACGAGGGAATAAGAAACCTGTATTTTGCAATGGCCACTTCTTTAGCATCAAGCATAATTTTATCGAGTGTATCCTTGTCTACAAACATAAAATCTATATCCAAAAAACCCGGCCTTTTATTCCTCAGGCGCGCAAATACCTTTTTTTCGGAATCTTGCGTATATCCTGCCTGCCTTAAGTAATTTTTTATTTTATTGAAATCGTATTCGGTAATCAAAAAATCAACATCCGCGCTCTGCCGGCTAAATTTATAATAATTAACCGCGAACCCGCCGATTAAAACACAGGAAATTCCTGTTTTTTTTAATATGCCTGAAATAAGATGGAACGCGCTATGATATTCCATTTCTTATATCTTTCTCTGTTTCTTCTGCCATTTATCTATCTGCTTAGCTACCAGCTTAGGATTTGTGCTGCCAAAAGAAATTTTCCGGCTAACCGATGCCCAAGCATTCAAAACACCTCGAACATCAGGATTTAATTTATCCGAATATTTTTTTAAGTCGCTATTTGATAAACTCGAGATATTTTTTCCTTTATCCAAACAATCCCTGACCATCCTGCCAACGATATCATGCGCCTTGCGATAAGATATGCCTTTCTTTATCAGATATTCGACGATATCTACCGAAAATAAAGATTCATCCTGAACCTTGGCAGCTATCGCTTCTTTTTCAATTACAATATTCTGAAAGAGCGCGACAAATATCTCTAAGATATCTTTGACTGTATCCACCGCGTCAAAAAGTGGCGGCTTATCCATTTGCAAATCCCGATTATAGGATGAAGGTAAACCTTTCATTAAAATCATAACACTGGAAAGGTCTCCGTGGATTTTCCCCACCGATCCCCGGATCAGCTCTAAAATATCCGGATTCTTTTTATGCGGCATAATGCTTGAGCCGGTGCAAAAAGAAAAATCAATATCAATAAAATTGAATTCTTTAGTGCTCCAAAGTATCAGGTCTTCGGCGATCCGCGATAAGTGCACAGCCAGTATTGTAAGTTGCGCCAATACCTCAAGGATAAAATCCCGGTCGCTAACGCTATCAATACTATTAACCGTTAAAGTTTTAAATCCTAACTGCCTTCTGACAAATTCCCGGTCAATCGGCAGCCCGGTTCCGGAGAACGCGCAAGCCCCCAACGGCATGCTATCAATCCTTTCCTTGGCATCCAATATTCTCTGTCTATCTCTCTCTAATCCCTCAATATAACTTAACAAGTGATGGCTTAATAACACCGGCTGGGCAATCTGTAAGTGCGTGTATCCGGGAATAACCACCTTGGAATTTGTTTTAGCCAGTTTTAGAATAGACTTCTGCAATTGGCCGATAAACTCATCCAGGTCATCAATCTCAGCTTTTAAATACATTTTTATATCCAGAGCAATCTGATCATTTCGGCTGCGGGCAGTGTGTAATTTATGCGCCGGCTCGCCGATTTTCTTAGCCAGAAGATCCTGAATATTGGAATGAATATCTTCAGCTCCGGGATCAAATTTAAATTTTCCACTGATCACATCTTTAAGTATCGCATTCAATCCTTTAACGATCTGCTGGCCGTCTTTAGCCGGAATAATCTTCTGTTTAGCAAGCATCTTGGCATGAGCGATACTTCCTAAAACATCATACTTGGCCAATCTCTGATCAAAAGCAATCGAAGAAGTGAACTTATCCGTCAACGCGTTGGTTTTTTTAGAAAATCTTGTTCCCCAAAGTTTTTTGGACATTTATTCTCCTTGCATCTATATTGTCATTGCGAGCCACGCAGTGGCGAAGCAATCATTAAGAGCGAGATTGCGCAGCCTGTTGCGAGCCCGTCTTTGAGATTGCTTCGTCGCGTTGCTCCTCGCAATGACGGACGAAGCAATCGCCTTCGGCTCCTCGCAATGACGAAGCTCCCCTCATCTCTTGTAAGGCATGCCCCAAAGCTTGATAAAACCTTCGGCTAACTTCTGGTCAAATTTATCTTCTTTACCGTAGGTGCTTAATTCTTTTTTATAAAGTGAGTTGTTGGATTTTCTCCCGACTACCACACAAGAGCCTTTAGATAACCTTAATCTAATCGTCCCGCTGACTAACTTCTGGGTTTTATCCACAAAACCATCGAGAGCATCTTTAAGCGCGGAGAACCATAGGCCATAATAAACCAGCTCAGCATACTTAAGGCTAATCATTTCTTTAAAATGCGACAACTCTCTATCCAATACCAGCGCCTCTAATTCTTTATGCGCAGTATACAAAATAGTCGCAGCGGGTGCCTCATAAATCTCCCGAGACTTAATCCCCACTAATCTATTCTCTACCATATCGCTTCTGCCTACCCCAAACTGACCGCCTACTTCATTAAGATAATTAATCAAATTTTTTGCCTTAAAAATTTTGCCGTCAATTTTAACCGGTACCCCCTTGGTAAAAGTTATCTCGATATACCGGGGATAGGTTGAATTATGCGTCGGGCTCTTGGTAATTAGATAAGCGTCTTCCGGAGGCTCCTGCTCCAAATTCTCTAAGACCCCCGCTTCGATACTTATTCCCCAAAGATTTCTATCAATACTGTAAGGCTTCTTCTTAGTTACATCAATCGGGATATTATATTTTAAAGCATACTCAATCTCTTCATCCCGAGATTTAAATTCCCATTCTCTCACCGGAGCAATAATCTCTAACTTCGGGTCAAGTATACCTACAGCAACTTCCAGGCGCACCTGATCATTGCCTTTACCGGTGCAACCGTGGGCAACGGCGCTAGCTTTTTCCTTATGCGCAATCTGGACTAAATATTTAGCAATCAACGGCCGGCCTAATGCCGTAGCCAAAAGATATTTACCTTCATATACAGCGTTAGCTTTTAAAGCCGGAATAATAAAATCACTAATAAACTCCTCCTGTAGATCCCGGATATAAACTTTAGATGCGCCTGCGGCGAGCGCCCGTTCTTCAATAGCTTCAAAGTCTTCGCCTTGGCCTAGTCCCTGGCCAAGATCAGCGACAAAACAAATTACTTCATAGCCTCTTTCTTTAAGCCATCTGACTATGCAAGAAGTATCTAATCCACCGGAATAGGCTAGTACTACTTTTTTCATTCTATAACTCCTTATTAGGGACAGCGACTATTTTTATAAAAATAGTCGCTGTCCCTATTTTAACAGTTTTATCAAAATTGCTTTTTGAACATGCATTCTATTTTCCGCCTGATCAAAAACAATCGAATTCTTGCTATCCATAACTTCATCGGTTATCTCTTCACCCCTATGCGCGGGCAGGCAATGCATAACTAAAACATCCGGCGCGGCATTAGCTAAAAGTTTAACATTAATCTGAAAATCCTTAAAGATAATTTTTCTTTTTAAAATCTCCTCTTCCTGGCCCATGCTCGCCCAAACATCGGTATAAAC
This sequence comes from uncultured Planctomycetales bacterium, assembly GCA_964362795.1. GTDB lineage: Bacteria > Omnitrophota > Gorgyraeia > Gygaellales > Profunditerraquicolaceae > UBA6249. The sequence goes on along the minus strand of CAYIFW010000016.1, from coordinate 5,098 downwards.
TACCTGAGCCCCTTTGACCGCCTCAAGCGGATCTTCAGTAATCTTTATTTTACTACCTGTCGCCTGAGCAACCTCCTGGGCATGCTTAATTACCTGCTCACTGGGGAAATAACCATCCGGCGCGCCGACATTAATATGCATCCCGGTTTTAGCAGCGGCGAAAAGTAAAGAATTACAAACATTATTGCCGTCTCCGATATAAGCCAACGTAACCTTCTTTAAATCTTTAAATTTTTCTTTAATTGTAAAGACATCAGCTAAGCCCTGGCAGGGATGAGAAAAATCCGACAGCCCGTTAATAACAGGAACTGTCGCAGCCTGCGCCATATCTAAACAATTCTTATGTTCAAAAGTTCTCAAAACAATCCCATCGACATACCGGGAAATAGTTTTAGCCACATCCTTGATGCTCTCTCTTACTCCGATATTAATCTCCGCCGGAGACAAATACAGAGAATTACCACCCAGCTGATACATACCCACCTCAAAAGAAACTCTGGTTCGATTAGACGGTTTCTGAAAAATCAAAACCAGAGTTTTACCGGATAGCGCCTTACTGAATTTCTGCTTATTCTTTTTTAACAAGCTAGAAAGTTTAAAAATAGAATTGATTTGCTCCGAAGTCAAATCTCGGATTGAAAGTAAATCGTTCTTCATTATACGCACTCCTTTAAGACATTCCCTAGGATTGTTATTGCCTTATCAATTTCATTCTTAGTGATATTTAACGCCGGCATTAATCTTAAAACCTTATCGTGCGTGCAGTTAATCAATAGTCCCTGTTCGCTACACTTCTGCACGATATTCTTTCCTTCAATACTTAATTCTACGCCCAGCATTAACCCGGTGCCTCTAACCTCTTTTATTAGCGAATATTTATTCTTTAAAACTATTAATTTTTCTAACAAATACTTCCCCATATTTTGGCAATTCTTAACTAACTTCTCCTGTTGCATAGCTTTAAAAACTCCCAAAGCCGCCCGGCAGATCACCGGCCCGCCGCCAAAAGTCGTGGCATGCATGCCCGGGGTTATTAAATCACTTAACTCTTTTTTTACCACCATCGCCCCGATTGGCAGGCCTCCCCCTAAAGCTTTAGCTAAAGTCATTACATCCGGCACAATTTCATAATTTTGATAGCCGAACATCTTGCCTGTCCTGCCAATGCCCGTCTGCACTTCATCAATAATTAAAAGTAAATTTAAATCATCGCATAATTTTCTTAAACCTAAAACAAAATCTTTTTCAGCAACATTTACTCCGCCTTCTCCCTGAATCAGCTCAAGCATAATTGCCACAGTTTTAGCGGTCAGTGCCTGTTTAACCGCTGCTAAATCATTAAACTTAACCTGTTTAAAACCTTCGGGCATCGGTTCAAATCCAGCCTGATATTTCTTCTGACCGGTAGCCGCTAAAGTAGCTAAAGTTCTACCGTGAAAAGCATTCTCAAAAGTAATTATTTCATATCTGCCTTGGCCAAATTTTCTGGCTAACTTAATCGCTCCTTCATTAGCTTCCGCTCCGGAGTTAGCAAAAAAAACTTTACCCGGGAAACTCTGATAAATCAATTCTTTAGCTAACTTGGCCTGAAAAGGATGATAATAGTTATTCGGCACAAAAATCAGTTTACTGATTTGATCCCGCACACCTTGCATGACTTTAGGATGACAGTGCCCTAAATTACCCACGCCCCAGCCCGGGAAAAAATCCAGATAAAGCTTTCCGTGAATATCCCAAAGCTTGGACCCTTTGCCCTTAACAAATACCAATGGTACCTTGTTATAGGTAGGCATAATGTTGTCAGTATAAACCTGAAAAATCTCTTCAATTTTCATTTATTTAATAATCTCAGTTCCAATACCCTGATCGGTAAAAATCTCTAGAAGCAAACCGTGCGGCGTGCGCGCATCGATAATATGCGTCTTTTTTACTCCGCCGTTTAACGCCTCCACGCAAGCAGTAACTTTAGGGATCATTCCCTGCTGAATAATTTTATTATCAATTAATCCGTTTACTTCAGCTACCGTTAAAGTAGAGATAAAAGAATTCACATCATCAGCATTACGCAAGATTCCTTTAACATTAGTTAATAAGACAAATTTCTCTGCCTGCATATTAGCGGCAATACTGGCGGCCACCTCATCGGCATTAACGTTATAAGTTTTCTTATCTTTACCGCGCCCCATCGGCAGAACCACAACAATCTTGTCTTTTTTTAATTCATCATTTAATAGTTCTGTATTAATGCCTTTGATATGCCCAACCAATCCAATATCGATTTTTGTCTTCTTTTTCTCAACCTGAATTAAATCATCATTCTTACCGTTTAAGCCTATGGCTTTAGCTCCTAATTCATTTAACTCTTTAACGATTAATTCATTTAAAACTAATAATTCCTCTTCTACCAATTGTAAAGTTTCCTCATCGGTTACCCGCATCCCCTCGACAAATTCCGTTTTCTTTCCGGATGAGCGCATCCGGTCACTGATATTCGGCCCGCCTCCATGCACCAGAACCGGCCGCAATCCCATAAAATTCAAAAAAACAATATCCTCCAAAACACCGGCCCGGATATTTTCATCACCCAGGATGCTCCCGCCGTATTTAATCACAATTACTTTTTTGTGAAATCTCTTAATATAAGGCAAGGCCTCAATTAAAACATCTGCTTTTCTAATCGCATCTTCCATATATTCCTTCCATTGTTAAGATCCTTCGTCGCTATTGCTCCTCAGGATGACGGGTAAGAATAAAACGCGCCAACCCGTCAGTTGTAAGCGGCGTTGATTTTTATATACTCCGGACTAAGGTCAGAGGTAAACGCCCGACACTTAGCTTTACCGCTAGATAAATTTACCTGTAATTTAACGTTTTTACCTTTTAATGAACCAAGTTTTATTTTTAGCTGCTCTTCTTTAATTCCTTCCCCACTTGAGCCGACCGCCGCGGCTACTCTGCCAAAATTCGGATTTTCCCCAAAAACAGCAGTTTTAAACAACGCGGAATTTGCAATATTTAAAGCTATTCTTTTGGCCTGGAGAAAACTTTTCGCTCCAGAAACCTCAATTTGAATAAATTTAGTCGCTCCCTCAGCATCGATTACCACCAGCTTAGCTAATTCTAAACAAACAACTTCTACGGCTTTAACAAAATCCCGTAAATCTTTACCGTTTAAAATAGTTTTATTCCCGGCAGCCCCGTTAGCTAAAACCAAAACCGTATCATTGGTACTCATGCAACCGTCTACAGAGATACAATTAAAAGTTTTCTCTACAGCAGCGCCTAATACCTTATCTAAAACCGGCTGACTAATTAAAGCATCGGTCATAATAAAACAAAGCATGGTGGCCATATTAGGAGCAATCATTCCTGCGCCTTTAGCAATTCCACAAATATGCACCGGCTTAGCTCCGATTCTCAAACTCAAACTTATTTCTTTGGCAAAAGTATCGGTAGTCATAATCGCCAGGGCCGCTTTATGAATACCTGAAACCGACAATCCGCTAACCAACGCCGGAATCCCCCGTTTAATTTTCATTATATCCAACCGCTTACCGATAATTCCCGTAGAATTAACTAAGACGCTATTTTTGGCAATTTTTAATTTATCGGCCACATACCCCGCAGAAGCCTGAGCGTCGGCGATCCCTCTTTTACCGGTAAAACAATTCGCATTGCCACTGTTAATCAAAACAGCTTGAAATTTCTGCGCTGCTTTTAAATGCATCTTAGAAACTACCAGCGGAGCAGCAATAATACTATTGGTGGTGAATTTCGCTCCGGCTACAGCCGGAAACTCCGAATAAAGCAGCGCTAAATCCAATTTACCGGATTTCTTTAATCCACAAGAAATCCCACTTGCTTTAAACCCTGCGGGTAAAATTGCTTTTAAAACTTTTTTCATAGTAATCCTGCCGTCTCCGGCAATTTATACATAATATTCATATTTTGCACTGCCTGAGCCGATGCTCCTTTTAATAAATTATCTATGGCGCAAATAACGATAATCGTCGAACCAAAATCTTTAACCCCGATGTCACAGAAATTAGTCTTGACTACATCTTTAATCCGAGGGAAAACTCCATCCGGTTTAATCCGGATAAAAGGTTCATTCTTATAAAATTTTTTATATAATTCTACGACGTTTTTTACTTTAAGTTTCGCGCCTTTGGCTTTCTTAAGATAAATAGTTGAAAGTATCCCCCGCTCAATAGGCAATAAATGCGGCACAAATACCACATTAATCTTTTTTCCGGATACCTTAGAAAGAGCCTGCTCTATTTCCGGGGCATGCTGATGTACATTAACTTTATAAGCCCGGAAATCTCCTTGTATCTCAGAGAACAGATATTCCTTCTCTACTTTCTTTCCCGCTCCGCTTACTCCGCTTTTGGCATCAATAATAATTGAATCCGTATCCACTAAATTTACGGCCAATAACGGGGCAATCCCCAGGATAGCCGAGGTCGGATAACATCCGGGATTTGCCAGGAGTTTAGCAGTTTTAATTTTAGCCCGGCTTAATTCCGGCAAACCGTAAATTGCCTCTTTTAAATTAGACTTATCCTGATGCGTTACTTTATAAGCTTTTTCATATACCGACGGATTTTTGATTCTATAATCCGCACTTAAATCAATAACTCTCTTGCCTAGCTTCAATAGTTTAGGGGTAAATTGCATTGATACTGTATGCGGCAGGGCCAGAAAAACTAAATCACAATCTTTTTTTATTTGATTAAAATCCGGTTTACCACAAACCAGGTCTAATCTTTTTTTAAATTTTGGAAAGACATCCGAAATAACGCAAGCGCCTTGTCCGCTTTTTCCGCTATTGTAAAGATGCGTTATCTTAACATTGGGATGGCCAAGCAAAAGCTCAATTAAAATTTCTCCGGTATGCCCGGTTGCTCCGATTATTCCAACATTGATAATCATCTGGTTCTCCTCGCAATTAAATCATAATAGAATAAAATCAAACTTCCGTCAAGGTTTTTCTCGACGGAATACAGCTCTGCTCCAGACGAGCAAAATTGTCATTATCTTGCTTTCCGTCTTTTGCTTCCGGCACGAAGATTTTCGCCGTGTGCTGCTAATGCCA
>CAYIFW010000015.1:0-23634 GCA_964362795.1 uncultured Planctomycetales bacterium | reverse complement strand
GACGTGAGGGAGAGTGCCCTCGCAATGACGTGAGGGAGAGTGCCCTCGCAATGACTAGTTAAAATTTGCGTCATTGCGAGGAGCAACGCGACGAAGCAATCCCGGTTTAGATTGCTTCGCCACTGCGTGGCTCGCAAAGACGTGAGGGAATAATGGCTAAAAAAGATAAAGTATTTTGTACGCAACTTAAAGGCCAGCAACGGTTTTTGCGCCTGCTGGGAGGAGCAGATAAGGTAAAAGGATTAAAGAGCGGCTTAGTTACCTTAAAACCTCAGGAGCTAATCGGAGAGCACAATACTGAAAACAAAGAAGAGGCCCTAATTATATTAAACGGCAGCGCCGTTGTTTATTTTGGTAAAGCTAAACAACTCAAAGCACCTAAAAATAGCTTCGTATTTATCCCTCCGAGAACTCTGCACAACGTAAAGAATCCCGGAAGAAAAATTCTGCAGTATGTCTATGTAACCACTCAGGTTGCATAAAAATCCTTGCAAAATAAATTCAATCGTGTAAAATAAAGTTATGCAAAAAAAATCATCTCTGCCTGAGATAAAAAATAATATTCCTGAGTTTCTGGGAATCATTATTTCAATAGCCGGCTTAGTGGTAATGGCCGGCTGGTTTTTTAATATTGGCCTGTTAAAAAGTATCCTTCCGGTTTGGGCCTCCATGAAATTTTCTACTGCCTTAGCGTTTGTTTTAAGCGGGACGATACTGTATTTCGGTGTTCGTTGGCGAAAACAAAATCAACAATTAGCTTCAATATTTTTGCCGATCATCGGCATGCTGATTCTTCTGTTGATGTTATCTTTGCTTGCTTCTACGGTTATCGGCATTTCTCTGGGTGTGGAAGAATTTTTTGTTAAAGATTCAATTGCGGCTGTGGGCAGCGTTACTCCGGGTAGGCCATCAGTAGCCACGATGATAAATTTTACATTTATTGCTATTTACGGGTTTTTTATTTGTTTTGAATGGAATAAGATCTTTAAAATAGAGATAATTTTATCAATTTTGGTAGGTTTGACCGGCCTAGTTGCAGTTTTTGGTTACATCTTTAATCAGCCGTTATGGTATTTTCAGGTTAGCGGGCGGTCAAGTGCCATGGCGTTACATACCGCAATCCTTTTTGTTTTATGGAGCATAGGTGCAGTTTTAACCATTAAAAAATAATTATGCGTATTTATCCGAAATTAATTGTTACGATATTATTAATCTCGATTTTCCCAATACTTTTTATCACACGTATTACTTATTATAACTCCCGACAAAGTTTACAAAATGAGATTATCGCTAAGCTAAATTCCGCTGCTGATGGTGAGCAGCTTGATCTTGATAATTTTTTTAAACAGCGAGTCAACGATTTATTCATTAATCAGCATCGTAACTTCATCAGAGAGTTTCTCCTTATAGCAGGCCGATTTGATTCTGCCCAGGATGATCCTGTTTATGTCAAAGCCAGGAAAGAGGTTGACTTTCAGCTTGACTTGTTTCAGGCGACGTATAAATACGCTTGCATCATGTTATTGGATGACTCCGGTAAGGTTCTTTATTCTTCTAATCGGACTCATGAATTGCTTGAGCATGATAAGCCTCTAGCTGTTACAGACCCGCTTGCTTTCCAGAAAGCAAAGGACGGTATTTTTATCGCTGATGTCCGTAAGACCGCAGACCAGGAGTACCCTTATACACTATTTATGGTTGGTTCGGTTAAGGATGCTTCTGATAAAATTATCGGGTTTATAGTTTTAGAGATAGATATGGCTAAGGTGTATGAATTTATAAATAGCCACACCAATCTAGGAAAAAGCGGTGAGGTGTTATTGGTTAAAAAAATAGAGGACAATAAAGTTTTATTTGTCAGCTCGCTGAAATTTGATCCGGAAGGTATTTTAAACAGAAGCGTAGTCTTAGGGGCACTAAGTAGTTTACCGGCTCAAAAAGCAGTATTAGGTGAAAGCGGCTCAGGCATAAGCATTGATTACCGCGGCAAAGAGGTTTTAGCTGCCTGGCGCCCGCTTAACTTTAAGAGTTGGGGATTAATTATGAAATTAGATCTGCAGGAAGCGTTGTTACCCGTTGATAAGCTTGGAAAAATATTATGGGTTATTCTCTTGCTGACGATTATATCAGTAGTTATAACTTCTTTGGCGATAGCCAAATCGATCTCGGACCCTATCCATAAATTGCACAGGGGAACTGAGATAATCGGAGAGGGTAATCTGGATTATAAAGTCGGCACGAATGTTCAAGATGAGATTGGCCAACTTTCTCGGGCATTTGATACAATGACTAGAAATTTAAAAAGGAGTATTGTTTCGATAGATGAGTTAAACAATGAAATTATTCTGCGTCAGAGAATAGAAAAGAATTTACGCCAGCTGAGCGTGGCGGTAGAGCAAAGCCCGGCAATAACGGTGATTACCGATAAAAATGGAAATATAGGATATGTTAATCCGAAGTTTACTCAAGTCACCGGGTATGGTTATGAAGAAGTCATGGGAAAGAATTCGCGGTTTTTAAAAACTTTAGATCAATCTCAAGAGTTTTATCAAAAGCTTTGGAAGACGATTACCGCAGGTAAAGCCTGGCGCGGTGAATTCCACAATAAGCGCAAGGATGGCTCGCTTTATTGGGAAAGCGCTTTAATCTCTCCGATTAAGGATAGTCAGGGAAATATTGTTAATTTTATCGCGATCAAAGAGGACATTACGGAGCTGAAAAGAGTATTAGATGATTTGCGTTCTGCAGATGCTGAATGGCAGAGAACTTTTGATTCGATATCTGATCTGGTTTTTATCTTGGATAAAAATTCTGTAATTCTTAAAGCCAATAAAGCTTGTTTTGAAACGCTTAAGTATAAACCTGAAGAGATGATTGGCAGGAAGTGTTACGAGGTAGTCCATTATTTAAGTAGCCCCTGGCCGAATTGTCCGTTTCAACAAACTTGTATGGATGAAAAAATACATATTCAGGAAGTTGATGATCCGCGTTTAGGCGCTACATTATTGGTGACTACTTCTCCGATTTTTAATGATCAGGGTGAATTTATGGGCGCAATACATACGGCCAAAGATATTACTCAAATAAAGAAATATCAGCTTGATTTAGAAAATAAAAATAAGGAATTGGAAAAATTAGACCAGCTAAAATCAGATTTTGTTTCGATTGTTTCTCATGAGTTGCGCACCCCGCTTTCCATAACCAAGGAGGGGATCAGCCTGGTTTTAGACGGGATAGTTGGCGAAATTAACCCTAAACAAAATAAGATCCTGACAACCTCTAAGGATAATATTGACCGTTTAGCCAGAATTATTAATAGCCTTCTGGATATCTCCCGGATTGAATCCGGCAGGATGAAGCTGGAGAATAGAAACGTTGACCTTAGGGCCTTGATCAATAAAGTTGCCGCATCCTTTGAGGCTGTTGCTCAAGGAAAAGGTTTGGAGTTAAAAGTAATTCTGCCGCCAGAGGGGCCATTAAATCTCTATGTTGATGAAGATAAGCTTATCCAAGTCTTAACTAATTTACTGGGTAACTCCTTTAAGTTTACCGAGAAAGGTTCGGTTGGTATTTCATTAATTGAGCAAGAAACTGAGATGGAGTTTACGGTTAGCGATACCGGTATCGGGATTGGGCGGGAATACCTGCCTAAGTTATTCAACAAGTTTATGCAATTTGAGCGCACCCCCGGGGCAGGAGAAAAAGGGACAGGTTTAGGATTATCGATTGCTAAAGGCTTGATTGAGCTGTATGGAGGCAGGATTTGGGCCGAAAGCGAAGAAGGAAAAGGGTCAAAATTTATTTTTACGCTGCCTAAATATCCTTTAAATAAAATTCCGGAGGAATCATGAGTAAAGTAAAAGTATTGATTATCGATGATGAGGTTGATTATTTAGCCCTCATGCAGGAGCGGATTAAATCCTGGGGATATGATGCGCTAACAGCGGAAAGCGGTAAAGTTGGCTTAGCCCTAATTAAAGAGCAGAAGCCGGATATCGTAGTTTTAGATTATCTTATGCCGGAGATGGATGGAACCGCAGTTTTAAAAGCAATAAGAAAATCAGATAAGAATTTGGCCGTGATTATGTTTACGGCCCATGCGGATTTGAAAAATATTAAAGGCGCCCAAGACCTGGGGGTTAGCGCTTTTATCCCTAAGTTGAGCAGTTATTCGTCGGATATCCAGGCAACTTTACGCTCGGCTTTAGATATGTTGCGCAAGAAAATTATAGAATAATTAACTATAGAAAGTGATTTTTACAGATGGTCTTTGCCGAAGAATTAAAAACAAAGTTTCTTAATCTTATCAATACGCGCAGCGGGCTTATTTTTAAAGATTATAATTTAAGGGATGTGGAGCAAGCTATTGCTCAGAGGATGGAATTTCTAAAGCTAGAGTCCCCATTAAGTTACTATGCCCTGCTAACCGCTTCGGGAGCCAGAGAGGATGAATTCCGCGAGCTGCTTAATCTTTTAACCGTCAATCATACATTTTTTTTCCGAAATGAGGCTCAGTTTAAGGCGCTGGGGGAAAAAATTCTGCCGGATTTAATAAAATCAAAATTAAGCAGTAATCTTAAGCCGACTTTAAGGATTTGGAGCGCCGGTTGCTCCACGGGTGAAGAACCTTATTCAATTGCGATGATTTTAAAAGAAACCATCCCGGATTTAGAAAATTGGGAGATTAAAATCTTTGCTACTGATGTTTCTAACCAGGCGCTGGAGAAAGCCAACAGAGGGGTATATAGCGAAAATTCTATGCACCTGGTGAGCAATGAATTAAGAGAAAAATATTTTTTAAAAAAACAGATTTCTCCCCGCGTATTTACCTTTACGATTAATGATGAGATTAAAAGGATGGTTTGTTTTAATTTTTTTAATCTGATCACTGATGAATATTTTCAGGAGCTGGATTTAGTTTTCTGCCGGAATGTGGTTATTTATTTTGAGATTGATACTATAGCTTCGGTGATGAATAAGTTTGGCGCTAGCCTGAATAAAAACGGGTATTTATTTATCGGCTATTCCGAAAGTTTGCAGTTTATTACGGATAAGTTCCGGATGTTGGACTGGCAGGAGGCCATTTATTATTGCCGGAGTGATTCTGATCTTGTCCCGGGCGGCCGTTTGCCGCTCGAGCCGAAATTTAATTTTGAAGAATTCCGTGATGAACCATTACCGGCTGAATCTGACTCTGGAATTAAAGAACCTTCCGAACAGTTTGTTGCTGAAGATATCCAAGAGATGTTAGCGCGGATAAATAAAAGTATTTATCTTAAGCGTTATGATTATGCCTTGGATCTTATCGCCGGAGCGCATAAAATCGATATTCAGGCAGTCGATCCTTATTGTCTGGCAGCGGAGGTTTTAGCGAATCAGGGTAAGCTTAAAGAAGCTAAAGAACAGATTGAGGGAGCGCTTAAATTGAACTCTTTTTTTGCTCCGGCGCATTATTTATACGGTTCTTTTTGCTTGGAGCAGGAGCAGTTCTCGGAAGCTCAACAGTCTCTTAAAAAGGCTATCTATCTGGATGATAAATTTGTTTTAGCCCATTTTGCCCTAGCTAATCTTTATAAAAATCAGGATAAGCCTTCTGAGGCGATACGTGAATACAGAAATACGCTTAATTTACTTGCTAAGCTGGCTTTAACTGATATGATTGCTTATAGTGGAGGATTTAATGCCGCGGTTATTTCCGGGGCTTGTAAGGATAATCTAGAGCGTTTAAAAGTCAGGTTATAATGAAGCTAATCGTTTTTAAAATTCTGGAAAAAGAATATGCCCTGGATGTTTTAAACGTGATTCAGGTAATCCGCCAGCGCCCGATTACTGGCGTGCCTGAGACAAGCGATTTTGTGGAGGGAGTAATTGCCTGGCGCGGTAAAATTATTCCGCTGGTAAATATGCGCAAGAAATTCGCATCTTCCCCGCAGGCTTTCCAGCAGGTTAGCCGTTTTATTATTACCAAAGTTAAGAACCATAATTTAGGTATTATTGTGGATAGCGTTACGGATGTTTTAAGAATTGATGATGCGATTGTTGAGGCCCCGGATGAGGTTTTAAAAGACGCCAGCTATCTTAAGGGCGTGGTTAAAATAGATCAACGGATTATTATTTTAATAGATATTGAGAAATTATTTTCTCCCGAAGAAGAAACGACTCTTCAAGGCGTGCAGGCGCAAGTAGAAATAAGGAAGAAAGAATAATATGTCGACTGAGCCTGAAAAGATTTTTATTGATGCTGATGATGGCCAATATCAGATAAAGAATGCCCAGGAAGTAGTCCGCGTTCTGGTATTCTGTTTGGGTAAAGAATATTATGGTATTTATATTGGCTGCGCCAAAGAAGTTTTTAGCCCTAATCAGATTACCCGTATTCCCACCGCTCCGGATTTTATTCGAGGATTAACTAACCTCCGTGGCCAGATCATTCCTTTGATCGATATTTCCGGTTTTTTAGGGATAGCTCAAACCGAGATTACCAATACCAGTCAGGTTATTGCCCTGGATTTTAAGAGAGATTTATTCGGGATAATCGTCGATAAGATTGAAGGGGTAGTGGAGATAGAAAAAAAATCAATTCAGCCTCCCCTGGCTACTTTAAAGGTGAAGCTGTTGGATTTTACGATCGGCCAAGTTAAGTTTGCCCAAGAAATATTGGCCATTTTGGATTTAGCTAAAATTATTAGCCTGGATGAATTTAAAAGTTTACAAGGATGAGCCTAAGGAGGAGTTAAAATGTTAAAAGGAATTAAAAAAATCAGTACTAAATTAGCTCTGGTGTTCGGATTTGTGCTAGTGATATTTATCGGCACCAGTATTTTTAGCGCAATTTCTTATAAAAACTCGATGAATACTTATAAGCAGTATGTTTATAACCGTTTCCGGCAGATTGATTCGGTTTTAGAGTTAGCTATTGAAGTCAGAAACCTGGTTCAGGAGGGGAAGAATATTTTATTAAGAGGAAATAACCCCAAAGAATATAAAACATATAAAGATCAATTCGATATAGCTAAAGATTATCTCTTAGATGGCGTTAAAGAATTAAAAACCGGTAAGATTTATTTATTGACGAGCGATGATAAAAGTGATTTAGTTATTCTGGAGAGCTCTCTGAACAATCTATTGTCAAAATACGAGGAGGCTTTTAAGGTCTATCTTGTAAACTTTGATATTAAAGCCTCTGATGCGCTAACCAAGGGCGCGGATAAGCCGGTATTGGCGATAATGGATAAAATAATCGCCACTCTTAGATACAGCACTCAGGCGCAATCCGAAGAAATCGCCAATCTTGTAGCGCATAAAGCCGGCGTGATTAATATTATTATTATTATAGCTTCTATTTTAGGAATAATTTTTGCAATAATGGTTTCTAGAAATATTTCAATTCCGATAAGCGCTTTGAATAATACCGCGAATTTAGTAGCGCAGGGGGACTTAACCGTTGATGTTAAAATAAAAAGTAATGATGAGATAGGCAGCTTAGCCAAAAGCTTTAAGGCGATGGTGAGTAATTTGCATGAGATATTGGCTAACACTAGTAATGCCGCCAGTCAAATTGCTTCTGCTTCTAGCGGAATATTATCTGCCAGCCAGCAGCAGTCAGTCGGAGCCAGGGAACAGTCTTCGGCGATTAATGAAACCACTTCCGCGGCAACCGAGTTATCCAAGAACGCCGAGCAGGTGGGTGAGAATATTAAGCGCGTGGCGGTTATCTCTAACCATGCGCTTGCCGGTATGGCTAAAATTAAAGAGTCAATTGATAAAACCGGCCAATCGGTTACTTCTTTAAGCGAGAAATCACAGCAGATCAGTAAAATTACAGAGTTAATCAATGATGTCGCGGATCAGACTAATCTTTTAGCCGTAAACGCGGCGATTGAAGCAGCTCGCGCCGGAGAAGAGGGCCGGGGTTTTGCCGTGGTTGCCGATGAAATTCGCAAACTATCCGATTCTACGACAAAATCCACTAAAGAAATATCGGCTTTGATCGAAATTATTCAGCATGAGATATCTAACGCGATTATTTCTATGGAACAAAGCGCTAATAACGTTAATGAAGAGACCAAGTTGGCGCAGCAATCCGCCGAAAGCGCTAAAGAAATCTCGATGAACGCCGCGCAGCAGGTTTCCGGCACCAAGCAGATAGCCAGCGCGATGGGTAATATTAATGAATCGATGAAACAGATTTCTTTAGGTTCCTCGCAGACTCAGTCAGCCGCTAAGCAGCTTGATGAGTTGTCCAAAGAAATAAGCAACTTAACCGCTAAGTTTAAGATTGAGTAAAATATGGCATTTGATCGGGCAAAATTCATCGGTCCGTATAAGGCTGAAACTTTAGAGCATTTAAATAACCTTAATCTAGGGTTATTAAAGCTTGAGAAGCAGCCTGCGGATAAGGAGCTTTTGGAATCTCTCATGCGCGAAGCTCATACGATTAAGGGTTCCTCGGCGATGATGGGTTATAAAAGGATCGCTGAAATTGCTCACGACATGGAGGATGGCCTGCAAAAAGCTCTGGAAGGCAAGGTGCAGCTGAAAAGAGGGCACTTCAATGTTTTATTTAAGTGCGCTGATGCGATCGGCCCGCTATTGGAGGATAAACTTACCTGGGATGATACCGGGGTTGCCGGCGGATTTGTCTTGGAATTATGTTCTCAGATAAAAGATTCTTTTTCAGGTGAATCACAGGGTGAATCACCTGAAGAAGAAGAGGTTGCCGCTGCCCCAAAAGAATTATGTAAAATACAGGAGGGGAAGATAGATCGCGAAGAGAGCATCCGCGTTGATATCGCGAAATTGGATAAATTAATGAACATCTCCGGAGAGCTCCTGATCTCTAAAATCAGGCTTAATGAACTGGTCAAAACTATCTCTTTAAAAGTTGAATCACATCAAGAACTTAAGCATGATTGCGGCATATTGATCCGGGAATTAAACAAGGTCGATGATAGTTTTGATTTTATTACTAAAGATATCGAGGATGAAGTTTTAAAATTAAGAATGGTCGCGGTGAGTTATCTCTTTAATATTTTTCCCCGGGCAATGCGCGACTTGGCAATTCAAAAAGGCAAAGAAGTAATTATCGAAATTCAGGGAGGAGAGACTCAGCTGGATAAGTCGATCATCGACCAGATGAAAGATCCGCTGATGCATATATTAAGAAATGCCGTGGATCACGGGATTGAGGAGCCGGCCAAGCGTCTGGCTAAAAATAAGCCTGCCCTGGGGACAATAATCTTGAATGCTTTCCGGCAGGGTTCTCAGGTTGTGCTGGAGGTCTCTGACGACGGAAGCGGAATTGACGTGGAAAAAGTCCGGAATGAAGCGGTAAAAATGGGAATTGTCACCCAGCAGAAAGCCAGTGAATTAGTTAACGAGCGGGTTTATGAATTTTTATTCATTCCGGGTTTTAGCACTAACCAAGAAGTAACCGATATTTCCGGCCGCGGGGTGGGTTTAGATGTGGTGGCTAATAGAGTTTTGAAATTAAAAGGAATTATCGAGGTAACCTCATCGCCGGGTAAGGGAACGAAATTTACAATCAGGCTCCCGTTGACCCTGGCAATTACCGAGAGCCTTTTTATAGCTTGCGGAAGCGAGACTTTCGCTTTGGCAATCGAGAATGTATTACAGACGATGCGCATCAGCTTAGAGGATATCCAGAAAGTCGAGGGCAAGGAGGCAATTACCGTGGGCGGCAATATCCTGCCTTTAGTCAGGCTTAATGATGTTTTTGGCTTGCCGCAGCGCGGAATTATTGAAAAAAAGTTTTTTTCGGTTGTCATCGTGCAGTCTGTTGAGAAAAAAATAGCTTTATTGATTGATCAATTGTTTGGACGGCAAAAAATTGTGCATAAGAGCTTAGGCAATCTTCTGGGAAAAATTAACGGTTTTTCCGGAGCGACTATTTTAGGGGATAGCCGCGTAGTTTTGATTTTAGATATACCTAAGATTATCGATATTGCCGAGGATGTAGCAGTTAAGAGAGAGATATTTAAGGATAAAGCGAAAATTTTGCCAAAAAAACTTAAAACTATACTTTTAGCCGAAGACACCTTAAGCACGGCGATGTTGGAGAAAAATATTTTAGAGAGTAACGGTTTCTCGGTAGTGATTGCCCGCGACGGCCAGGAAGCGTTGAATAAGGTTGCTCAGGAAAAATTCAGTCTAATTATTACCGATGTGCTGATGCCCGGGATGGATGGTTTTGAATTAACTCGCCGCCTCAAGGATAATGACTTATATAAGGATATCCCGGTGATTATTGTTACCACCCGCGATAGTGATGCGGATAAAAGAAGAGGCCTGGAGGTCGGGGCGGAAGCTTATATTTTAAAAAGTGAATTTACTTCTGACCGGCTTTTAGAAACCATTGAAAGGTTAATTGGATGATAAATAAGATTCGGGTTTTAATTGTTGATGATTCGGTTTTAATGCTAGAGGCGATTAAAGAAATTTTAATCGGCGGGGGAACATTTGAAGTTGTCGGTACGGCTGTAAACGGTAAGGAAGCAGTGGAGAAGGCAATCCTGCTTAAACCGGATGTTATTACGATGGATCTTAAGATGCCGGTAATGTCCGGGTTAGACGCGATCGAGCGGATTATGGAAGATAATCCCATATCGATTATTGTGGTCAGTAGTTTGGATACCAGCGTGATTGTTAAGGCTTTATCGGTCGGGGCTTTGGATTTTGTGGCGGTTAATCAGGATATTGAAAAGTTGGCGGATGAATTAACTGAAAAAGTAAGGATTGCTTCCCGGGTTAAGCCGTTAAGGCGGTTGAAATTAAAATTTTCACCGGAAACAAAAAAAATAGAAAATCGGGAAGTTTCTAAGATCGTGGCGATCGGCGCTTCTACCGGAGGGCCGCAAGCCTTGCAGGAGCTGCTTAGCGGGATTCCGCATAATTTTCCGGCAGGGATAATTATCATCCAGCATATGTCTAAGGGGTTTGTTCAGGGACTGGCGGAATGGTTGAGTTTATGTTCGCATTGGTCGGTGAAGATAGCCGAATCCGGAGATGTCTTAAAGACCGGAACAGTTTTTTTAGCTCCGGATGGATATAATCTGGAGGTTGATTCCGGAGGGAAAATTGTTTTAATCGAAGATACCAGCGGAAAAATGCTTTATGTGCCTTCAATTGATTCGATGATGAAATCAGTAGCTAAGGTTTACGGGGCAGATGCTATCGGGGTTTTGATGACGGGGATGGGCCGGGACGGAGTGGAAGGTATGCGAGCTATAAAACAGTCCGGAGGCAGAACTATTGCCCAGGATGAACAGAGCTCGGTTATTTTCGGGATGAATAAATTAGCTATAGATTTAGATTGCGTGGATAATGTGGTCAGCCTGGGCGGGATAGCTCAGATGCTAACTAATCTGGCGGGAGGATAGGTTATGGCGAAAAGAATATTAGTTACCGAAGACAGCCCGACAATTTTGGCGATGGTTAAAGATATTTTAGAAGGACAAGGTTATGAAGTATTGGCCGCAGTTGACGGCCAGGACGCCCTGGAGAAGGCGCGCCATGAAATTCCGGATTTAATTATTTTAGATTTGATGCTGCCTAAAATAGATGGATATAAACTCTGCCGTATGCTAAAATTTGATGAGAAGTATAAGCAGATACCGATTATTATGTTTACGGCGCGCGCTCAGGAAACCGATATCAAGTTGGGCACGGAGGTTGGCGCGGATGCTTATATTACCAAGCCCTTTGACCCGGAGATACTTCTGAATAAAGTAAATGAGCTTTTAAAATAAAGGGGACGGTTCTATTTTTCCGTCTCTTGATTTAGTTGAAAAGCAGAATCGTCTCCGTGATTTATGGGAGGAATATCATGCAGAAGAAAATTTTAGTCGTGGATGATGAAACGGATTTGGTGGAGATGCTTTCTGTCCGCCTGGAGGCAAATGATTATCAGGTGCTCAAAGCTTTCGACGGAGAGGATGGCCTGAATAAGGCCCGGGAAAACAAGCCGGATTTAATTGTCCTGGACTTGATGCTGCCTAAAATAGACGGGTATAAAGTTTGCCGGATGTTAAAGTTTGATGAGAAATATAAACATATACCGATTATTATGTTTACGGCGCGCGCTCAGGAAGCGGACATGGAATTAGGCAAGGAAGTGGGCGCGGATGCCTATATTATCAAACCGTTCGAAGCGGATACTTTTTTAGCTAAAATTAGTGAGCTTTTAAGAAAATAGTTTTGATTAGTGTAAGAAGCAGTTGAATAAAATAAAACGGAGTTAATATGGATATAATCGATTTATTGCTCAAGCAGTCCTTAGTCACTCTGGAACAGGTCGCTAGCGCTAAAGAAGAAGTCAAGCGCACCGGAGTAAGATTAGAGAAAGCTTTGGAGAAGCTGGGTTTTATTACCGAGGAGGATATCGCCCGGGCCCGCGCCGATGCCAGCGGCGTGCCGTATATGAATCTGGAAGATTATGTCATTGACGCTTCCTTGACTAAGCTTATTCCGGAAAGTGTGGCGAATAAATATAAAGCCGTCCCGCTGTTTAAGATTATGGATACTCTGACTGTGGCGATGGTCGATCCTAAAGATATCGAGGCGCTGGATAATATCCTGAGGATTGCCAAAGTCAGCAATGTGGATCCGGTGTTGGTTTCAGTCAAAAGTATCGAGCAGATCTTAGATACTTATTATGGCACCGGGAATTCGGTCGAGGAAATTGTTAAAGCAATTGTCGATAAGAAGGGTTTTGGGGGTAAAGGTTCTTTAATTGAGATAGCCGAAGAAGCGCCGGTAATTAAGCTGGTGAATATTTTAATTAATAACGCGGTCAAAAACCGGGTAAGTGACATACATATTGAGCCGGACGCCGAAATCTTGCGTATCCGTTACCGTATCGACGGTATTTTGCATGAAGAGTACAGCTTGCCTAAGAAACTGCAGAATGCGGTAATCTCCCGGATTAAAATTCTGTCCGATATTGATATCGCCGAAAGCCGCCGTCCGCAGGATGGCAAGATTAGCGTAAAGCTGGAAAATAAAGATTTAGATATCAGGGTTTCAACCTTTCCCACGGTGCATGGAGAGAATGTGGTAATGCGTTTACTTGACCGCTCATCGATTTTGTTAGGTTTAAAAGATTTAGGTTTTACTCAGGATAATCTGAATATTTTCAGTAAGATGATTCAGCAGCCTAACGGGATTATTTTAGTTACCGGGCCTACCGGAAGCGGAAAGACCACGACGCTTTATTCCGCTTTAAGCACAATCAGCACGATGGAAAAAAATATTATTACCATTGAAGACCCGGTGGAATATGAGCTGGCTTTGATCCGCCAGACCCAGGTGAATGTTAAAGCTGATGTTACCTTTGCCAACGGCCTGCGTTCAATTTTAAGGCAGGATCCGGATGTAATTATGGTCGGTGAAATCCGCGATAAAGAAACCGCCGAAGTGGCGATTCAGGCGTCTTTAACCGGCCATTTAGTTTTTTCAACTTTACACACCAATGACGCTCCCAGTTCGCTGACCCGCCTAATTGATATGGGCCTGGAACCATTCTTAATTTCCAGTTCTCTGATTTTAATTGTTGCTCAAAGGCTGGTGCGCCAGGTTTGCCCTAAATGTAAAGAAGATCACTCTCCGTCCCCGGCGGCTTTAAAGGATCTGGGTTTAGACGTTGCTACAAAATTTTTCCACGGTAAGGGTTGTCCGGCTTGTAAAAATTCCGGCTTCACCGGCCGTATCGGTATTTTTGAGGTATTAATCATTAATGAAGCTATCCGCAAAATGATCGAGGCTAAATCTTCCGCTGATGTAATCCGCAAGAAAGCCATTGAGCTGGGGATGAAAACTTTGCGTGAGGATGGACTGGAAAAAGCCAAGCAAGGGGTTACTACGCTGGAAGAGATCTTAAGAGTTACGGAGATGGAGTAAGATGCCTAATTATCATTATAAAGGCCGAGATAAATTTAGCAAGCCGGTAAGCGGAATAATGAGCGCTGAAAATGATGCTGCCGTAGCCGTAAAATTAAATCAGTTAGGTTTTGTCCCGATCTCGATAACCGAAACCAAAGAAGCCAGCTCGGTCGTTCAATTATTGAGTCCGTCGGTGCGGGTGAAATCCGTGGATTTGAATATCTTTACCCGTCAGTTAGCTACTTTACAGAAGGCGGGGTTGCCGATTTTGCTTTCTTTAAGCGCTTTGCGTCAACAGGCGCAAAATAAAATCTTTAAAGAAGTTATCGCTCAGGTTACCCGGGATATTGAGTCCGGCACGAATTTATCCGGAGCTTTAGAGAAATATCCGTTAATTTTTGATTCACTTTATATTAATATGGTTGCCTCAGGCGAGGCCAGCGGTAAACTGGACGCTGTTCTGGAACGGCTGGCTACTTTAAGCGAACATGATGAAGTAATCCGCATGCGGATTAAATCCGCCACGCGGTATCCTTTGATCGTCGTGGTGGCGATGGTTATTGGCTTTATTGTTTTAACCACGCTGGTTATCCCGCGCTATGCTAAAATTTACGCCCAATATACTACTGCGCTTCCTTTACCGACTCAGATACTTATCGGGATTAATTATTTAATTACTAAGCTCTGGTGGCTGATGATTATTTTGGGAGTGGGGGTTTCCTATCTTTTTAAAAAATATATTAATACTCCGGCCGGCGGATTAGCTTGGGATGGTTTAAAATTAAAAATTCCGGTTTTCGGGGGTTTACTTTTAAAACTTTCGATTTCACGTTTTACGCGGATTACCGGCGTTTTAATGCGCAGCGGCATACCAATTCTAAAAATTTTAGATATCTCCAGCGGTTCAACCGGCAACCAGGTAGTTTCTAAGGCGATTATTAATATTAAAAATAATGTTGCCGAAGGTAAGGGGATTGCTGAGCCGATGAAAGTCAGCGGGCTTTTTCCGCCGATAGTCACCCAGATGGTTTCAGTAGGCGAGGAAACCGGTAAGCTTGATGAATTATTAATCCATGTTTCCAATTATTATGACGAGCAGGTGGATTATACGATCAGTAATCTGACCTCATTAATCGAGCCGTTGTTGATCTTTTTCTTAGGTTTAGGGGTTTTGTTCATGGCTCTGGGCATATTTCTGCCGATGTGGAATTTAATGAGTATCTTTAAGAAATAATGCGTTTGTTGAATAAGGAAAAAAGCGGTATACTGATCTTGGATTTAATTACTTCTTTGATAATTATTTGGTTTTTAATCTGGATCTTCGGCGGGATTATCAATACGCTTTCTAAAAATGCCCGCGAAACCGCTCTGCGGTATCAGTTGAATAATTTTCGCCTGGTGCTGATGTTGTATAAAGAAATGAAAGGTAATTACCCGCCGGATTTGCAGGTTTTATTAAGAACTGATTATAAGGCGGTCCCGGAAGATAAGCCGCTATTGAGTGAAAAGCTCTTGGTTAGTTTTAAGCAGGATTTAAGTGGAGCTGTACTGGATGCTTTTGGTAACCGTCTTGATTATGATCCTGCCAAGGGGGTGATTTTTTCGCAAACCAAGGGCTATGAAAATTGGTAAATGAAATTATAAATAAATAATGTACTCGGCGCTAATAAGGCACGTGGCCCTTAATAGGAATTGGGCCAGTGTTCGCCATTTGGCGAAGAATTGCGCCGGTGAGTATCCGTATAAAAAAAGGAGGAGTCAGATGAAGAAGGGTTTTACATTAATCGAGTTGATCATGATTATCGTGATCTTGGGTGTTTTGGCCGCGGTTGCCGTGCCGAAATATTTTGATTTGACGGCTTCGGCTAACACGGCTGCTGAAAAAGGAGTAGTTGGCGGCGTGCGCGCCGGTATCTTAACTTATTTCGCGCAAAACAAAGCCTATCCTGCAGCCGCGGTGCTGTGTACGGCGACTACTGCTGCTTGCGCGACTGCTAATGCTTGTTTTACCGGGGTTTTACAACAGGGTGGGGTCACCTCTGATTGGACCAAGGCTTCTGCCACAACTTGGACTGGCCCTGCCGGAACTACCTATACTTATACTGTAGGAACCGGAGATTTTAAGTAAGTAGTTAGTAATTTGTCATTGCGAGGAGCGCTAGCGACGAAGCAATCCCTAAAAGCGAGATTGCTTCGCTCACTACGTTCGCTCGCAATGACGCAATTTACACTCCTCTCTATGACGCTAATCTACAGACTAATTGCAAAGAATGCTTAAGAATAAAAAAGGCTTAGCTCTGATTGCCGCGATCATGTTGATTGTTTTTGTTTCGATTGCAGTTTTAGGGCTCTCCGTATTTATTGTGCAGTGGTATAAACAGCTTGAAGTCGGAGAAAGGCAGGCAAGATGTATCTACAATGCTTTGGCCGGAATCAATTACGCAATCTATCAGTACCGTGTTAATGGTGTTTTTCCTTCAGATGGTACAGTTCATGTTATTGACGACGATAATAGCTGTACTCTTGCCTCAGCCCCAGGGAATGGTCAGGCCGCCGGAAATCTAACGATCAATGCTACTAATTCCTCTCGCGGAGGAAATAATAATAGAGATATTTTAGGAATAACTGTAACGAATACTTCCTCGACGTCTTCGATTACTCTTGATCGAATCGTGCTTTATGTAAGTAATAGCAGTGAAGTTTTAGATCGAATCAGCATTAATGGGGTGCTGGTTAGGAATGCTAACGATACGATCAATACCACGCCGAATAATTTAGATTTAACGACTAATGCTACTATCCCGGCCAACACTACCAGAGCGATTAATTATATCCGTTTTACCAATTCTTTTGGCCCGACAAATCTTTATTTGAGTTTTATTATGACTGATGGCAGTACTTCTTCTACCTGTACTGTTTATCCTGCGCAGGCGTCGCCTTGTGTCACGAATGATGTAACGGTTAGAAGTATGGGTAAAACTGCAAATTCAACTCCGGAACAATATCGTACTATTAAGGCAGTATATAATAAAATTACCGGTAATATCTCCGATTATGATGAAAGTTTTATTAAAGTTCAGTAAAAAAAGATCCTTTGCATTAGTTGAACTGATTATGACCGTTGTTGTCGTCGGGATAATCGCTCTGCCGATTTCGGTTACCCTTTCCAAACATATTCAGAGCGTTTTTATTTCTCAGGACTATACGCTAACGCTTAATTTAGCGCGTTTTGAGATGGAAACAGTGCTGAATACTGCTTATGCCAGCATAGCTGTGGGAACCAGTAGTGTTATTGACTACCAGGGGTATGTTCATTACGATCTATCTAAAACTGTAACTGAGACAACAAGCGGTGCTCAAGGTTATAAATTTATTACTGTTAGCGTTGCTAAAGATACAGGTACTATAAGTGCTACGCTTAAGACTTATGTGGTTAAAAATGTAACTTGGGGGCTATGATAGTAAAAAAAGGTCTTTCTCTTATCGAATTAATTATGGTGATTGCTATAATTGCCGTATTGGCCGGCTCTAGTAGTTGGATTATGGCTTACACCGTGAAGAATTCCGTATTCATTCCGAATCAGTTGAATATGGATAAGCTGGCAAATGATGCTTTAGATATTATGGTTGAAGGGAATGTTGTAAGGAGCAAGGTAAGTGATACTATTATCAGTGGATCTAATGGTTTACGTTTTGCCAGGGTAATCAGCGCCATATCGGCTAACCAGTTGACTTTCATTAATCAGCAAGGGATCACGGTTATTTACCGCTGGGATACTGGGACTAATCAGCTCTATCGCACGGTCGGCCTAGTGCCTGAGGCGATCATACCGGCTTATATTTCTAGTCTTCCCGGTGCAACTATAAGCGGTAAAAGCGGGGTGATGTTTACTTATTATGATTCTGCCGATGTGGTAACAGCGACGCCGGCGAATGTGCGCAGGATCCGGATGATTTTGATTGCTAAAAGCGGAACCGGATTATATAATGATTGGGAAGGCCAATCGGAGCAGGCTACTGCGATTGCCGTTAAGAGATTACAGTAAGGATGAGGCACCCTGCGCTAATTGGTATTGCGCAGGTGTTGTGTCCGTACACAAGGAGGTTTATATGTGGTTTTTAATTTTATCCGGTATTGTGGCTTTGTTAGGCGGAATTTTAATTTTATTTGTACCTAAGACTTTGCGCGAGCTTAACACTAAGATTACCGAGAGTATTAATAAGATGATTGTTCCGATTGATGAAGAAGTCTATAAATTAAGAGTAGGCGTGGGAGTGTCTTTATTAATGGTTGCCGGAATGATCTTTTATGTTATTTACTATTTAATCAAGAAATACGGTTAAATTATTAATTCTTATGGGATTAGCTGACTTGTTAAAATTTAAAGATAATAAAAAAAGAATCCTGGCGATTGATTTCGGCGCTTCCTTTATTAAAATCGCCCATCTGGAAGCCAAAGGGGATAAATTTGTTTTACTTAGCTATGTTTTAAAAGAGTTGAATTGCGGCCAAAAAACTTCTGAAGAGTTGGGCCGGGAACTTAAAGAAATACTTCAGGCTAATTCCATAACTACTAAAGAAGCGTATTTGAACATCTATGATCCGGAACGGATTTTTATTAAGAAATTTGCCCTTCCGCAGATGTCTAAAGATGAACTGTTCAATGCGATTAAGTGGCAGTTAAAAGGAGAGTTTACTTTTAACCCGGATAATGATGTGTTCGACCTGCAGGTTATCCGTGAATATACGGACAGCGAGGGCGCTAAAAAGATAGAGTTATTCTGTATTTTTGCTAAAAGAGAATTAATTAATAAATATTTATTAGCGGTAACTTTCTGCGCCTTGTCGCCGGTTAAGATATCCAGCAGCGTATTTAACTATTCCCCGGTTTTAGATCTATTATCCGTAAATTCTAAAATCAACGCTATCCTGGATATCGGCCATACGCATTCCAATATCCTTATTTACCAGGGCAGTAAACTAAGTTTTATCCGAAGCCTGAACTTTTCTACGGCTAAGCTTTCGGCTTCGCTGGTCGGTTCACTGGTAACGGATAAGGGTAAACTTGAGATTACTCCTGAGAAATCCCGGCAGTTAATCCGTCAGTATGGTATTGTGCTGGATGAATCAGTCAAGCTTGGGGCGGACATCGAGGCCAGCCAGGTTATTCCGCTTATCCGTCCGCTGCTGGAAATATTGGCTAAGGAGCTAGAGCGTTCATTTGATTTTTTTAAGTCTGAATCCACTCAAGGGTCTTTGGATGTTCTCTATGTTACCGGAGGAGGAGCTAATTTAAAAAATCTTAATAGTTATTTAGCCCAGCAACTTAAAATAAGGGTAGAGAAACTACCTTTGCCGGATTTAATTGATGCAAAAAGAATTAATGCCGAAGCGTTTAATTTAGATTCTAATCAGCTAAGCGGGGTAATCGGGTTGGGATTAAGCGCTGCGGGAATAAATTTATTACCGCCGGAGGTAAAAAGCCGGAAGGCGGAGATGATTCAGAAAAGCAGCTTGCGGATTTTAGCCATTGCAGTTAGCGCGGTATTTATTTTTTCCTGGTTTGCGGTTAATTTTCAGATCCGCGACTATAAAAAACGCTTAAAGATAGCTCAATTACATCTGCAGAGCGTAGAGGAGATTAAGAGTTTAAAGGAGAGGGTTGATTTAAGGGAGAATTACGTCAATAAGATTCATGAAGGCAGGATTCCGCCAGCCGGATTATTGAAATTAGTCAGCGCGGTTATTCCGGCCGGCATTATACTCGATGAGTTTAATTTTGATCAGCCTAGCCATATTATGCGCCTTAGCGGTGTGGTGGGTTTAAGCAAAGAATCGGTAGAGAAGGTGCTTACGGATTTTATGAATAGCTTGGAGAATTCTAAATTTATTTTAGATGCGAATTTAGTCAGTTCCAAGGACACTCAAGGAATTAATACTTTTGAGATAGAATGTCAATTGGTTAAATAAGATGAATATTGCTAAAATTAAGCTAACGGCAGATCAAAAGAAAATAATCATTTTTAGCGGCGCGGGTTTTTTGGCTTTTTTGTTGTTGTGGATTTTTCTTTATTTGCCGGCTAATAAGGAAATTAAGAATTTAAAAAGCGAGCTTATTTCTACCGATAGCCAGATTCAGGGTATTGAAGCATTTTTGAGCGGCGCGCAGAATCGTGATGAAGCTATGCGCCAGCTTAAACAGAGAGAACAGCATTTGAGTAACAGCTTTCCCCAGAAGGAGGAGGAGTCTTTAAGAATCGTAACCGAGTCGGCGCGTAAGAATAATATTAATGTTGTTTCTTTACAGCCGGGTTCCAAAACTGAATTTCTGGATGCCTCCGGAAAACAGGTGGCTATTGAAGGCAAAATAGCTAACTATTTGCCGGTGACTATGGAAGTAGTTTGTTTTTATAAAGACCTGGTAAGGTATTTATCGGATCTTAAAAGTAATTTACCAGTATTTGTTAGCGTCGATAGTTTAAATGTCAAAAAAGAGAGCTCACTCGGCGGAAAAGTCCGGGTAAACGTAAGTTTTAATCTTTACCTTTTAATTTAAAATGCGTAAAAAAGAAATAATTGAGTTGAGTGTAACCGGAGTTTTACTGGTGGTGATGATTTTTGCGTTGACCAATGCTGCCGCAAAATCCCGCGCGCGCAATGCTAAGAAGGCTTTATCTGCCATAGAAAGCCCGGTCGTGATGCCGGTGGCCGCGTTAGATCAGAAAATAGACAGTAAAGACCTGTATAATTTACTGGAAAAGCAGGCTCAACTGATTGAAGTCAAGCGTGACCCGTTCAGCGCGGCTCCGATAATCATCGAAAAAGACGCGCAAACCGGGGTGGTTTTGACCGGAATACTCTGGGACAAGGATAAGCCGATGGCGATTATTGAAGGCCAGATCGTTAAACTAGGCCAACGTGTTGGTAATCAAACGGTTATGGAAATAAAACGCGACCGGGTTATCCTTAGTGACGGAGAGGTTTTCTCTGAGGTTAGACTGCAAAAATAGATTTAGAAACAAGGGGACGGTTCTGTTTTTCTATCAATTTTTATTGAAAAACAGAACCGTCCCCTTTATTTTAAGCTATTTTCAACTTGACAAAATATCTCTAACATGTTACATTTAATTACGATACAAAAAGGTGCACTTTAGTGTGAGCTTAAGGATTAATCTCTTAAGGTTTTAGTCTTAATTATTGGATCCAAAAATGAGAGTTAGTTTTAAGTAAACGCGAAAAGTCAATTTAACCTTAGGAAGGAGGTTGCTTTTCAAATGAATAGAAAAGGCTTTACACTCGTCGAAATCATGATCGTAGTTGCAATTATCGCCTTATTAGCTGCTATCGCCGTACCTAACTTGCTTACCGCAAGAAGGACAGCTAATGAAGCAGCAGCAAAAGCTACAATACGTAGTTTATCTACCGCGGCTGAGGTATTTTCAACTAGTAATAGCGGTGCTTATCCTACTACTGTGCCCGCTTTAGTTGGTTTTATCGCTTCAGGCGCTAACTATTGTGCTGATGCAGCTGGTGCAACGACTGCTGTTCAGGGGTATAACTATGCCTGTACTTTAGATATAGGTGGTTATACTTTTGTAGCTGCCCCGGTTACTGCGGGGACAACCGGAAATGTAACTTATACAGGTACAACCGGTGGAGTGCTGACACCATTATAAAGAGTTGTTTTTTGAAAAACCCGGGGACGGTTCTGGAAAATCCAGAACCGTCCCCTAGTTTTTAAATGAAAATAAAATTTTTTGTCCTTATTTTAATTGTGATAGTGTGTTTTCTGGCCTATTTTAATTCCCTGAATAATCCGTTTATCTGGGATGACGAGGCTTTGGTGGTTAAAAACACGCTGATCCGCAGCCTGCAGAATGCGCCTGCCAGTTTTACTAATGACCTTTATTTTGGCGTGGCGGGTGGTTCTAATTTCTATCGTCCCTTACAAACTCTCTCTTATATATTTGATTATCATTTTTGGCAGTTGAATCCTTTCGGCTACCACTTGACCAATATTATTCTACAAATCGGCGTATCTTTTTTGATTTTTTTGCTGGTTTTTAATTTGCTTAAGAGTTTACCGGTTGCTTTAGTTAGCGCTTTATTTTTTGCATCTAGCCCGCTGCATACCGAGGCGGTTACTTATATCTCCGGCAGGGCCGAGATGCTTATGGGGTTTTTTGTGGTTCTGGGGCTTTTATTTTTTATGCGTAGCCAGAAAGAAGGCGCTAAGCAGTTTAACTTATTTTATTTTCTGGCATTATTTAGTTTTGCTCTGGCCTTGTTATCTAAAGAGGTGGCGGTGGTTTTTCCTTTTGTAATCTGCGGATATGTTTTTTATTTCTTAAGAGAGAGATTAAAAGAAAAACATTATTTTATTAAAAATCTGCTTGCCTTCTTCTCTTTAAGCGCAGTTTATGTGTTTTTAAGATTATCCCTGTTTCATTTTTCAACTTTACACCCACCGGCGCTGGTTAAGGTTGCCTGGTTTGTGCGTTTAAGTGTCCTGCCCAAAATTATTCTAACCTATCTTAAATTACTGATTTTCCCGGTTGATCTGCATATGAATCGAGAGCTGCTTAGGCCGACAAGTTTTTGGGGAATTTTGACTGCTGTGTTTCTGCTGGGTGTTATTGTCTTTGCTTGTTGGCGGTTTCTTAGGTATAAACCGGAAAAGAAGGTTGCTGCATTTATGTTATTCTGGTCGCTGGCCTTCTTCATTCCGCAATCCGGGATATTCGCGATCAATGCTTTTCTCGCCGAGCATTTTATCTATCTTTCTTCGCTAAGTTTCTTTATACTGCTGGCCTATATTTTGCAGCGGGTATTAAGAAAAGAACTGTTTATCTTGGTGGCCGGGTTAGTCGTAGTATTTTATATTGTCCTTTGCGCGGGGCGAAATTTTCAGTGGAAGAATCCGTTAGTTTTTTATCAGGAGATCATTAAATATTCTCCGGACAGTTTTCAGGCGCATAACAATTTAGGCTTGCAGTATGAATCACTGGGGCGTTTTGAAGAAGCTCAAGGTGAATATAAACGGGCTCTGGCGATTAAGCCGGATTTAATCGAAGCCCGGGCAAATTTAGCTAATCTTTATTTTAAATTAAAGCTTTATCCCCAGGCGCAAGCTGAGTATGAATTATTGGAAAAAAATCAGCTAGGCGCGAAAGCCGGAGAAGTGCGCAATAATTTGGGAAATATTTATGAAGTTAGCGGCGACCTGGACGGGGCAATTGCCAAATACAAACAAGCCTTAAAGCTTGATCCCAGCCTTAAATTTACGCGTTTTAACCTGGCGCGGATTTATTATGCCAGAGGTGATTTTGATCTGGCGGTATCCAGTATTTTAGCATCTTTGGGCGGGCAGGCAAAGAGTGATGACTCCGGAATAATTTTTAATTTTCTTAAAAATGCCGGCTCGGTTAATAACGCCGCGCAGTTTTATACTAATCTGGGGATTAATTTTGCTCAGAATAACTGCTGGGATGCCGCAGTTAAGGCGTTTAATTGCGCTTTAGAACTGGAGCCGAAGATTTCCGATTACTATTATAATTTAGGCTTAGCTTACTCCAATCAGGGAAAAAAGGCTAAGGCAAAAAACGCCTTAAAGGAAGCCCTTAAAATTAATCCTAATCATATCAGGGCCAAGGGGTTAATGGGTTTGAATTAATCGTAAGGTAATGTCAAATAAATTGTGTAAATTCTTTTAAAGGTTTCACTTCCCATTTGGA
>CAYIFW010000014.1:6071-23974 GCA_964362795.1 uncultured Planctomycetales bacterium | reverse complement strand
ACAATTGCTCTTTGACATAACCTAAAATTTATCTTTACTCCTTATAGGATGTCTTCTAAAAATTAATATCTAATTGGAAAGTAACAGTGTCCGTTAAATTACGATTATTATAAATATCATAGGCAAGTATCGCCGAGATATCTTTAGTAAAAGCCCAGGCAAAACCAGCATTAAGCGCTCCATATGAAGACTGTGTAGCCTGATAATCAACACAGAGCCATAACTTATCACTAATCTCGGTCATTGTGCGTTCCCAGGCAATCATCGGGCCCTTATTATCACGCAAAGCATCTTTATCTCTAAGCAACTTTCCATTACCAACAAAATATCCTGCTGAAAACCTGCCTAAATTAATCTTGTTTATCTCTACTGTTCTAGCAATCCTGCCATACCAGACATTGTAATTAGTCCGATTAGCTCTGGTACCCATATCATAAGCGCCTACGGCAATCGCCGGCATATACTTAAAATATGCATCTTCAGGCACGGCGAATTTAAAATTAAAATACCAAGGAGTTGAATCATAGAAAGAACCAAACCCTTTTTTATAATCAAACCCGGTTTCCGCCATAATCTTACCCAGCGGCTTCCAAAGCTTACCTAAAAGATTATCTTCCGGCTTATCCGATAACAAACTAAAAGTAAGCCCATATACCTGCTGGACATAATTATGTTGATCATAATTGTCGGCATTGGTCCCTTTAGAAGTAGTAGGAGCATAGATATCCGCGCCAATGTGGATCTTTTTATATGGCTGAATATCCGTGGAAGGCGACCAAATCAAGGTTGAGGGCGTAGCAAATGCATTTGTTAATAAAAAAGTGTAGAAAACCGCTAAAACCAATCCGATTCGTTTCATTTTTTCTCCTTGTTAAATAAAAAAACGCCTTTTAGAATCCATCTTGGATTAAAAAAGACGCCTGCGTCCAGTTAAAATAATAAGGCGCTCTATTCTCATAGAACGCCGATGTTTAAATCTTACACTGCGATGTGCCTTACATTACTACAAGTAAAAAATGTCTTAATCTGGTAACTAAATTTTGTCTAAATGTTGTTGGGCCTTAACTCTAATCTTCTGCATCAGCTTGACTACGCTGACATGAGATGTTCCCATGCGCTTACCTATATCCCTAGTGGTTAAACCCTGACTAAAATAAACCAGCAGCCTTTTCTCCTTCGGATTAAAACCATTATTCTGGATGCTTTGCACTAAAAATTTATTATGTAAATCGCCCCGGCAATCCGGAGTTGACCAATATGGACCCAAGATATCCTCTACCGTCCCTTCATCATTAGTGCTTAGAGCCGCGTCAATACTAATAATATTAGAACGCTCATTTACTTTACGAATATAATTCTTCAGGTGAAAATAACAACCCTGTAAAATATAGCTGTCGGTTTTATCATTTAGCGTACCTTTGAGAAAATTACTCCAAAGGTGGATTGAAGCCTCCTGATACAAGTCATCATGGCTAAAGGAACGGTAATGTCCGTTTAACTTATAGGCAATCCGCTTAATTGTCGGTGATAGTTTTTTGTGTAACTCTTCGAAACCCATAACTAACTCCCTCTATAAAACAAAAGGCACCCCCACCCCTGTATCGGGCAAGGACGCCTTAGTCCTGACAAATAAAAAAGCCTTCCGGCAAAACCTAAATCACCAGAAGACTTCTGTGTCTTTTGCTACAACGCTGTAATCTATTTAAAGTATATCACAACCTTTAGCGCTGTCAAGTAGAAGCTGATTATTTTTTACCCCGAATATCCTTGGCCAGAATAATAGCCTCGGCTACTTCCCGCATAGATTTACGCATATCCATGCTTTGTTTTTGAATTAAACGATACGCCTCAGAAGGCGGGATATTAACTTCTTGAGAAAGAATATCCTTGGCCCGCTCAACTAATTTACGCACGCTAAGAGCTTCTTCTGCCGAACGCGCGCGTAAATCTAGTTCCGCATTTTCAATCGCCAGCGCGGCCTGATTAGCCAAGGCCGTCAGGAGATCCAATTCATGTTTAGAGAATTTATGTTTTTTAGAAGTATAGCAGTTAAGCACCCCGATAACTCGCCCTTTTACCGCTAAAGGAACACAGGCTAAAGAACATAAACCTTCTTTCTTAGCTATATCCTGATTTAAATAACGCGCGTCCGCTTTAACATCAAGGATACAAATCGGTTTATTATTTTGCGCCACCACGCCGGCTATGCCCTGGCCTAAGCGGATATTCGGCTTCTTATTATACGCCTCAGAGATTGATTGCGTCGCTTTAACCACTAACTCTTTTTTATCCGGATCAAGCAGCATTAAAGAAGAGATCTTAGAATTCATAATTTCAGCGGTGACCTGGACCACCAGGCGCAACAACTCTTCCAAATACAGGCCGGAAGTAAGCAAATTAGCGACTTTAGAGATCGCTTCAATCTGTTTGACATAAACCTGAAAATTGTCTTTTTTAGCCGCCATTATTTCCTTCTTTCTAAGAACCTTTTAATCCTCAACAAAGCTTCTTTTAAATTATCCATACTGGAAGCATAAGAAATCCTGATATAACCTTCGGCGCAGAGGCCAAAAGCCGTGCCCGGAACCACCGCCACTTTTTCCTCTTCTAATAATTTACGCGAAAAATCCAGAGAAGATAGGCCGGTGCTTTTAATGCAGGGAAAAACATAAAAAGCCCCCTGAGGCCGCGAGCATTTTAATCCTAAAGAATTTAATTCGGTTACCATAAGCTCTCGCCTACGGTTATATTCGCGCTTCATCTGCTCAACTGACTTTCGGCCGCTGACCAAAGCCTCAGCTGCAGCCATCTGGCTAGTTATCGGCACGCACATAATCGTATATTGATGAATCTTAGTCATTGCCGCGATAATTTCTTGCGGCCCGCAAGCAAACCCTACGCGCCAGCCGGTCATCGCATATGATTTAGAAAACCCGTTAAAATAAACCGTATTATTTTTTGCTTTCGGTAAAGTCGGAAAAGCGATATGTTCAAAATCATAAGTCAGGTCACCATAAACCTCATCGCTAATGCAAAGAATTTTATGTTTTAATAAAACTTTATTTATCTCCTGTAGTTCCTTGCGGCGGTAGGAAACTCCACTAGGATTAGTAGGATAGTTTAAAATAATGCCTTTAGTTTTTTTATCAATATGTTTTTCCAAAAGCTTGGGCGTAATTTTAAATCCATCTTTTGAGGTATCAATATAAACCGGCGTGCCGCCGGCAAGCTCGGTCACCGGGCCATAGGAAACATAGCTGGGCTGAGGAACCAATATTTTATCACCCGGATTAACGATCGACCGTAAAATCAGATCCAAGCCTTCGCTAACCCCGACAGTAATTAAGATCTCTTCATCCGGGCAGTAATCCAGGCTGTATTTATTTTTTAAAAAACGGCTGATTCCCAGGCGCAATTTATAGAGCCCCTTATTGGAGGTATAGCTGGTAAAACCCTGCTCCAGAGAATAAATTCCGGCCTCACGAATCTGCCAGGGAGTGACAAAATCCGGCTCACCTACGCCTAAGGATATAACCTCTTTCATCCCCAGCACCAGGTCAAAGAATGCCCGAATTCCGGATGGCTGCATTTTTTCTACGATTTTTGATATTTTCATTTGAAATCTTGGGGACGGTTCTCTTTCGAGAACCGTCCCCTTGTTTTAATACGATATGGCTATCCTTTGATTCTGCGGCTTTTGTTTTAAAATCACTCCGTCTTCTTTATATTTCTTCAATAAAAAATGCGTGGCTGTGCCGCGCACATTCTCCAGGCAGGAAAGTTTCTCCGCCACAAAATTAGAAACTGTATGTAGATTCTTGCCTTCCACCACCACCAATAAATCATAGGTTCCGCTGATTAAATAGCAGCTGGTTACTTCAGGGAATGAATAGATCCGCTCGGCAATTTTCTCAAAACCCAAATCCTTCTGCGGAACGATATTTACCTCAATCAAAGCCCTGACCTCGGATTCGCTTTCTTTAATTAAGTCCTTATTGATTACCGCTTTGTACTTTAGAATTGCTCCTTCTTTTTCAAATTTCTTAATCGCTTTTTTTACATCGAGCGGTTTTTTGCGGGTCATTTTAGCGATATCTTCCACGCTTGCCCGGCCATCCTTTTCCAAAATCTCTAATATCTCATCCATCTTCGATCCTCCTGCTAAATATGGCAAATGTTGGCGCCTTTTCTTTTATGTTCGGAATTCCTAAACATCCCCTTTACTTTTTTAACTTTGCTAATGCTTAGTACCTGTTCTTTATTATTACATAATCTATCCAGGATATCATCCAATTCATCATAGGTAATCCCCATCTCCCCTTCGTCAGTCTGGCCTTGCCAAAGCCCGGCAGTCGGCGGCTTAATAATAATGCTCTCGGGGATATTTAATTCCTTGGCCAGCGAACGCACCTGACGTTTAAATAAATCCGCGATCGGCAAAATATCCACTCCGCCGTCGCCGTATTTGGTAAAATACCCGACTAAAAGTTCAGACTTGTTTCCGGTGCCACAGACCAGGTAATTTAATTTATTAGCAAAGTAATAAAGCGTGTTCATCCGCAGGCGCGGCTTAAGATTGCCTCGCGCTAAACTTTCTGCTTGGGGCAAAACCTTTAAGAAATTATTATACACCGCCGAAAGATCCACTAACCTTGAGTTAAGCTTAAGTTTTCGGGCAACTAAGCGGGCATCTTTGAGATCCTGGGCATTGCTATTGCAAGGCATAAAAAGAACCAGCAGATTATTCTTACCCACTGCCTTTTTACATAAAGCGGCAACCACGGCCGAATCTATTCCTCCGGAAAGCCCTAAAACAATACCTTTAGCCCCGGCATCTTTAACCTGCTTTTTAACCCAGGAAACAATTCTATTTTTCATGTTCTAAACTCCGCAATTATTATTTTCCTATGTTTAAAAGATAATGAATGGATTATATACCACTAAATACAGAGGGTCAAGGGAGATATTAGAATTTACCGGTTATACTGACCGAACCGACGTGAGCTTTGTAATCATTGAAAGAGGTAGGATAATCTTCGTTATAAGCATAATAGGAATAGCCGAGTTTGAGCAGAATATTTTTGATTAATTCGCGTTCAATGCTGGCTGATCCGGCTACAGATTTGGCGATCTGAGAACTCCAAGTCTGGAATTGCCCGCTTAAGGTCGTTTTATCATTTAAAGCATAATTAAACGAACCAAGAATACTCGAGGAATCATTATTAGTAGGTTCATCCGTAGGAGTATGCGCCACAGTATTATCCGCCGAAGGAGTCCTTAAGCTCATCTTCTCAACTGAATAAACGCAATTAAAATAAAGCTTATCCGTGGGAGTAATCGTGGCTGAAATACTGGTTGAATGGTCATCTAAAGTTCCGATTCCCGTATAAGATTCTTTCATCACATTATAATCAGTATGCACTGACTGGTATTTTGCTCCGAAGGAAACAAACTTACCGAGTGTAATATTCGCCCTGAGGTTATATTCATCAGTTATCTGCGTGTTATCTCCGAGATAGCCCGGATATTGAAAATATGTTTGCGGAGCTGAATGATGAGCAGTTTCCTCCTTAACATCAACGTCGTTGGTATAATTATTATCTCTATTCTTTCTTTTATAGTTAGCCGAAATAAATAACTGTTTAAGCGGCCGGGTATTTATTCCGCAGCTGTAATTTTCCTTAAAATAAAGCGCTTTACTCTGCCAGTTTAAACCATTATCACCGGTATAGTCATACTCTCTGCCAACCTCTGAATAGTTCACTTTAGACTGCTCGGCGCTTGCCTCAGCGTAAAGACTGGTCCTGGGTATACCTTTATAAGTCAGATTAACCGTCTCTCCAGTATTCGATTCACTCACATCACTATTTTCACTATGTTGAGTGCCCCAACCGGCAAAACCGCTGTCGCGTATATATTCAGAAGAGCTGGAAATATCCGACTCCCGGTAACGCAAAGTCCCTCGGCACATTAAGTCATCCAATATTTTTAGATTCATCCCCCAGTTTATTGCTTGAGCATTCATGTCGCTATTAGCTTCTCCGTTATAGTAATTGAACGTATCTGAGACTGTCCCGTTAGCTCCGAGAGCCTGAGCGCTATACTGGTCGCGGCTGGAACTTTTATTCAAAGAATATCCTAATTTCAGCTGCAAAGTATCTTTGATTTTCGTATCTGCCGTAAAATTTGTCGTAGCTATTTGCGCAGATGGTTCATTCTTGGTCTCTATTGTCTGTAAAACAACGTTATCACTCATTTCATTAACATTATTGCCGGATTCATCATCGCTGAATATTTGATACTGCTGGCTAAGGCTAATATTTATTCCCTTAATCATCGCTTCAGCCCCTACTCCAAAAGTATCGGTTGTCCAATTAATATCCTTGGACCAGGGGTAAGTAAATTTAGAAACAGTCGGCGGAGTCCCGGTATCAGTTACCATGCCTCGAGTAGCCAGCGGCATTTCTCCAATACGCGCCATGTGATCATAATTTAATGTGAATTTAGGTATCTCCGGAAGAGTTAAAGCCAGCTCAAGAGCAATATTAGAGCGGTCAGTATGCAGGTTTTTATCCAACTCATAATAGGAGGGCACAACAGCAACTGTAGGAAATTCAAAATAATCTCCGGAATCATCATAATATTTCCGGTAGGCATCATAACTAAGGCGCACGTAGCCAAAATCCTCTTTGCTAAGATTCAACAGAAAATCATAATCCGTATCCGAGGTACCGCTAGCCTCCAACACCAAATGTTTACCGTCTTTAAACTGCTGATTCAAATAAAATTCCTCTAAGCCGACAGTCGCGTTGCGCTTCATCCAGTTATCCTCCTGGAATCTTTTCCAGTCGCCGCTGACTGTGGCAATACTCCCCCCCACCGTGGCTAAATTTCCCTCGGCCCAAACTGAAGATATCAGTAAACCACTAAATACACAACTTAATAAAAATAGGATGAAATTTCTTCTCATTACTTACCTTATCTCCTAATAAACTCTACGGATGACACCCGCAACCGGTCATTCTAATATTAGCCTGAATAAGCCGGGGATGAAAATTAGAACCGTGCACATCCACATGACAAGATACACAAGTCATTTTACCATAAGCTGTTGCATCCGGCAAATTTGCCGTCGCATTATGCCAATGTGGCCATTTCCCAAAATACATGCCTGCATTATTGGCAGCATTTACAAAATTATAATTTTGCTCATAATGGCATTTTAAGCAAAGATTATTATCTTTGGCTTGCAGCATCTTATCATTAACCGAGCCGTGCACCTGATGGCAGGTTTCACACCCTTCGCGCATAGCGCTATGCTCAAAAACATAAGGGCCTTTTTTCTCCGGATGGCACTTAAAACAAACATCATTATGCTCATCTAAAGAAGTGGTGCTTCCCGGCAAGGCATCCTCGCCATGAACACTGTGGCAATCCGAGCAACTTACCTTACCTTCAATCACCGGATGATGGTATTGCAGATTAAACTGGGCTTTCTTTTCTAAGTGACAATTAAAACACATCTGAGGATTCTTGCGCGGATTAATAATAAAATCTATTTTACCCTCTCCGGCGGCATCCACATGCTTGCTTCCGGCGCCATGGCAGGACTCACAGCCTTCGCCAGCAGGGTTTTTCTCTTTAATCGCGAAATGCCCATGAATACTTTTTTTAAAATCAATCGCCTGTTTCTGATGGCACATCGCGCAGGTCTCCGTGCCGACAAATTCCGCTCCGGGGACATTCGCCGGATAGACCTTATCTACGCGAGCGGCATATGCTAAAGTAAATGCCAAAAAAAACAGGGCTATGGCGGATAGTCCTGTAATAAAATTAATGAACTTCTTAGTTGTGGTCATGACAAACTACCTTCTACGCTTATTAATTATACCAATACTTACCCTTGTATTAAGTGCCTATTTAACTACAAAATTTGAGTAAAAGCAAGCTTTTTTTAACTTAATTCTTCAGGATGATGTTTGACTACCTTGGCCTCAACCATATAAATCACATCTTCGGCAATGTTAGTGGTATGGTCGCAGATACGCTCTAAATACCGGGCGATAAGTATCAACGCCACAGCGCGGTCTGCGGTTTTAGGATCACGCGCCAGATATTCATTAACTAGCTCATCCTGCACCAAATTACGCAGCCGGTCGGCTTCGGAATCCGCTAAAACCACTTTCCTGGCCAACTGCGCATCCCTTTTAACAAAAGCGTCGATAGCATCCCGCACCATATTTTGGGCTACCTGGGAAAGCTTGGGAATATCCACTAACGGCTTAAGTAAAGGTTTCTCCATTAAGCCTAAAGATTTTTGCGAGATATCTGCTGCCATATCAGCAATACGCTCAAGCTCGGTATTAATCTTCATCCCGGTGGTAATATACCTTAGATCGCCTGCCATCGGCTGATAGCGGGCAATAAGGTCAATACATTTCTCGTCGATTGCCAACTCAAGGTCATCAATCTTATTATCCGTATCAATTACATCTTGCGCTAAGTGTTTGTCGCGATTTTTCAACGACTCAATAGATTTAAAAATTGCCTCCTGGGCAAACACCGCCATCTTCAAAATATCTTTATGCAGTTCCTTTAATTCTCCATCTAAATGCCTTAACATTTAATACCTCCTTGTGTACAAACACAACACCGGCGCAATTCCAATTAGCGCCGGGTGTCTAACCGTACCTACCGGTAATATAATCTTCCGTCCTCTTATCTTGCGGCCTGGTAAAAATATCCTCGGTTTTACCAAATTCAACCAACTCACCTAAAAGCATAAAACCCGTAGCATCCGAAACTCTGGCTGCCTGCTGCATATTATGTGTAACGATTATTATAGTATAATTATTCTTCAATTCCCGCATTAATTCCTCGATGCGGGCGGTGGCTTGCGGATCAAGCGTAGAGCAGGGCTCATCCATTAAAAGAATATCCGGTTTAACCGCAATCAATCTGGCAATACAAAGCCGCTGTTTCTGTTCCAGTGATAATGTCAGCGCGGATTTGTTAAGCTTATCTTTTAATTCATCCCATAAAAGTACGCTTTTTAAGCTATTTTCAGCCACCTCATCAAGTTTTAGCCTGGTCAATCCTTCAGCATGCACCTTCTGGCCAAAAACAATATTTTCATAAATAGACAGCGGAAATGGATTAGGCCGCTGAAAGACCATGCCCACCTTCTTACGTAAACTTACTAAATCCGTCTTGTCTGAAATAATATTCTCGGCGTCGATAACCACCTCACCGGTTGTGCGCACACCTTCAATCAGGTCATTCATCCGGTTAAATACCCGCAGCAAAGTTGACTTGCCGCATCCCGATGGGCCGATCATCGCGGTAATCTGCTTTTGAGTAAAATGCGCGTTGACATTGATCAACGCCTGGAAATCACCGTACCATAAATTTAAATTACTTACCAAAATATTCGCCATTATCCGAATTTTCCTCTAATATAACCGTCAGTACGCTGATCACTTGGTGCCGTAAACATCTTTTCTGTCTTGTCCAATTCTACTAACTCCCCTGACAAAAAGAAAGCCGTGCGGTCACCGACCCTAGCTGCCTGTTTAACATTATTAGTCACTAAAACTATCGTATAGTCTTTTTTTAACTTTAACATTGCCTCTTCGACTTTAGCGGTTGAGATCGGGTCCAGCCCGGAGCAGGGTTCATCGAATAAAATAACCTCAGGCTCAACTGCCAAAGTCCGGGCAATACAAAGGCGTTGCTGCTGGCCGCCGGATAATTTAAATGCCGACACACTTAACCTGTCCTTAACCTCATCCCAAAGATAAGCTTCTTTTAATGAATTCTCCACGATCTCAGTAATTCTATTGCGATTCTTGTTTCCGTGCATCCTGACGCCATAGGCTACATTTTCAAAAATTGATAGGGGTAAAGGTAAGGGTAAAGCAAAAACCATACCTACTCTTTTGCGCAAACTTTCAATATCAATTTTTCTTATATCTTTTTGGTCAAGCTCCAATAAACCGTTCATTTTAAAATTAGAATTTAAATCATTCAGGCGATTAAGCATCCGCAAAAAAGAAGTTTTGCCGCTATTTGATGGCCCGATTACGCTTAGAATCTCATTGGCCTCTACTTCAATGTTAACGCTTTTTAAAGCATGGATCTGGCCAAACCAAATATTTAAATTTTTAACGCTGAACTTTACCATTTTTTCTTTTTCCTAAAATTATAACGAATAATTATAGCCACTAAATTCATAAATAAAACCAAAGATAACAAAACTAAAGCCGTGCCATAGCGTACCTTTTCATCAACATTAGGTACCTGAGTTGAAATTACATACAAATGATACGGCAAAGCCATTGCCTGATCAAAGATAGATTTGGGTAATTGCGGTAGATAAAAAGCTGCCACCGTAAAAAGAATCGGCGCGGTTTCCCCGGCGGCGCGTCCTAGCCCCAGGATCGTTCCGGTTAAAACTCCGGGGATAGCGTTGGGTAAAACAATGTGCCTTATCGTTTGCCATTTGCTTGCCCCTAAAGATAAGCTTACTTCGCGAAATGACTGCGGCACGCTTTCTAATGCTTCGCGGGAGGTAGTAATAATTATCGGTAAAATCATAATCCCTAAAGTAAGCGAGCCGGATAATATCGATGCGCCGAATTTTAAGAATACGACAAAAAGCGCCAAACCGAATAAACCGTAAACTACCGAAGGCACTCCGGAAAGGTTGACTATTGCCAACCTAATTATGCGATTAATTATATTATCTTTTGCGTATTCACTTAAATAAATTGCCGCCAGCAAACCAATGGGCAAAGCAAAAATTATCGCGCCCATTACAAGGTACAGAGTTCCGATAATCGCCGGAAAAATACCTCCGGTACGCATTCCCTGGCGCGGAATATCCGATAAAAATTGCCAATTAATTGCCGGCAGGCCTTTCTGGATAATAATTACTACAATCAGGCCGACTGGAATGACAATTAAAAGTGTTGCCAGAAAAAGAAAGAAGAAGGCGATTTTTTGCGATCTTTGCGGGTTACGCATTAACGGTTCCTCTTATGTAAAAATAAATCCGCGGTGACATTAATAATAAAACTCATAATAAATAAAACTATACCGATAGCAAATAGGGCAAAATAATGCTCACTGCCCACCACCGCCTCCCCCATTTCCGCGGCAATGGTTGCCGTAAGCGTACGCACCGGCACCAGGATACTTTGCGGGATAACCGCGGCATTTCCGGTAATCATCATCACCGCCAT
The DNA here is from genome assembly GCA_964362795.1 of uncultured Planctomycetales bacterium. Lineage (GTDB taxonomy): Bacteria > Omnitrophota > Gorgyraeia > Gygaellales > Profunditerraquicolaceae > UBA6249. The sequence goes on along the minus strand of CAYIFW010000014.1, from coordinate 12,731 downwards.
TGTCTCGCCGATTACGCGGCCAATACCCAGCATCACTGCCGCGACAATTCCGCTTGATGCCGCCGGAAGCAGAACCCGGTAAATCGTCTGCCAATGTGTTGCTCCTAAGGCAAAGGCGCCTTCCTTATAGCTTTTGGGGACAGAATAAAGCGCGTCTTCGGCAATCGAGACTATCGTCGGCATCGCCATAAAAGCTAAGATTATCGAACCTGATAAAGCGGTCAAACCGGTAGGCAGATGAAAAGTAGATTTTACCCAGGGGACCAATGTTACCATTCCGATAAAACCTAAAACCACGCTGGGGATAGCCGCTAATAATTCAATTCCGGCTTTTAAAATTTCTTTAATTTTTAAAGGGGCAATCTCGGCGATATAAACCGCGCAGGCTACGCCTATAGGAATAGAGATAATTGCCGCTCCTAAAGTTACCAGCAGTGAACCGAAAATCAACGGCAAGATCCCCAGATGCGCGGGCTCAGAAATGGGATACCAGCTTTTACCGAAAAGAAAATTACCCGGGGTAACTGATTTAAATACGGATAGCCCCTCTTTGGTTAAAAATAAAAAGATCAGAACGACAAAAAATATGGAAGCCAACCCGCAGATCAGAATTAGCTTCTCAATAAAAAATTCTTTAAGCTTCCTCATATTTTATTTTTTTACCGGAACAAAATCCGTTTTAATTACGATATCCTGGCCTTCCTTAGAAAGGATATAATCAACGATTTTCTTAACCAACCCCTGAGGCTCTCCGTTAGTATAAAGAAAAAGCGGCCGGGATATGGGGTATTTACCGCTTAAAACATTATCAATGCTAGGATTAACATATTCAGAGTTAGTATCCTTGGCAACAGCAACAGGTTTTTGTTTATTTGAAATATAACCCATACCATAATAACCGATAGCCGAGGAGTTCCCGGAAACTTCATCGGCGATTGCCTGCGAGGAAGATAACATTAAGGCGCCCGGAGCAAATTCTTCGGTACCGCTGGCGTTGCCTTTTCTTAACACGTGCTCTTTAAAATAAACATGGGTTCCGGAATTGACTTCACGTGAAAGAATGACTATCTTCTCGTCTTTACCTCCTACCTCTTTCCAATTGGTAATACTACCAGTAAAAATCCCTGCTAATTGATCCACGGTAAGATTACTTACCGGGTTAGCAGGATTAACCACAACCGCCAAGCCATCTAAAGCCACCTTAATTTCAAAAGGATTGTTCCCTTTTTGTTTAGCCAGAGCGATCTCTTTATCCTTGATATTTCTTGAGCTCATCGCAATATCGCAAGTTCCGCTGATTAAGCTAGATAACCCGGTTCCTGAGCCGCCGCCGGTTACCGCCACAAAATCCCCGGGATTCTCTTCCATATATTTTTCCGCCCAGGCCTGGCCAAGATTAACCATCGTATCGGAACCCTTAATCTGAATGGAATTCTTATTTCCTGCAGCGTAGGCTGGAACTGTCAACATAAACGTAACTAAAATAAATAAACACTTTTTAAACATTTTAATCCCCCTTATTGCTTATAATATAGATTAACTACATTATAGCTGTATTAAGTTAATGTTAAATCTAGGTAAATTTTAGAAAACTAGCTTTAATTTGGTTCCGAATACATTTGTATCTATCCACTTCACGCCGGTTTTTACGGTTCTAAACATATAATAAATTTCGCCTTTCAGATTTTTAGTGATACTCACCGCAAGCCCCGCAGTCGACCTGTTTTCACTTAGCCTCTGCCCATCGTCAAAGAGAATAAATATTTCATCAGCCACAAACGGCTGAAACTCTAGCTTAGTAAATTTCCACGGAGCTTTTATCGTCAACTTATTACGATATTTCCAAGTATCATCTTTATAATCAAAATGGTTATATTCAAACCGGCTGCGGTCATCATACTTAAATCCGGCAAACTGATTAGAGAAAGTAACTGCAACATAGGGTTGGTTTTCTACTAAAAACTTCCCTCTTGTTTTGTTAAGGATATGCCGGTATCCGCCGCCGGCATTCCAATATTTATTCAGATTATAAAATATCCCGATATCATAATGCTGATAGTAGAATTCTTTTACGTTGTCCCCCCAGCGGAATTCCTGTTCAAATGCCAGCTTTAAATCTTTCTTAAGCTGCATTTCTTCCACATCGGTATTCCAAACCTGAAAATCACCGTCATCATAAGCATACGCATTCACTGCTAAAAACAAAACCACTCCCATCACAACCAGAAATATCTTCTTCATTTTTCTCTCCTAATAAACCCGTTATTTTTAAATTCTGTCAAAATAAGAATACCTCTAATAATACTGCTCCGCTAAATTTCACCTCCTCTCTTTTTAATCCTAAGAAGAGTATAGGAGGATGCGGTTAAATCTACTTCAAAGATAGATAAAATCTAGGTAAAGTTTTATTTGGGGAGTATAAACCAAAATCTTGAACCTAATCCTTCGGTACTTTCCACTCCGACACAACCACCATGCAGTTCAATAATATGTTTAACGATAGATAAACCCAGGCCGGTGCCCCCGAGCTGGCGCGAGCGGGCTTTATCCACGCGATAGAAACGCTCAAAAATACGGGAAATATCCTTTGCCGGTATTCCTGAGCCTGAATCCTCTACAACAATCTTTATCCTATCGCCAAGCTGTTCAGAATAAATCTTCACGAAACCTTTTTCCTTATTATATTTAATCGCGTTATTAATCAGGTTAGCAAAAACCTGCTCAACCTTACTCTTATCAGCAACAATCTCTAATCCTGGCGCTAATGCAGAGCTGGCCTCTATTTGCTTCTTTTTTGCTTGAGAGTTAAGCCCCAAAATAACTTCATTAACCAGCCCGGCTAAACCAAATTTATCTTTCTTTAACACAATTTCATTTGATTCAATATGCGAAAGGTCGAGTAAATCATTAATCAAAGCATTCAACCTATCCGCGTGATCATTGATTATTTTAAGGAAATTAAGGCTATTTTCTTTATCATCAATAGCGCCCTCTAAAAGAGTTTCGACAAATCCCTTGATAGAAGTAAGCGGAGTTTTTAATTCATGCGAAACATTGGCCACAAAATCCCGGCGCATCGTCTCCAGGCGCCTAATCTCGGTAATATCGTGTATAACTAAAAGGCAACCGCTAGTTACTTGGGATTCAAAAATAGGAGAGGCATTTACTTGAAATATTTTCTGTATCGGCCAGATAAGGGACAACTCCTTAGAAACAAGTTCTCCGTTCTTTAAAACTAAGGCGATAATCTCAGCGATATCATTATTGGGAAATGCCTCAAGAAAAATCCTGCCTTGGGCGCTGCTTTGAGAGATACTAAAAATATTTTCGGCGGTAGGATTAAGCCAAAGGACACGCGTATCTTTATCTACCGCCACTACCCCCTCAACCATACTGTTGAGTATGGCATGAATGCGGTTATTTTCGTTTTCTAAAATATTAATGCGTTTTTTGAATATTTCCAGTTGGGAATTTAACTCGGAGATTTTCCGCTTTAAGCTTGAATTAAACAAATCCTACTCCTCGGCTTCAAAACGATAACCGTAATTTTTTACGGTTATAATATACTTGGATGCGGTTTTAAGTTTCTTGCGTAAAGTGCGGATGTGCACATCCACAGTGCGCGTCTGGATCTCCATGGCATGATCAAATCCCCAGATGGTATCCAGTAGATAGTCGCGCGATAAGACCCTGCCCTTAGCTTTAAGCAAAGTTTTTAAAAGCTCAAACTCTTTAGAAGTTAATTCAACCGGTTTGTCTTTGACGGTTACGGATATTTTTGAAAAATCTATTTTTAAATCGCCTGCCTGGAATATTTCCGGAGGTTTATCCTTATCATTTACCCTACGTAAAACCGCTTTAATCCGGGCAATCAACTCGCGCGGGCTAAACGGCTTAGTAATATAGTCATCCGCGCCTAATTCTAAACCCACCACTTTATCCGATTCCTGACTTTTAGCGGTAAGCATAATTATTGGAATAGAACAGGTCTTGCTTTCTTTTTTTAAGGCCTTGCATACTTCCAAGCCATCCATTCCCGGAAGCATTAAATCCAACAAAATAAGATCCGGATGCTGGCGCAAGGCTAAATCCTGAGCATCCTCTCCGTCACTGGCATCAATAACCTTAAACCCTTCTTTTTCAAGGTTATACCTAAGCATCTTAATAATGTCTTTTTCGTCTTCAACAATTAATATCTTTTCTTTCACTTTTGATTACCCCGGCAAACATTCACGCATACTCCGCAGACAAACTGCTCAGCTTGGCGCTGTTTTTGAAAGCTTTTAAGCTTTTCAAAGCATTTAACATGATCAAAATCCGCGGGATTATCTCCAATTGCCCCTGACGGGCATATCTTAACACAAACCCTACACTCCCCACAATCTTTTTTACTCGGCTGATCTATCGCCAACGGCAGATTAGTCAATATCGAAACCAGCCGAAACTGGCTGCCTAATTCTTCATTAACCAAAAGATTATTCCTGCCAATCCAGCCTAAACCGGCTAAGACACCTAATCTTCGATGCGAAAGATGGCCAACATTTTTCTCCCAATCAATGATCTGCGTTGCAGGTACAGCAAGCGCTAAAAGACCTCTTTTCTGGATTATATTGCATACTCTTAAAGCTATATGGTCTAGAAAAGAATTTACGATTTTATAATGATGAAAATATAATTTAGTCGGCACAATATCGATTTCCGATAACACCGCGCCAGATAGCATCACCCCTAAGCAGATGGCTTTATCCAGGCGTTGAGCGACTTTAGAAGAAATCTTAAATTCATCTCTTACTGCACTTATATCGGCAACGCCGAAAAGGTCGATGCCTTGGTCAACGCAGAATTTCCTTAAATCCAGATAATTTGTATCTTTATCCATGAGCTTTCCTTAAATAAACCATCAAAAGTGATATGGCTGCCGGAGTCACTCCCGAAATACGCGAAGCCTGGCCCAAATTAAGCGGCCTAAACTTGGCCAACTTTTCTCTAATCTCCCGGGATATTCCGGATAAACTGCTATAATCAAAATCTACCGGCAATTTAATTTTCTCTAAATGTTCAAATCGCTCGACGTCTTTAAGCTGCCTCTGGATAAACCCAGCGTATTTTACCTCAATTTGAATCTGCTGCCAAGCAGATTCGGATATCTGGGGCGGGAATTTATAGATTTTCTTTAAATCTTTAATCGTTATTTCCGGGCGCCTTAATAATTTTTCCAAGTGAGCTTTTCTTAAAAAAGCTAAACCCTCTTTGATACCTTCAGCTTTCTTGACTGTTTTTCGATAAACACTTTCTTTAACTAATCCTAAATCAAATCCCCTCTTGGCCAGGCGCAGGTCCGCATTATCCTCACGGATAATCAGGCGATATTCTACCCGGGAAGTAAACATACGATACGGTTCGAAAGTCCCTTTGGTCGTTAAATCATCAATCAGCACTCCGATATAGCTGCTGGGGCGGTCTAAAATTAAAAGATCTTTATTCTTTAGGCGTAAAGCGGCATTAATTCCGGCAATTAAACCTTGGGCAGCCGCCTCCTCATAACCGGTCGTGCCGTTAATTTGGCCGGCTAAAAAAAGATTCTTAATTAATTTAGTTTCTAAGCTAGGGAAAAGCTGTGTGGAATCAACAACTGTATGTTCAATACCATAACCAAAACGGATAACCTTGGTTTTCTCCAGGCCGGCAATAGAATGCAAGAGCTTAAGCTGCGCATCTTCCGGCAGGCTGGTCGATATGCCGTTAGGATAAATTTCATCCACCCCTAAGCCTTCGGGTTCCAAAAATACCTGATGCCGCTCTTTATCCGCGAATTTAACAATCTTATCCTCGATGGACGGGCAATACCTGACCCCGGTGGCTTTAATTATCCCGGCATAAAGCGGCGAACGGTCTAGATTAGCCCGGATTATCTCATGAGTATTTTTATTGGTATAAGTAATATAGCAGGGAACTTGCTTTTGTTTTAGGTTTTTAGTCGAGAATGAAAATGGCTTCGGAATTAAATCACCTTCCTGAATGATTAGATCCGAGAAATCAATGGTATGTTTATTCAAGCGCGGGCAAGTCCCGGTTTTAAAACGTAGGAGATTAAAACCTAAACTTTTTAAATTATCTGCCAGGCCGATAGAAGCTCGTTCATTGATCCGGCCTCCGCTGTGGTGCTTTAAACCTAAATGAATTACTCCATCTAAAAATGTTCCCGGGCAAATCACGACACCTTTAGCGCGAATCTCTCCTTTATCGGTAACTACTCCTAAAACTAAGCCATCCTCAATGATTAACTTCTTTGCCTCTGCCTCTTTTACCGTTAAGTTTTTCTGATGTAAAACTAGCCTCTGCATATACCGGCTGTATTTATGCAGATCAATCTGGGCCCGCGATGACTGCACCGCTTCGCCTTTTGAGGAATTAAGAATACGAAATTGAATTGCACAAGCATCGGCAGCTTTTCCCATCTGCCCGCCTAAAGCATCAATTTCTTTTACCAATTGCCCCTTACCCACCCCGCCGATAGCCGGATTACAGCTCATCCTACCGATAGAATTAATATCTAAGGTGAGCATAAGGGTTTTTACGCCCATCCGGGCGCACGCCAGGCTAGCTTCAATACCGGCATGGCCGGCACCGATAACAATTACCTCAAAATTTTTCATGGGA
>CAYIFW010000014.1:1772-5971 GCA_964362795.1 uncultured Planctomycetales bacterium | reverse complement strand
TAACCGCAACCGTGGCACTTAACACAACCTTCTTCGTGGCGCAAGGCGCCTCCGCAATCAGGACACATACCGACAATATTTACCTGCTCATCTAAATCTGTTGTCTGTAATTGATCATCATGCGAATGTTTCATCGGAATAGCAACTGAGTCTGCGGTTAGCGCCACAACCGGCTGCGTATTAATTAGGCGACGCTCGATAACCCGGGCAATCGCATCAGCGCAAGAAAATATTCTCTGGCCCTTTTCCCAGGAAGGAGACGGGCAGCGGATATTACGCAATTGCTCAATAATCGATTTTACTTCGATGTTAGCGCGGAAGGCTAAAGAAACTAAACGACCGGTTGCCTCTAGCTGAGACGCGGCGCATCCTCCGGCCTTACCCATCTGAGTGAATAACTCAAACGGTTTGCCGTCTTCATCGATATTGATAGTGACATAAAGATTACCGCAACCCGTAGAGACCTTGGTAGTTGTACCAATAATTACTTCGGGACGCGGGCGGGGAGCAATTTCTTTCTTAACTTCATGAATCGCCCTGACTTCCGGTTTCTCTTTAGGCTTGCCGACATTTAACACCTGCTCTTCGCGGCTGCGGTCACGATAAATCGTGATACCTTTGCAATTTAAATCAAAGGCCATAATATACGACTTACGCACTTCCTCAATCGTGGCTTCATGGGGAAAATTAACCGTTTTGCTGGTGGCATTATGCACATATTTCTGAAAAGCCGCCTGCATCCGCACATGCCATTCCGGAGCGATATCGTGGCTGGTAACAAAAATCCGGCGCACATCTTCGGGGATCTCCTTAATATCTTTAATCGATGCGCTCTCAGCAACCTTCTCCATCAACTTGAGGCTGTAAAAACCTTTCTGATGAGCAACCTGCTCGAATAACGGCTCTACCTCGACCAGCTTATCGTTATCCATAACCTTGCGATAATAGGATAACGCAAATAATGGCTCGATTCCCGAGGAACAGGGGCCGGCGATAATGCTAATGGTTCCGGTGGGAGCAATGGTGGTTAGCGTAGCATTGCGCATTTTGGTTGAACCGTCTTTTTTATCATAGATGCTTCCCTTAAAAGCCGGGAACACGCCCTTGGTCTTGCCTAGTTCCAAAGATTTTTTATTAGCCTCATCCAAAATAAATGACATCACCTTTTCAGCCAAAGCTACGGCCTCTTCACTACTATAGGGAATGTTCAGGCGGATCAATAAACTTGCCCAGCCCATAACCCCTAAGCCGATTTTACGCGTAGCCTTGGTAGCTTTCTCAATTTCCGGAAGCGGGAATTTATTCACATCGATTAAATTATCCAAGAAATGCACGGCTAAAGCCGTAACTTCTTTTAACCGATCCCAATTAATCTCACAACGCGTCCCGGATTTCTTGCACATCTGATCTAAATTTATCGAACCTAGATCGCAAGATTCATAAGGCAATAAAGGCTGTTCGCCGCAAGGATTGGTACTTTCAATCTCTCCTAATTTCGGAGTAGGATTATATTGATTAATCCGGTCGATGAAGATAATTCCCGGCTCGCCGTTTTTATGCGCCTGTTTGACGATTAAATTAAATACATCCTTACTGTTAATTTTCTGCACCGGTTTATGCGTATGCGGATCGATCAAATCATAATCTTCACCCTTAGTTAATTTCTGCATAAACTCATCGGTAATCGCCACGGAAATATTAAAATTAGTAATATGATTATTATTTTCTTTACAGGTGATAAACTCCATAACATCCGGATGGTCCACGCGCAAGATTCCCATGTTTGCCCCGCGCCGAGTTCCGCCCTGCTTAACTGCTTCAGTAGCTGCGTCATAGACGCGCATAAAGGAAATTGGGCCACTCGCCACTCCCCCGGTAGTTTTAACTACAGCGTTCTTGGGGCGCAGGCGTGAAAAATTAAATCCTGTGCCGCCGCCGGATTTATGAATAAGGCTGGTAACTTTTAAAGTTTCAAAAATCGATTCCATTGAATCTTCAATCGGAAGAGTAAAACAGGCTGAAAGCTGGCCTAGCTCTTTTCCGGCGTTCATTAAACAGGGAGAATTCGGTAAGAATTCCAGATTAACCATCATCTTATAGAATGAGTCCGCGATAAACTTTACATCCTGCTCTGATGCTCCATACTGTTTATCCGCGCTAGCGATAGCATTAGCCACGCGCACAAACAACTGCTCCGGAGTTTCGATAAGCCTGCCTTCCTGGTCTTTGCGCAAATACCTGCGCTCAAGAACCTTGATGGCATTAGGGGATAACTTGAATTCCATTTTTTCACCTCGAATAATTAGGAAGGTTGATTAAAATTACTTAAGCAATATAACAAAGCCGCTAACTGTTGTCAACAAAAAATTTTACAATATATGGGGTAGACATTTGCTTCAATATACTACTGATTGTGTTAAGAGCTTATCCGCCGGTAAAAGGCTTGCAGGACTCCCGGATGATAAGTTCTGCGGGAAGCAGAATTTTTTTCGATGTACTTTTAGCTGCGCCAATTAAACGATTTAATTCTTTAACACTCTCCTCAGCCATGCGGATCAACGGCTGCCGAACCGTAGTCAACCCGACCGGGCCATAAAGCCCGGAAGGATTATCATCAAAACCGACAATCGATAAATCATCCGGAATTTTTTTGCCTAATTCACGAACCACCGCCATTACCTCTAGAGCCATCGCGTCAGATGCGACAAATACGGCAGTTGCCGGATCGGCAGCTTTGACTAACTGCTCCGCAGCAGTTCGCGCTGCGCCGCGGGAATAATCAGTTTGAAAAATATAATCTTCTCTGACCTTAATATTATTTTTTTCCAATGCCCGCTTATAACCTTCCAAGCGCTTAGCTGCCGCCTGAGTCATGACATCTCCGGTAATGTGCGCTATTTTTTTATGCCCTAATTGGATCAAATAATTAACCGCGCTTTCTGCTCCTCCGGCATTATCAATGGCAATACAAGAAACGCTTAAATCATCCACATAATAATTAATTACGACACTGGGTATGCCTCTGGCCAAACTATCTTCTAATTGAGCGCGATTGCCGATAATATCGGAAAAAATTATTCCGCCTACGCCGCGTAAAGATAACGGAGTGCGCGCATCCGTTAAATGTAAAAGCAAATCCAGCTTCAAAGATTCACACATTGTGCCTACCCCGCGGATAAGCTCTAAAGCGTAGAACGAATAAAACACGCCTTCATAACGGGGAATAACCAAAGCCACTACATTGCTTTTACCGGTTGCCAGGCGCTGGGCGACAACGGAAGGCTGAAATTTTAATTCACGAACCGCGCTCATTACTTTAGCGCGATTAGCTTCTTTGACAGTACCGATTTTATTAATTACCCGGGAAACGGTAGTAATGGATACTCCGCTAACGCGAGCAACATCAATAATCGAGGAATTCTTGGATGGGGACTTTTTAGTACGTGTCATTTATTTTACTGTGTCATTGCGAGCCCGGAGGGCGAAGCAATCTCGCTTTGGATTGCTTCGTCGCTACGCTCCTCGCAATGACACGCATAGTAACTACTTAATATTATCGTTAATTTTTAAAGGAGCGCTGGTTCTTTTTATATCGCAAGCCGAGATGCTATCCCGGGTCTGAATTACGACAATTGTTCCTAGCGATTTACCCGCCCGGTAGACATTAAAAGAATCTCCGACCTTAACTCCGCTGGAGGCGCCTAAATCTATAACCACAAAATTATTATCGGCATTGATTGCCAGAATCTTGCCGCTAAATGCCGGGGCAACTGTATTCTCTGAAGCCGGCGAAGATTTCACCACGATTGCCGGTAATTCTACCGACTCCCTTTTCATCTGAACAGCGGCAACCGGCCTACCGCTTCTAATGGCGTCCAATTCATTTTTAAGAGAATCGATTTGAGATATCCTGTCGGTAAGCATCGTATCCATCTCACTCAACCGTTTCTCGACCGTAGCCTTGCCTTCCTGTAAGCTCTGAACCTTTTCATCCAAAGCCACTTTACGGCTGCTCAAACTCTTGAGCTGACGGCTAATCACCTCATTTTCAGATCGCAACGTTCTCAGGCTATCTTGAATTCCGGTCTTATCATTCTTTTCCCGCACCACTTCCTGGGACATACTGTCTAAAAGCTTCTGATTATAATCCAGCTGCCTTAAGAGATCTTTTTTCTCATTACGCAAACTATTGACATCCA
>CAYIFW010000014.1:0-1672 GCA_964362795.1 uncultured Planctomycetales bacterium | reverse complement strand
CTCTCCCTAACTAATGCCTGCTGCTGGCTGAACGCCTGAATAAAAAGAAGAAAGCAAATTACGCAAAAACCTGCCAACCCCAGAATAATAAATTTTGTTTTCTGTTCCATAATCCCCCCTGTTAAAGTTGGGCGAATACTCTTTCTAAAACCAAACTTGCCGCCCCCATGGCCACGGCATTCTCTCTTAACTGAGAATAAACTATTTTTAAATCAGTAGTTACTTCGCGAAAAGCCCACTCTCTAACCGTGCTTCTTACTTTATTTAAAAATTCCTCGCCTGACTCTTCAAATCCTCCGCCGATAATTACTATCTGAGGATTAAGCAAATTAACTAAGGAAGCAATTTTAATTCCTAATCTTTTAGCTGCTCTATCTAAGGCTTCCAAAGCAGTTTGATTTTTCAGGCGGCCGGCGGTAAAAATACTTTTTAAATCCAGATTTTCTAATTCAGTTGCCGTAACCTTGGAGAATTCCAACGCCTTAGTTTTATCTTTAAGTAAAACTGATTTTACCTCATCCAGGATGCCTAAATCCATATCCCAGCGCTTAACAAAACAAGGGGCTCCGCTGGAGCAGCTAAAAAGATCCTGCTCTTTATAATTATACACGGAAACCTCGCCGGCATACCCCTGAGCGCCGCGATAAAGCTCCCCATTAATCATTATACCGCAACCGACCCCGGAAAACATATAAATAACATTTTTATAAGTTTTCCCTAAATCTAGCCAAGATTCGCCGAAACAAGCGCTAGTAGCGTCATTTTCAATTAAGGTCGGCAGGTTAAACTCCTTTTCCATCAATCCTTTTAAAGGAAGATCAACCGAAGCGTAAGTATAATAATGATCCATCTTTTGCGGCCAATGAATTGATCCGTCTTTTTTATTGATCAATCCGGCCACGCCTACGCCGATACCTTTTATATTTTCAACATATCCTTTAGAGCGCCTTAAAATCTCTCGCACAATTTCTAAAAGACATTCCGAGACTTCTTTTACGGATGCCTGAGGACGGGCGATTTGAGTCTTGGTAATAATATTGCCTTTTAAATCTACCAGCAGGCCGACCATATTAGCCAGGTTCAACCCCACCCCGATGGCATATCCGGCGCGCGGATTTAAATCTAATAATACCGGGCGCCTTCCGCCTTCCGATACATCAAGTTCCTTTTCATAAACCAGGTTGTCCTTGATGAAATTATCAATGTAATTGGAGATACTAACAATATTTATCCCCATTTTCTGCGAAATATCCGGCCGGCTGATCGGGCCTTGCTTCCTGAGAATGCCCAAAATCTCAATATTACGCTTTTCTTTTTCGCTAAATTCCTCTTTTTGTAAATCTAATAAATGCATAAGAAAACTTTAAGTCGTTTTAGGAAAAATAAAAGAAAATATTATTTTTACTTTACTACTAAAGGAGCCTTAAGTCAAGTAATTTTAAGAAGTAAGGGAAAGTTTACGAGTTGCTTAAGTTAATAGACATCGACCATAACAAAAGAGCGGTCGATGGATCCCGCGGGTGAGATTATAACTAAATTTATCGCTTCTGTCCCTAAATCAGAGTACTTCAATTGAAAATTGGCATCCGTTACCGCGGGGCTCACTCCTCCTAAATCGCCGCTCCACAAATATTGCAATTGAACTTGATTACAACCGCTTTGCGGCATATCC
>CAYIFW010000013.1:0-24002 GCA_964362795.1 uncultured Planctomycetales bacterium | reverse complement strand
CCCATCTCATGTGAAATAATATGCGATAAGGAAGTTTTACCCAACCCCGGAGGGCCGCTTAAAAGTACATGCTCCAGCGGCTCGCTGCGCTGCTTGGCTGCCTGAATGGCAATTTTTAAATTATCCACGATATCTTTATGGCCGACAAACTCGTTAAACTTTTTCGGCCGCAACGATATATTAAGGACAACATCCTCTTCGGATTCTTTAGTATCGCCGACTACCGGATTTCCCTTAAGCAGGGTGCGCCTGATCTCTTCGCTCATAAGGAGTAATGTTTTCTCTATTCCTGATTATAATTATATCTTCAAATTGCGTATCTTGTCGGGCAACAATCTCTTTCATTTTCGCCAGCTCCAGAATCGCTAAAAATACAACGATGATCTCCATCTTAGCTTTGGCCTTGGCAAAAAGCTCGGAAAGTTTTATTTCCGGCTGAAGCAGCAACATATGCAAAATATCGTGCACCTTCTGCTCAACCGTGTACTGATCTTTAACTACCTCATAAAAAACTTCCCGGGGAATATCTTTTAAAGCCCGGGAAAAAGCGCTGATTAAATCAAAAATGCTGGCCTCAAAATAAACCTCTTCTTTGCTTTGCGTCTTAGCATCCTCAGGCATTTCGATTTTAGGGCGTTTAAAAACCTCCTGTTGGCTGACCTCTCTCTGCCTGAGGTTCTCGGCGACCTGCTTAAATTTCTCATATTCCAACAAGCGCTTAACCAGCTCGGCGCGCGGGTCTTGTTCTTCCTCTAACACAGCCGTTTCTTCCGCCGGTAAAAGCATCTTGGATTTTATTTGCATCAGCGTTGCCGCCATCACTAAAAATTCCCCGACAATATTTAAATCCAGCAGCTGCATAAAATTAATATACTCCAGATACTGCTGGGTAACTTTAGCGATCGGAATGTCATAAATATTAAGATGGTCCTTTTTTACCAAATACAACAACAGGTCTAAAGGGCCTTCAAAAATATCTAGGCGTATTTTATAATTCATTTTATATTTTAAGCAATTCCCTGACTTCGGCGATTGTCTTTTTAGCTAATCCGCTGGCTTGGCTGCATCCTGCAGAGAGTATCTCCTGAATATACTTTTTATCTTTCTCTAAAGATTCCCTTTTCTCTTGAATCGGAGCTAATAAACCGACAATCTTCTCGGCCAACTCCTTTTTGCATTCCGTGCAACCGATTTTAGATTTAGAGCAACGCTCCTCTGCTTCCTTATGCATCTGCGGAAAAAATACCCCATAATAAGAAAAAACATTGCATTTATGCGGATGCCCGGGATCAGTCAGCCGGATTCGCTCAGGATCCGTAAACATACTCTGTATTTTTTTGCGGATAACCAACGGCTCCTCGGATAAACCGATATAATTATTATAACTCTTACTCATCTTACGGCCGTCTAAACCCAAAAGACGGCTGTCTTGAGTAAGTAAAGCTTTGGGCTCCGGAAAACAGTCAGTTTTATAAAGATGGTTGAATTTACGCACAATCTGACGGCTTAATTCCAGGTGCGGCAGTTGATCTTCGCCCACGGGAACGCTATCAGCTTTATAAAGCAAAATATCGGCAGCTTGCAAAACCGGATACCCCAGAAAAGCATAAGTCTTTAAATCGCGGTTAGCTACTTCGCGCAACTGTTCTTTATATGTAGGGCAGCGTTCCAGCAACCCTAATGGCGTAATTAAAGAAAGGATAAAATAAAGCTCCAAATGCTCCGGGACATGCGACTGAATAAATATGCTGCATTTTTCAGGATCAATTCCGCAGGCTAACCAATCCATAACATTATCCAGCATATTGGCTTTAAGATCCGCCGGATTTTCATATTCCGACATCAAAGCATGCCAATCGGCGACCATGAATAAACAATCGTATTCATCCTGTAATTTTGTCCAATTAGCTAATGCGCCGACCAAGTGGCCCAGATGCAGCTTACCTGTGGGACGCATCCCACTTAAGATTCTTTTTCTCATAATTTTCTGGCAATTTTTTCGATATCGTAAGCTTCAATAATATCGCCTTCGGTCAACTGGTCAAAGCCGCCGATAGCAATACCGCATTCAAAACCTTCAGCAACTTCACGCACATCATCCTTAAAACGTTTTAAACTTGAAAGTTTACCTTCAAAAGCTACTGCGCCGTTGCGCATTACCGTGACCATGCAATTACGATTAACCTTGCCCTTGGTAACAAAACATCCGGCAATCAGTCCGGAACGGGTAAGCTTAAACATTTTTCTTACTTCAACTTTTCCTAAGAATACTTTCTTTAATCGCGGAGCCAGCATCCCCTCGACCGCAGCCTTAATATCATTAGCCAACTCATAAATAATACTATAAGTTTTTAAATCCACGCCCTCTTTGGAAACCAGCTCTTTAGCCAAAACATCGGCGCTAACATTAAATCCTAAAATTAACGCATCGGAAGCCATCGCCAAAACCACATCGGAAGTATTAATATTGCCTACCCCCAAATGGATTATATTGACCTTGATCTCCGAGACATTCAACTTATCTAAAGTATCCTTAATTGCTTCCAGCGAACCCTGAACATCAGCCTTGATAATTAACTTTAAATCTTTAATTTTACCTAAAGCAATCTGAGCATGCAAATCTTCTAAGCTTACGCGCTTAACTTCTTTGACCTGCTGTTGCCGGTTATTTTCGGCGCGCGCCGCAATTAAACTCTTAGCCGTTTTTTCATCTTCAATCACAAAAAACTGTTCCCCGACCTGCGGGATTCCGTTGATACCTAAAACCTCAACCGGAGAAGCCGGGCCGACCGCCGTCACTCCCTGGGCCCGATCGTTAAGCATCGCGCGAATCTTCCCATACAAATTTCCGACAATAATATTTTGATTAAGGCTCAAGGTACCGTTTTGTACCAACAAAGTAGCTACCGGCCCGCGGCCTTTAGCCATCCTTGCCTCCAAAACGACTCCGTAAGCCAGACGGTCAGGATTGGCTTTTAATTCCATAATTTCTGCCTGCAACAAAATCATTTCCAATAAAGTATCTATACCTTGGCCGGTTTTTGCCGAGACCGGAACAGTAATAGTTTTTCCTCCCCAATCCTCGGCGGCCAAATCAACCTGGGCCAATTGTTTTTTAACCGTATCCAGATTGGACTGCGCTTTATCAATTTTATTTATCGCCACAATAATCGCCACCCCGGCAGCGCGAGCATGGTCAATTGCTTCCTGAGTTTGCGGCATAATTCCGTCATCAGCAGCTACGACCAGGACCACGATATCGGTAATACTTGCCCCCCGAGCCCGCATCGCGGTAAAAGCTTCATGGCCGGGAGTATCCAGAAAAGTGATTTCTCCTTGAGGAAGTTTAACCCGATAAGCGCCGATATGCTGAGTAATCCCGCCGTGCTCTGCCTCCGTAACTTTAGTTTGACGAATTGCATCCAACAGAGAAGTTTTACCATGATCAACATGGCCCATAAAAGTAACTATCGGGCTGCGACTTTTAAGCTCTTGCGGTTTATCAATTCTTTGATGCTCCTGCAAAACTAAATCTTCGGCCGTAAGAGCTTTTTTAATTTTAAAATCATATTTTAAACACAATTTGTTTAAAGTAACTTCATCCAAATTTTGATTAATACCGGTCATTACCCCCATACCCATAAGATGCTTAATTAAAACGGAAGATTTTTCCTGCAATCTTATAGCTAAATCTTTCACGGTGATCGGAAGAACAAGTTCAATTTCTTTACTGGCGACAACTTCTACCTTTTCAGGAATCGGCACGGGTTCAACCTGAACAACAACCTTAACTTCCGGCTTATGAATAGGCTTATGTACGACAGGAGCAACTTCGGGCTTAGGGATAGGCTTATGCACCACAGGAGCAACTTCGGGCTTATGGATAGGCTTATGTACAATAGGCTTAATTACAGGTTTGAGTTCCGGTTTAACCTCTATTTTAATTTCAGGCTTAACTTCTGCCACTCTGGCCACAATCCTTGGCGCAATTCTTACCATAGGCTTCATTACTTTAAATACGGGCTTATTTTGGGCATTAGCTTTTTTTATTACCGGCTTAGGCTTCTGCGCCTTAGGCGCGGCCTTAGTTTTTACCACCACAAATTTCTTGGTTTTTGTTTCAACTTTAGCCTTAACTGCCTTTTTTATTATTGTCTTAACTTTATTTACTTTGGGCATAATTTCTCCGTCTTATATTAAGAAACTTATAATAATTTTTTAGCTTCGGTGATAATTTTTTGAGCTTTCTTCTCGCCAATACCTTTAACCTTCATCAAACCCTCGGCTCCGGCTTCAACAACATCGTTTATGCTTTTAATCCCCGCTTCTTTTAAGCCCTCGATAATCTTGGCCCCGGCGCTGGGAAGGTCCTCTAAAGAAACTCCATCTTTTTTAACTATTTTTTTAACTTCTTTCTTAATTTCTTTTTTGACTTCTTTTTTAACTATTTTTTTAACCGTCTTTTTAACTTTCTTAGCCTTCGGTTCTTCCTCTTGAGCTTCTTCTACTTTAGCCTCAGCAACAACTTTATCTTCTTTCTTCCCGCCAAGTGCCTCAGCAGCAATCATACTCTTAGTACGGATATCTAAATCCCAACCCAAGAGCCTGGAAGCCAGGCGCACATTCTGGCCGTGCTTACCGATAGACAATGAAAGCTGATCATCATCGACAATAACCTCAGCCTTCATTTTGTCGCGATCTAATTTAATCTCCGAGACCTTCGCCGGAGAAAGAGCGGCTTTAATATATTCACGCACATCCTCATTAAAACGCACAATATCGATTTTCTCTCCCTGCAATTCATTGACAATATTTCTTACCCGGTTGCCGCGCATACCCACGCAGGCTCCTACGGCATCCACCTTGTCGTTCTTGGAATAAACCGATATTTTTGTGCGCTCCCCTGCCTGACGCGATATCCCTCTGATCTCGACAATTCCTTCGTAAATTTCAGGAACTTCCAGTTCAAATAATTCTTTAACCAGATTAGGATGGGCGCGCGACAGAATAATCTGCGGGCCCTTGGTATCTTTTTTCACTTCCACTACATAAGCCCGAATCCTCTGGCCCTGTTTAAATTCTTCTTTAGGCGACTGTTCACGCTTAAGCAGAATACCTTCGGCTTTACCCAGTAAATCCACCACCACATTGCCCTTTTCAAAACGATAAACCGTTCCACTGACGATTTCTCCGACCCGGCTTTGGAATTCAGCAAAGACTACGTCTTTTTCCGCTTCACGCATCTTCTGAATAATTACCTGACGGGCAGTCGAGGCGGCAATGCGTCCAAAATCAATATTAGTCACCGGCTCATTATTACGAAAAGCATGAATCTCACCCGTTAGACGATCAATCTGCACCTTAAATTCTTCATCGGGTTTTAAATCAATCACTCTTTTGGCCGCGCTCAGCATCGCGCTCTCCACAGCCTCAAGCATAATTTCTTTTTTAATCCCTTTTTCACGTTCAATCTGTTCGATAATTGCTAATAGTTCCTGACTCATTTTTTTTCTCTCTCCAATCCTTGCTTAGATTACCAAGCGTGCTTTATTAATTTTAATTAATGGAATCTCTAAACTCTGTTCTGCATTGATAATAATTACACTATTCTGGCTAACTTGGCTGATTAATCCCTGCCACTGAATTTTTTCGTTAATTAAATCATTAAGAAAAAATACCGCTTCTTTATTCAGGCAACGTAAAAAATCTTTTTGAGTCCTAAGATCGCGGTCAAGCCCCGGAGAACAAACCTCCAAAAAATAATCACAGTCGATTAAGTTTTTTTCTTCCAAAAGGTTACTCAGCTTGCGGTTAAATAAAGCGCACTCCCCTAAAGTTATACCGCCGCCGAATCTATCGGCCAAAACCCTTAAAACCAACTTATTTACTTCCGGCCGGTAAATCAGCTCCACAAAATCTAAATTCTCCTCACCGGCTGCTAAAGAAATCAATTCGTTTAATTCTTTAATTAAAGTTTCTTTTAACAAAATCTTTTCCTTCTTAAGAATCTTTCGGCGTATATCCGGCTAACTTCAGCAGTTTATCGGCAAAATGCGGCTTGATATTAGTCGGCTTAAGCGCCTTGGCAGCTTCATCATAAACAAAGATATCCTGCATAGCATATTCTTTGGCTTTAATTACCTCGCTGATCTGGGTAACCCTTCTTGAGCCATCGGGAAATCTGGATAAGTAAATCACTAAATCTACCGCTCCGATTATCTGCCTTCTGGCCACCTCACTGGACATATTACTATTGCCCATCAAAGCCAAAATTTCTAAACGGTCAAGAGCCTCCAAAGGAGAACTGGCATGCAGAGTAGTCATCGAACCCTCATGGCCGGTGTTCATTGCCTGAATCATCTCCAAAACTTCCTCTCCTCTTACCTCACCGGCGATAACTCTGTCCGGACGCATATGTAAAGCATTCTTAAATAAATCCCTCATGCTGATCTGGCCTTTACCCTCAATATTAAAAGGCCGGGTCTCCATCGGCACAGTATGTTTTCTGGCGATAATCAACTCCCGAGTATCCTCAATCGTAATCAATCTTTCATTCTCCGGGATAAAATCAACTAAGGCATTTAAGAAAGTTGTTTTTCCTGTCCCGGCCCCTCCGGAAATCAAAATATTTATCCTGGACACAACACAGGCTTTTAGAAACTGCGCCGCTAGCGAAGTAATGCTGCTTAAATTAATCAGGTCCTCGATACGTAAGACACGATAAGAAAATTTTCTAATCGTCAACAACGGGCCAATCCTGGAAACCGGGCTCCTGACAATATTCACCCGCGAGCCATCACTAAGCCTGGCGTCGACAAAAGGCTCAAACTCAGAAACTCTTCTGCCTAGAGGTGAAATTATTTTTTCAATAAGATACAATATCTGCGCTTCGCTTTTAAAGGTAATATTAGTCAGTTCCAGATTACCTTTACGTTCAACATAGATCTGATCCGGGCCATTAACCATAATCTCGGTAACCTCCGAGTCCCTGAGCAAATCCTCAATCGGGCCAGAGCCGATAAAATAAGAGATTACTTCGCCCAATACTTCATCCTGCTCCTGACGGTTAAGATTAATTTTATTCTCTTTAACCACGGTCTTAAAGGCTGACTCAACTAACCGTTTAAATTCAGAATGATTGCTTTGGACAAAATCAAATTTAAATTCCTTCTCTCTTACGGTGAGCTTATTAATTATATCATCTTTAATCGCCTGTAAATGCGTATCCATAACCGCCTACCTTTCGTTAACTAAGCTAAATTTTTAGCGATAAATTTTACCAGCTCCTCTTTAGGTATAAGTTGCGTTGTTTTATCCTTACGGATCCTTAATTCTAGATTTTTTTCTTCCAAACTTTTTTTACCCACCACAATACTTAAAGGCAAACCGATTAAATCCGCATCCTTAAATTTTACTCCGGCCCGCTCATCACGGTCATCCAGAAGGCAGGAAAATCCGGCGGCATTTATTTGCTGATAAAAATTCAACGCTTCCTGCATAATCGCCGGGTTAGTCACATCTAAAGGTAGGATTACAATTTCAAAAGGAGCAACCTCTTTAGGCCAGATAATTCCTTCAGCATCGTTATTCTGCTCGATGATCGCCGAAATCAACCGCGATACACCGATGCCATAACAGCCCATAATCATCAGCTTAAGAACTCCTTTGGCATCAGGGAAATTAGCCTCCAACGCCTGGCTATATTTTGTGCCTAATTTAAAAATATGTCCAACTTCAATGGTGTTAATCTTATCCATAACAACCTGGCACTTAGAACAAGTACTATCACCTTCTTTAAAAGCTTTAGCCGTAGAACATTTCGCACAAAATAATACGACATCCTCTCCCAAAGGAGCTGGCGCCATAAACTCATGGGAAACTTTTCCGCCCATAACTCCGGAATCCGCCTCGGTAATCAAAGTTTTTAACCCGCACCTGGAAAATATCCGTTTGTACGCTTCATACATTAACTGATAGTTCTTATCTAAACCGGCCTCATCCTGATCAAAACTATAGGCGTCCTTCATAATAAATTCACAAGCCCGGATTAAACCAAAACGCGGGCGGATTTCATCGCGGAATTTTGTCTGGATCTGATATAGGACCAACGGCAACTGCCGGTAACTTGTGCAATTATTCTTCACTAAATCCGTAATTATTTCTTCATGGGTCGGGCCCAAGGCAACATTCCTACCGCGGCGATCCTTAAATTTAAACATTACCTCGCCCAGATCTTTATCCCGCCCGGTTTTCTGCCAAAGCTCTAAAGGATGCAATGCCGGTAAAAGTAATTCACTGGCACCACTTGCAGTCATCTCCTGACGGATTATAACCTGAATTTTCTCTAAAACCCGCAAGCCCAAAGGAAGATAAGTATAAGCCCCGGCCATCAACATCCGCGCGAATCCCGCCCGCAATAATAATTGATGGCTGATTGATTCGGCTTCTTTAGGAGTTTCTTTTAATGTCGGTATGAAAGCTTTAGTCCAAAACATCTTAATCCTTGTTAAAAATATCCTTAGATAAAACTACTCCTCTTTTGGCAAAAAGCGGATAAAAATCCGGCTCTATCCCGGTAGCTTTAAAGCGGCCGTAAACTTTACCCCCTTCAATAACATTGGTAATTTCATAAACAAAAAGATCCTCTAAGTTCGCCCAGCCGTCTTTTAATCCGTTTACCTGAGTGATCCGGGTGATTTTACGTGAGCCGTCGGAAAGCTGATCCTGCTGAATAATTAAATGCAAGCTTGAAGCAATCTGCCGGTGGATAGCCTCTAAAGATATCGGAATCCCGCTCATTAAAATCATTGTTTCTAAGCGATGCAGAACCTCCTGGGGAGTATTAGCGTGAATAACCGAAAGCGCTCCATTATGTCCGGAGCACATTGCCTGAAGCATATCCAAGGCTTCCGCGCTTCTAATTTCACCTAAAATAATTCTCTGGGGGCGCATACGCAAAGTGTTACGGAAAAGATCCCGGATAGAGATCTCTCCTTTGCCTTCAATATTCGGCGGCTTGGACTCAAGCCTGACGACATGGTCTTGGGCTAAATGCAACTCAGCCGTATCTTCAATAGTAATCGTCCGCTCATCATTGCCAATATAACTAGAGAGCACCCCGACGGTAGTTGTTTTTCCGCTTCCGGTAGCTCCGGCAAAAATTATATTAATCTTGGCCTTAATACAGGCAATCAAAAAATCCGCCATTCTTCTATCCAGAGTCCCCAACTCAATAAGATTCTCGGCTTTCACAATCTTTCTCAAAAATTTACGGATGGTTATAGTCGGGCCGTCTAAAGCCAGAGGAGGAATGATAATGTTGACTCGCGAGCCGTCAGGCAGGCAAACATCCGTATAAGGAACTGTTTCATCGACTCTCCTGCGAGTCGGCGATAAAATCTTCTGAATAACATACATTAACTGCTGATCGCTATCAAACTTCATTTCCGTCAACAGCTTTTTACCGTGTTTTTCAACGTAGACATTATGCGTGCCATTGATCATAATTTCGGTTACATCCGGATCCATCATTAATTTTTCAATCGGGCCAAAACCGGAGAATTCATCAACCAGCTCATTAATGATATTATCCCTCTCCTGCTCTTTAAGAGCGGCGCGCGGCTGGCTTAGGATACTCTCGAGAATATTCCTAACCACAGTAGCAACTTCAGTTTTATTGCCGGCACTTTTAAATAAGATACTGCTATATTTAGCAATAAAATCTTCGCGAACCCTATTTTTTAATGTCTGCTGAGCCATGTTCTCTCCTTGATTTAATTTCCTGCAATAAAATTCGGGCGCAATTATCCACCGCTATCTTTTTAACTATTTTACCATGTGAAAATAAAATTCCCTGATTTTTTCCGAAAGCAACTCCCAGATCAGCTTCTTTGGCTTCCCCCGGGCCGTTAACCACGCAACCCATTACCGCTACTTTCAGAGGAGATCCGGATAACGCGTATTTCTCAGAAGTCAATTTAGTTTCTAATTCTTTAACCAGATTAATCAAATCTACTTCACAGCGCCCGCAAGTAGGGCAACTGATCAGCTGAACCGCGGGATTGCGCAAACCTAAAGATTCCAGGATACATTTAGCCGCTCTAACCTCCTCTTGCGGATTATCCGTAAGAGACACTCTCATTGTATCACCAATTCCCTCTAATAGCAAAGCGCCGATTGCCACGCTGGATTTAATAATTCCGTTATAAGCAGAGCCGGTTGCGGTAACCCCCAGATGTAAAGGATAACTGCAAACCTTAGCCATTTTACGGTAAGCCTCAACCGTATCTAAAACATTGTTAGCTTTAAGCGAAATCACTATTTTATCAAATTTAAGCTGCTCAATCGATCTTACGTAATTCATGCAGGAAGCTACTAATCTAGCGGTCATCGAAGATTTCCGCGGGCCGCTATCTTTTACCGAACCGCTATTTAAACCAATACGCAAAGGAATATTTGCCGACTTTAACGCGCGAATAACCGTTTGAATATCTTTAGGTTTATCAATATTACCGGGATTCAGCCTAATTTTATCCGCCCCGTTTTCAATAGCGGCAATTGCCAAACGCCAGTCGAAATGAATATCCGCAACTAAAGGAATCTTAACCTTAGCTTTAATTCTCTTTAAAGCAGCGGCATCAGCCGAATCTTTAATCGCCAAGCGCACAATCTGACAACCCGCTAACTCCAGTTGCTTAATCTGCAGCACCGTCTGCTCCACATCGGAAGTCTTGGTCTTAGTCATTGATTGAATGGCCACCGGATTCTTCCCACCGATTAGAACATTGCCAATCTTAATAACCTTAGATTTTCTGCGCTTAATTTCCATATTATTTAGAGACTAATTTAGAGATTTTATCCCCGTAAAGCCTGACGATATCGTTGTAGGTAACAAATAACGCCAAGCTAATGATCATCGTAAAACCGACATTATTAATAACCTCCTCAGCTTTGATGCCTAAGGCTTTTTTTCTTAATTTCTCCAATCCCAGTAAAAATAAATGCCCGCCATCCAGGATAGGCAGAGGCAAAAGATTAAATATGGCTAAACTTATACTTAATACCGCAATCAAATGCATTACCGCAATTAATCCCAACTTTGCCGCATTGGAAGTAATAAAAAATATCCCCAGCGGACCGGTCATCGAATCGCGCATCGACATCTTTCCGCTAGCCAGCATCCATAGCCCCTTATAAGTCATCGCGGTCAAATTAAGGGTTTTCTGAAAACCCAGCCCTGCCGACTCAAAAAAACCGTGCTTAACTTCGATTGTTTCATCAAAAGGAGAGATACCGATAATTCCTAAGGCCCGTTTTTCCCCCGGCTGGCTGTCAACGACCTTATCCTTAATTAAAACGTTAAATTCCAGCTCCTGGCTACCGCGTAAAACATTCAACTCCACGCTGGAGCTTTTTTTTCTCAACTGGATTTGACGCTGCAACTCTTCCCAAAGAACAACCTTCTTCCCGTCAACGGCAATAATCTTATCCCCTACCTGCAAGCCCGCAACTTTGGCTCCGTAACCATCCATTAAACCGCCGACTTTAGAAGTCAAGCTGGGATAACCGATAAAAAGTATCGACCAAAAAAATAAAAATCCCAAAATATAATTTAATAACGGCCCGAAAAAAATAATCTGGAATCGGTTTCCGCAGGGCTTAGCCAGATATTCATCAGGATTACCTTTATATTCTGCCTGGCTGTCTCCGGCCATCTTCACATACCCGCCTAAAGGAATAAGGCTTAAGCTATACTCCGTATCCCCAATTTTCTTTTTAAAAATCTGCGGGCCAAACCCTAAAGAAAATTGTTCCACCCGCACTCCGTTTTTACGCGCAGCGATAAAATGCCCGAACTCATGCACGATAATCAGTAAACTTAAAATTAAAATAAAAATAATAATCGCAATCATCTTTTAATTAAAGTTAGCAAATTCTACGCCTAGCTTCCTCCCTGGCCCATTTATCGGCAGAGATTACCTCCGACAGAATTGGATTAGAAATTTTAGCGTGAGTCCGCATTACTTTCTCCACTATTTTAGGTATAGTTAAAAAATCTATTCTTTTATTTAAAAAATAATTTACACATTCTTCATTAGCCCCATTCATTACCGCCGGCATTGTCCCCAGGTCTTGGGCCGCCCGGATTGCCAGACCAAGACAAGGAAACTTTCCTAAATCGGGTTTTTCAAAATGCAGTTTACCCAAACGGTAGAAATCAATTCCGGCAAGCTTCGAAGGCAGGCGCTGCGGATAGGATAGGGCATATTGAATCGGTATACGCATATCCGTCACCGAAAGCTGCGCCATAGTTACCCCGTCGTTAAATTCCACCATCGAATGGATCAAGGCTTCAGGATGAATTAATATTTTTATCTTTTCCGCGGCTAAATCAAATAAGAACATCGTCTCCAACAGCTCTAAGCCTTTATTCATTAAAGTTGCCGAGTCCACCGTAATTTTTTTACCCATCTTCCAGCGAGGATGGCGCAAGACCTGCTCAATAGTTACATTCTTAAACTTGGCCGCCGCTAATT
Organism: uncultured Planctomycetales bacterium; assembly: GCA_964362795.1. Classification (GTDB taxonomy): domain Bacteria; phylum Omnitrophota; class Gorgyraeia; order Gygaellales; family Profunditerraquicolaceae; genus UBA6249. The sequence continues at coordinate 11,466 of CAYIFW010000013.1, read as the reverse complement.
TTCTTAAAGGCCCGCCGGAAGCAGTTAAATACACCTGCCTAACAGAAGCGGAATCTAATCCTCCCAAACTCTGCCAGATAGCCGACTGTTCGCTGTCAACCGGTAAAATATTAACTTTATATTTCTTGGCCAAACGCATAACCACGGGCCCGGCCATTACCAAAGCCTCTTTATTAGCTAAAGCAATATCTTTACCGGCCTTAATCGCGCTGATTAACGGCCTCAGCGCAGCTGAACCGCTGATAGCAAACATAATCTGCTGAATTTCTCTATCCTTGACTAATTCATTCAGGCCGTCTTCACCGCAAAATACTTTTACCAAAGGCCCGATAACGTTTTTTAATTTCCAGGCTGCCTCCTTATCCCTGACGCAGACCAGGCGCGGACGAAACTCCGCTATCTGCTGTTTTAATTTAACAATATCCGAATCCACGCTTAAAGCCACAACTTTAAACTGCGCCGGCTTGCTCCTTAAAACCGCAAGCGTACTTTGGCCGATGGAGCCAGAGGAACCTAAAACCGCAATCTTTTTCATTATTTTATAATCGCGCTAAGATAAAAATAAAATACCGGAGCAGTAAATAAGAGGCTGTCGATTTCATCTAAAACCCCGCCCATACCCGGGAAAATATTACCCGAATCCTTCACTTGGCAATCACGTTTAAGCAAAGACTCCGAAAGGTCTCCTAACTGGCCGAGTATCGCCAAACTAATAGCCACAATCAATAATTGGCCGTAATTAAAAGGAAGAAACGCCTTACTGGCTAATGCCCCTAAAATACTAAAAATTAAACCGCCGATGGAGCCTTCCAGTGTTTTTTTCGGGCTAATCCGCGGGATCAAAGGATGCTTACCCCATTTACTGCCCACTAAAAATGCTCCGATATCCCCTAATTTAGTAATTAATAACAGCGCCCCGAGATATCCTAAGCCCCCGGGCAGATACCGGATCTTAATCAGGAAACTAAAAAACCAGGAAACATAAAGAATGCCAAAAAGCGTAGTCGAGATATCAATAATCACTCCGTGATTATCCCGGCGCTTAAATTGCATGACGATAAGAAAGAACAAAGCTAAAACTATAAAAAGCAATTCCCAATTTTTAGTCGGCTCAAATTTAAACATGATCGACAAAGGAATAATCGCCCCCATGCCGATTCCGAAATACTTGTAAATATTTATCCCTTTCTTCTGGAGCATTACAAAATACTCATAAAGCCCGCCGATAATAAAAAGGGTAACTACCAGGGCGCATAACCAATCAATAAAAATCACGCCGATTATAATACTAATGAGCACCACCGAGCTAATTATTCTTTTAAGCAGCATCTAGGCCTCCAAACCTGCGCTTGCGTTTCTGATACTCGCTAATCGCATTTTTAAGCTCTGTAATTCCGAAATCCGGCCAACAAATAGGGGTAAAATAAAATTCACAATAAGAAAGCTGCCAAAGCAAAAAATTACTAATGCGCATCTCATTGCTGGTGCGAATTAATAAATCCGGGTCAGCGATATCATCAACATAAAGATAACGGCTGAATTTTTCTTCATCCAGGCTGGGCAAATTGCATTTGCCGTCTAACACATCTTGAGCGAATCTTCGGGCGCCATCGACAATCTCCTGACGACCTCCGTAATTTAAAGCCAAAACAAATCTTAAACCGGTATTATCTTTAGTTTTGCTTTGAGCCTTTTTAATTTTGGCCTGCAAATATTTGGGCAGCGGTTCCCCCCGGCCGATAACCGAAAAACGAACATTATTTTTATGCAATTGATCAATCTCACCGGATAAAAAATTATCCAAATAACGCATCAGAATAGCAACTTCGCTTTTAGGCCTGCTCCAGTTCTCCGTAGAAAAAGCAAAAAAAGTAACCGCGCGGATGCCCAAATCATAAGCGCCCCGGACAATCTCTCTAACTCTCTGGACGCCTTCTTTATGTCCGGCAGTACGCGCTCGGCCCTTCTGTTTTGCCCAGCGGCCGTTACCATCCATAATAAAAGCTACATGTTGAGGAATTTTAGGATTATCCGGCATACTAGTTATTGATGATGCTGATAATTTATGTTAGGAAAGAGATTATCTTTATACTCGATATCCGAAAGCCAATGCTCATCAATATTATTAGATTTGATGTCATCGTAGATCCGGTTAAACCTTAAAAGGTGGTCTTTAGTGCGGCGTATCGCATAACTGGTATGGGTTCCCGTGCCCAAGATAAACCCCCAATCGGAACTCTGCGCCAGAAGCAACTCACGCAAAGCCTGATTTAATGCGCGTAGCTGCAGGCCGCCGCTATTCGGGAAACTTTTGACTAATTCACTCATCCGGTCTGAAGCCACATGCAAATGACGGTAGATCCAATCATTTGTCCCTTGCAACCACATTTCAGAATAACCTTTGTACCCCCAGCTAGAGAACGAAGGAGTAATCACCTGATTGCGCGGATTCTGCTCTAAATATTCCGAAGGAGTAATCATGCGAATATCTGTCTGATCACAGGCAACTTTACGAAATAAGAAATCCAGCCACATCGGGCCCTCATACCACCAATGCCCGAAAAGCTCAGCATCATAAGGAGAAATAATAATCGGCGGCTTATGCATAAGATTATTTAAATAATCCACCTGCTTCTGACGGTTGAACATGAAATTACCCGCGTGCTCGGCCGCTCTTTCCCTGGCCCAATCCAAAACATAAGGCTCTTTGTGATTGGTAGTGCCGGTAATCCGGTAATATTTCATCCCGGTGTTAATCCGCACACCATCAGGATGAATGTAAGGCTTAATATAATCAAACTCCAGGTCAAACCCGACATCCCGGTAAAATTCCCGGTAATTATAATCACCCGGATAGCCTTCAATCGAAGACCAGACCTGTTTTGAAGATTCCAGATCCCGGCCGAAAGCCGCCACACCCGTGCCTTTACAATAAACCGGAGCAAATACCCCGTATTTAGGGCGCGGTGTTCCGTGTAAAATCCCGTGAGAATCCGTAAAAAAATAACGGATTCCGGCTTCTTTTAAAATTTCATCCTGTCCCGGGCAAAAACCGCATTCCGGAAGCCAAATACCCCGAGGCCTTCTTCCTAAAGCGCTTTCATAATGATCCGCGGCCACTTTTACCTGAGAGCGCACCGAATCCCAGCAGACATCCATCAAAGGAAAAAACCCGTGAGTTGCCCCGCAGGTAATTATTTCAAGTTTTCCTAAATCCTGAAATTTTTTAAAAGCCTGAACCAGATTATTATTATATTTCTGGAAAGTATCCCGGGCATGCGAAAATCTTTCAAAATACATCTGGGCCAATTTTCTAAAATCATGGTGCCATTTTGTTCTTTCCATCTCTTTCTGAGATAATTCAATCAGCTTATTAATATGCTTTAAGTAACGCCCCTCTAAAAGCGGATCAGCCAGCATCGAAATAAGCGTCGGGCTCAAAGTCATGGTAATCCGGAAATCTATCCCGTCATCTAAGAGCCCCTGGAAAACTGAAAGTAACGGCACATAAGTTTCGGTGATCGCCTCATAGAGCCAATCCTCCTCGAGAAAATTCTCATGTTCAGGGTGGCGCACAAAAGGCAGATGTCCGTGTAAAACTAAGCAGAGGTATCCTTTAGCCATATCTTTTATTTGGTTTCTCGAATTACGATGGGAGTAATCGTACGCTCTTCTAACTTATCCGCAGATGTTGCTTTAACCGGAATTACTTGTTTCCCATCGGGTAAATAGTAACGCAAGGTAAAGGTGCCATCCTTCCTTAACTTGATCGGCGCCCCTTGCACGGTTACTTTGGCATCCGGTTCGGTGGCTCCGTAAACGATTAATTCACAATCTACCTTTAACCAAAAATTTCTTTCCTTAATTTCTTTTTTCACCGGACTGGAAGATATGCCCGAGCTAAACAAGCCCTGCTTAATACGTTCCTGCCAGGCGCCTCCTACCGGCGAACTTTTACCTAAACCAAAACCCATGCCGTAAAGCCTGGCAAACAAATCTTCGGGAATCATCCATTCTTCATCGGTAACCCCGGATGGGCCATCCAAAGGAGTCTGCACAACGTTAGAGCGTAGTATGGTAATAAAGGTGCCGTCAGCTAACATTAGCCCTAAATCTACGCACCAAAAACATCCGGGGCCGGCGGCATTAATATACCAGCTACTGGCAAAATCATTGATCACAATATCAAAGAAACGGTTCGCGTTGGAACCATTAAATACAATGTTGGTGACATCATAAACCCTTAAAACTCTCCGGGCGCGATTAAATTTATCTCCTAACTTGGCTTTTAATCCTTCAATTGTCTGAGTCTTTAGTTCCCAATATGTATGCAGCCAATGCGGATCGCGTACCTGCAAAACAATCCTATCCAGATTATACGAAGCAGGAAGCTCCTCGGGCAGAGAGCGCGAAAAAGAAGAATTTTCCGAATGGGAAAATTTCGTGTTGGCTATGGCCGTTTCCTGAAAACTAAAATTCTCCTTTTGAGGCTCCTGAGCCATAATTTTTGCCGGTTTCGATTTCTTAAATTTTAACCGGGTATTTATTTTAGAAACGGCTTTCTTCAGGAACTCTTTGGATTTCTTTAATATTTTTTTCATTGCCCTTTCCTCCCTTCCAACAAAAAAGGGGATACTCTCCCCTGATCAAAAAAACACGTTTAACGCTTGCTCAATTGCCTCCTGGCTATCTCATTTTTTAAATTTCTTTGCTTCTAAGGCAGTTGGTTTTGAATTTTCTGCCAAATTTGTTTTAAGTTTAGTTTCTTTCTGCAATTCTTCTTTTAAGCTGGCATTAACCAGCTGATCCTGGACTAAAGATTTCTTAGCTTCCTCAAGTGAATCCTTTAAATCCTGGACTTCTTTTTCCTTGGCTTTAGCTTTTTCCTCTAAAACCGATTTCTCCTGGGAGAACTTGCTCATCTTCTCCTCTAAAGCCAGACGGGCAACCATCTCTTTATCGCGAGCGGCTTTATGACGCATGGCGCTATTGCAAGAACTCAGTGTTCCAAAAAAGAATACTACCGATACTACCGCTAAAATTATTACTATACGATTTTTTATTGTTTCATCCATACTTCATCCCTGCCTGCCGGCAGGCAGGTATCTTCAAATCCATGGCTTATTTAAGATTTTCTTCCAAGTCTTTCGGTTCTGAAGAAGCTGCGGAGCCGCTTTTGACTTTGGTAACATTAGGTAAAATAACGATTTCTACCCTGCGATTCTGCTTACGGCCGTCTTTAGTTTCATTGGAGGCAACCGGCTGATATTCGCCATAACCGATCGCCGACAGGCGCTCCGGAGATATGCCTTGATCTGTAGCTAGATAATGCAACACGCTTAAAGCCCGGTTAGAGGAAAGCTCCCAGTTCGATTTCCAACCGGAATGCTTAATCGGAACATTATCCGTATGGCCTTCGATACCTACGTTAAATTGCGCCATATTATCTTTTAATACCGAAGAAACTTTATCCAGTAAAGGATAAGCTTCCGGTCTGATTTTTACCTTTCCGGAATCAAACAAAAGGTCTCCCACGACGGTAATCACTAAACCTTTTTCCATCATTTGCAGCTTAATTTGTTTGTCATTTATCTCTGAGCCAAGCTTTTGCTCAAGCAAGCTCTTGGCGCGGGAAAGCTCATCGAGTTGATTAGTTAAATCATTAATTTTTTGAACATCAGAACGCCTGCCTTTTTGAAAGATAAAAGTGCAGCCGGCTAAACTAAAAATTACGAAAAAAATTAAAACGGTTTTAAGAAAATGATTTTTCATCGGTCTTCTCCTTGGATTTAATGGCCTGTTTCATTGAAAACTAAATATAACATACCCTGTTTTACTAGTCAAGTGTTTTATCCCGCAGGGACAGGCCTTTTTATACTTTTAGCTTTTATGGAAGGGCCTAATCCGCAACTACTTAGATAAAAATAGTGTCTTTTCGGGAAGACCCCACCGAAACCATGGTTATCTTAGCTTTAAGCAAATTTTGCAGCTCCAAAAGATAAGCCCTGGCATTGGGATGCAGCTCTTTAAAGGATCCCGGCTGCGCAGATTGATTCGGCCAACCCGGCATCTCTTTATAAACCGGAACCGCCTTGCTTAAAACATCAAAATCGCAGGGAAATTCCTTAATTATTTTACCCTTATATTTATAGGCAACGCAAATTTTTACCTTGTCCAACCCATCCAGGACATCCATTTTCATAATCGCCATTTCGCTAATGCCATTTAACATCACCGATTCTTTAGCAATTATAACATCAAACCAACCGCAGCGGCGCGGCCTCCCGGTTGTCGAACCAAATTCTTTTCCTTTATCGCGCATAAAATTACCAAAACCTTGGGCAAATTCCGTGGGAAACGGGCCTTCTCCGACGCGGGTAGTATAGGCTTTACAAACACCGATAACTTTATTGATTTTTACCGGAGATAACCCCGTGCCGATACATGCCCCTCCGCTAGTAGTAGAAGAAGAGGTGACAAATGGATAAGTCCCGAAATCAATATCTAAAAACGTACCTTGGGCGCCTTCCAATAGAATGTCAGCTTTAGCTTCGGTTGCTTTATTCAATAGCGCCGAAGTATTGCAAATATAAGACGAAAAAAGCTTGCCATAATCAAGATACTGGCGGTATATTTTTTGGAAAACAAAACCCGGATGTTTATATACCTTTTTAAAAATCTCATTTTTTTCTTTAAGATTATCTTTAAGCTTATCTTTGAAAACATCAGGATTCAATAAATCAATCATGCGGATACCGCAGCGGTTGATCTTATCGGCATAACAAGGGCCGATGCCTCGACCGGTAGTGCCGATTTTATTTTTTCTTTTGCCTTCGCGCAGCTGGTCTAAATTTTTATGATACGGCATGATCACATGCGCCAATGATGAAATCTTAAAACGCTGGCTGAAATTAATATTATTTTTACGCAAGCTATCCAATTCGTGCAGAAGAACCTGCGGATCAATAACCACCCCGTTGCCGATACAGCAGATTTTTCCGGGATGCAATATCCCCGACGGTATAAGATGAAAAATATACTCCTTTTCGCCCACAACTACCGTATGGCCGGCATTATTGCCGCCCTGATAACGCACAATGTAATCTGCTTTTTTGGAGAGAATGTCGATAACTTTACCCTTGCCCTCATCCCCCCACTGCATTCCGACTAAAACTATATTCATTTTTATCCTTTACGGTGTCATGGTAAATATCTTATGCGCAATATCCGGATATTTAGCAATAAAATTTAACTCATCATCAACCAGCGGTTTCTGATTATGCACATTAGCATAGCGGACCAACTCTAGAATTTTGGTCGCTTCCTGGTCGTCCTTAAAAGCCACCTCTAATTTTTCATAAACATTGCGGAAACCTTTAATCCCGGAATATTCACCGGCGGTAATCTTTCTGCCGGTTTCGATAATTTCAGGCTCTCCGCGGCCTAATTCTTCATAATCATAAAGCTCATAATTGCGCCGATCCTTAAGCGCTCCGTCGGCATGGATTCCGGATTCATGGGCAAAAGCATTTGATCCGACTCCCGGCTGATTTATCGGAATCGGCACGCCAAAAGCGTAAGAAGCATATTTACAAATTTTCCAAGCTAACTTTAAATTTAAACCTGGGTCCAATTGATACCCCTGCATTCCCTGGCCGTATTTAATCGCCAGAATTACCGAAACTAAATCCGCGTTGCCTGCCCGCTCCCCCATGCCATTGACGCAAGTATTAACGTAAGAATCTACTCCGGCATCACTTGCCGCTTTGGCTCCGGCAATAGAATTAGCAATCACCAGTCCCAGGTCATTATGGCAGTGCACTTCAATCGGCAGCTTTACCGCCTCAGCTAAAACTTTTATTCTTTCATAAATACTAAAAGGAGTATCGCAGCCTAAAGTATCACAGTAGCGAATTCTTTTAGCGCCGGCCTCTTTTGCCTTAAGGGCAAACTCCACTAGATACTCTAAATTCGTGCGCGAGGCGTCCTCAGCGTTAACCCCTACGGACTCTGCCCCTAATTTCAAAGCCTCTTGCGTTGCCTCTTGCATCTCTTTAATTATCGACTGATGATCAAGCTTGCCTTTAAATTTATGCACGATCATCTGATCGCTGGTGGAGATAGAAAGATTCAGGAATTTCAATTCCGGCACCAGTTTAAAAGCAGTTTTAACGTCATCTTTGGTGGCGCGCAGCCAACCGCTCAACTTAATCCGGGGAAATCCCCCCAATTTAACTAAATCCAAATTAGCATTCAGGTAATTTGTTTCATGACGGGTAAGCGGAAAGCCAAATTCAGATTGATAAATACCCATCTGATCAAGATACCAGTTAATCATGGTCTTCTGCAGTTTAGATAAACAAATGCGCGAAGTTTGCACTCCGTCGCGGTTAGTGACATCTAACAGATAAATCGTGGGTTTTTGCGCCATCTTATCACCTCTTAATTATTTTTTTAAGCTCTTCCTTTTTAGGAACGCCACGGGATGAAAAAATCTCCCGGTTATCCAATAAATACGCCGGACCGAACATAATCTTTAATTCATCATTCAAACGGATATTCTTTTTAAGTAAATCCGGCCCTGGGGCCCCTCTGGCGCAGCTCTTGATTTTATTCAGATCTGCCCCGTCAAGGCAATCTTCCCAATAAGAACTATTCAGATGCCTGGAACGGCAAGCTAAATAATTCCAAAATTTTTCCGGGTAATATTTCTGCACGCAAACTCCCCGCAAATACTCTTCGACTTCCAGATTGCCGCCTTTAGCGCTGAATCCGTCATTACTCTGCGTTGCCAAAAAGTGCAGGGCCGGTTTAAACTCTTCGGTAACTGCCAATATCTGCGCAGCATCTTTTTCAAATAAGCTTAAGAATAAATCCAGGCTTCCTTTTTTAACCTGGCGATCAAAGAAATAGGCCAAACCGCCTATCTCCGGCTTAAGCACATAACGATTATCGGCAAACTTAAAATCATTTTTGAGGGCTAAAAATCTATCCTCTTTTTCAATTTCTTTTCCCAGAACATAAGCCGGAAGGCCTAAAATCGATAACTTCGCTAATTCTTGCTTAGCTTTAGGCTCAGGATAATAAAGGTATCTGACAGTCAGACCGGGAAATTTCTTTTTTAATAAATCTATGGTTGGCTGCTCATCGCAAACAAGGCAATCTTTGGCGCTAATAATCAGTAGGTCAACTTTATTCGGCGTCTTAAATGTACAGGCAGCGCCGCCAGTCCCCGCATCCTGACAGCTCCCCAGAGCGCCCTCTTTTCGGCAATTACTATCGGAATAACAACTCGGCAAAATAGCGGTAATCTCTTTGGCGTCGGAAATTTCATCCGAAAGCGAAAGTTCCTCAATTTTACAATCGCTAAGTTTTCCGTTTTTAATTTCCAAATTTAATTTTCCTAACTTACGGCCTTGCCAAGCCGGACGCAAGAGAAATGTGTTCTCAACCTTAGTTAAAGCATCTTCCTTAAGGGGATTTTGCCCGACAAAAAGCAAATCAATGCCCTTAGCCTCAGAGATTAATTTTAAATCTTCTTTTTCTCCCAGAGTACTCAAGAGTATAACTACTCCCGCGCCTTCTTTTTTCAGGCGCCTGATTAACTCCTGAATTTTTCCGGGCGGATTAATTTTTAAACCCTCTGATTTCTGCTGCGCGCTTAAAGAAGTTAAGCCGATTATGCCAATTTTAATTCCGGAGATATCTTTGATTAAATACGGAGAAACTTTATCCGTATTTAAATTAGCGCTAAGATATACCGGATTGGATTTTCTGGCGTTTTGTAAAAAGAAATCCTTACCAAAATTAAATTCTTCGGAACCAACCCCTACGGCATCATAACGCATAAGCTCCATCGCCTTATAATTAAATAGCGTCCTCTGCATATCAAGTTGGGCGCTCTGAATATATTCATCCATTAATCCGCCGGCGGTAAAATTACCGCAATCTAGAAGTAAAAGCTGCGGGTCTTTCTTTCTTAATTCCTTAATTAACGTAGCCCGCCGGGCAACTCCGCCATCTTGCTTAATCGGACAACTGCAGGGATAAAGCATAGCATGGGTCTGGCCGGTATAAAGAACAGTAACATTTTCTGCGCCTAAATTCCCCGCTGCTAAAAACAAAAGAATAAAAAAAGATATTACTATTCTAATTCTTTTCATGCCCTAATCACCTTTACCGTTAAAATATTCTCTAATTTTTTTATTTTTTCCTGCATCTCTGTGCCGACCTGGTTATCCACGCTCCAAACGCTGATGGCTTTATCTCCGGGTTGATTGCGCCCTAAAGCCATGGCGGCAATATTAATATCATTTTTAGCCAAAAGCGTTCCCAAGCGCCCGATTAAACCCGGTTTATCCAGGTTACGGATAAAAATCATTTCACCCACCGGATATAAATCTAAATAATAATCATCGATCTTAACAATTCTGGGTTGTTTATTGCCGGAAAGAGTGCCCAGGATTGACTTAGTTTCCTGGTCTGTTTTAATCTCCAGCTGAATAAGATTTACAAATTCGCCTTCCTGACCACTTTTCGACTCCAACAACTTGATTCCTCTTTCTTTCAGTAAAGATAAGCCATTAACAAAATTAACGGTTTCCTTTAATATAGGAGTTAGAATTCCCTTCACTAAAGCCATCGTCACCGGGCTTAAATCATACTGCGTAATCTGGCCGCTATAACTTATGACTAGCTCGCCGAATCTGCCTTCCACTAATTGGCCGGCAAACATTCCCAATTTCTCTCCTAAATTAATATAAGGGCTAAGGATTTTACAGGCCTCGGCATCTAAGCAAGGATAATTTGCGGCATTACGGATTCCTCGGCCTAAAAGCGCATCGCGGACAATTTCAGCCACTTCGATAGATACGTTAATCTGGGCTTCTTCGGTAGATGCGCCAAGGTGAGGCGTGGTAATCACATTATCCAATTTTAAAAGTTCGCTGTCGGCGGCCAGCGGTTCATTTTCAAAAACATCCATCGCCGCCCCGGCTACTTTACCTTCTTTTACGGCTTTAGCTAAAGCAATCTCGTCGATAATTCCGCCCCGGGCGCAATTTATAATCCGCACCCCTTTTTTCATCATCCCGAATTCTTTATCGGAGATCATATGCCGGGTCTCCTCGGTTAAAGGAGTATGCACCGTAATATAATCAGCTTCCTGCAATACTTTCTTTAATTCTGCGATTTCAACGCCGATACTCTCGGCTACTTTGGCCGAAAGAAAGGGATCGAATGCCTCAACCTTCATTCCAAATGATTTTGCCCGCTTGGCAACTTCCGAGCCGATCCTGCCGAATCCCACAATACCGAGAACTTTATTATTTAACTCTACTCCCATAAATTTAGAACGTTTCCATTCCCCTTTTTTCATCGAAGCATTAGCTTGAGCGATGTTTCGAGATAAAGCCAGAATCATGCTAAAAGTATGTTCAGCGGTAGAGATCGTGTTTCCCGCCGGAG
>CAYIFW010000012.1:0-24165 GCA_964362795.1 uncultured Planctomycetales bacterium | reverse complement strand
TTCTCCAGCATTTTGAATGAATGCGCCAAGCGGGAATCAAAGTTAGTGACTAAAACCTGAAAATCTACCGTGTGATTTAATCTTTCTTTAACCAAATTAATGATACTGGTCAATTGGCTTACCCCTTCTAAAGAGAATCTACTGGCTTCAACCGGGATGATTATTTCGCTGGCCGCCCGGATGGCATTAATGGTTAGAATACCCAGGTTGGGCGGGCAGTCAATTAGAATATAATCGTAGTTACTTTGGAAGCTCTTTAAAGTGTCCCAAAGCCGGGATTCGCGGCCGATCTCACCGCTTAGCTCCTGTTCGATGGTGCTTAAAATCATCGAAGAAGGCGCGATATCAAAATTCTCTCCGATATTCTGGATAATTTCATTAATCTTGGCTTTTTTATGCGTAATTTTAGAAAGGACATTATAGATACTTAATTCAGCCTGGATATTTAAACCGCTGGTGGCGTGCGCCTGGGGATCAAGGTCAATCAGCAATACTTTTCTGCCGTTTGATGCTAAGGATGCCGCTAAATTTATGGAAGTAGTTGTTTTGCCGCAGCCGCCCTTTTGATTCGCCACTGAAATTATGCGCATTTTTATTACTCCTCCCTTTTAAAATCTAGGGGACGGTTCTCGTACGAGAACCGTCCCCTTTATTTTAATACTCGTATATTATCCAGATAAACTATTCCTGATTTTTCCCGGGCGTTCCATTCTTCTACGCTAAAAGCCAGTGTCTTCATCGCCTGCCAATCGAGGATTTTAGCAAATCGGCTAAAATCCCATTTTTCTTCTGTCCATTTATGAGAGATGTTTTTGACATAAATTTCTGATTTTTCATTAAAGCGGTTGGTGAATTCCACGCGTAATGAAATTATATCTTTCGGGTTGGCTTTTCTTACCGTAAAGCCCAAGGTTTTGTATTTAGTTAAATTTAATTGTTTCAGGTTTAGGGTTAGAACTTCTTTTTTGGCCGGGTCAAAATTAAAGTTTATTTTTGCCGTATCCTGGTACAAAAATAAGGCAATTTGTGAGTTTTTGTTTTGATTAAACAGGCGAGGATAGGCAAATGTTGAAATAAATACTAATCCTAAAATAATTGAAACTATTATTGTTTTAGGATAATGTTTTAATTTGCGTTTTTTCTTCGATGTTTTAGATGAGGCATCCAGATAAATATTTGCCAGATGCTCGTAAATCTCTTTCTTATTCATTTGAACACAATTTATAGCATAAAACCCTATTTATGTCAAGGGGTTAAGGGGCTGGCTAAATATTCCGGAGGCTCTTGATTAATTAGTTTATAAAAGTTAGTTAAATGCAGCCTGAATAGCTTATCGAATGACCCATCAGGGTCTTCTCCGGCCCACCAGAACCAATCGCTTCCTTCTAAAACATAAATTTGCTTCCAGGCTAACTCTGAGATTGCTTCGTCGCCGCCTCGCGGCTTCTCGCAATGACACTGAATTGCTTTTCGTGCTTCAAGCAGCCATTCCCAGGCCTTTACTTTATGCGGATTGCCGATCCATTTGCCGAATTCACCGTAAATCCAGCTTCCGGGGCTTAAATTTTTTATTTCAGATTCTGCCGGGTAAGCTTTTAAATATTCGCTGATGGTCGTGGTTTTTACAAAAGGCGCATCCGACAGATGTTGATAAAATAATTCCAAAAAATCATGGCCGTCATTACGGAAATATTCCCAGGCGTTTTCACCATCCATGGCAATGGTGACTAAGATATTTTTATCTTTAAAGGCATGGTTAATATTTTCTAAATGTTTCATAAAGTCATTTACGGCGTCAATCTCTTTCATCTTATGATATGAAAAACCGATTAAATCTGAAAGGTTGCGGTCACGGAAAACGATTGCAAGCTCTCCTTCCTTTCTTTTTAAGAGATGCGGCCGATAAAGTAGTTTGGATACGCGTTTTTTGGTTTTCAAAGATTTAAATAGGATGGCCTCATCAGTGACAATCCATTTTATGCCGGATTTAATAATCAACGGCAGGATCTCTTCACTGACCCCCTCTTCCGACGGCCACATACCAAGTGGCTCGCAGCCAAATTTTTCCCGGTAATATTTTACGGCGCTGTCAATTTGGAATTTAGCGTCTTGCGGATAGCGAAACTCTTTGTGAGGTAAGTGTGTTTTGGGGTTGGCAACTTTAGCGATATCAGTCGTGCAAAGTAGCGGCAGAATCGGATGATAATACGGCGTAACGCTGATTTCAATCTGATTATTCTGTTTATAAAGGCAATAGGCGGGGATTATTTCTTTTAATATGCTTAGTTGTTTGTCCAGAACGATTTTTTTATCCTCTTCAGTAAAGAACCTTTCCTTTAATATTATTTTTTTTAATTCGCCAATATTCTGGCGGAATGATGGGTCAATCCAGGCCAGGTTAAAAAGAAGCTGCAGGTCAAGATAATCCTGGGTAGAAAATTCCTGATGATGGCGTTTTTTGGCCTGGAGTTGGTAATAACGGGGAAAAGTTGAGATTACCTTTTCGTTATTAATGGAAAAAAAGCTTTGCAGAATAAATTCTTTATCAAGGTTAGTTAAATCAGCTGCAGGTTTTTTTGAGAGTTCAAAAAATTTATCTTTAACCTTGCCGTTATTGTAATCCTCAACTTGCTCAAATAAAGACGGCACAACATTAAAGGTTTGTTTGATTTTAGGGAATTTTTCTAGGATTTGCAGCATATCCAGGTAGTCTTTGACGCCGTGTAGCCTGACCCAAGGAAGCTCGCTCTCCTGGGTTAAGAGGTTCTTATAATACGGCTGATGCATGTGGAAGATAAAGGCAAGATTAAGCATAGGTAAATGAGTCATTCTGAGCCCGTAGGGCGAAGAATCTAAAAAACGAGATCCTTCGGCTTCGCCTCAGGATGACGCTTAAATAAAAACCCTCGGAGGATTTGCACCCTCCGAGGGTTGGTGTTTCTACATAAAAGGTATTAGAATACTACCTTCATTGAACCGATTAACTGTGTTGCTGTGTCGCCTTTGCTACCAGCAAATGCAGTTCCCTTCCAGAATGCTCCGCCAGTAAGACCAAGCTGAACATCTTCAGTGTAATCGTAAGTTGCGGTTAAATCAATCTCGCTGCCAAGATTCTTCTTGCTGGTGTTGATTGCCATGGCAGTGCCGGTGGATGCGCTTGTAATAGTTGCAACCGACTTGTTCAGCTGATAATAACCATAGTTTGCGGAAAGCGTTACATCTTCCACTGGCTTTACGCTACCCTTGACATTGTAAACAGTCATATTGGTGTAGGGTAAAATAGCATAAACAATGCTATTTAATCTCTGGTCAGTGAACATAGCATCCCAGCCAGATACTTTCTTTGAATTACCAGATAAATAGGTGTAACCAACTCCTAGGTTAGGAGTATATTTTGTTTTAGCAAAAGTGTAATCTGCTAAACCCTGAATAGCGAATCCACGGTGTTGTTTTGCCGCGGCTTCATTATTTCTTCTATTGTGCCCGGTTTGTAAAGCGGCTTCTAAGGATGTTTTTAAATTTTCGATTGGTGAACCGGAAACTAACGCGCCGATTGTAGTCACATCGTCTTTTTTGCTGTCAGCTAAAACTGTTGATTTATCTTTTTTGTTCCAGACATAAGCCTGAACATTTAATTTTTTGCTTATATCGTAAGATGCATTAATTCCATATAAATCAATATCATCAGATAGGTTAGTGTTTACATCGCTAACTTTTGCATAAACAGCATCAACGATCAAAGGATCATAATTCAAGGTTGCTCTGAGGGCATCAAACGCCTTGCGGCTGGTTAAGTCACGCGGTAATCCATTAAGTGCTGCAGCGCCATTGGCTAGCTGGTTACCATTTCCCACGATAAGTGCATTGCCAAATCTTAATTCTTGGCGGCCTACAGTTAAAGTAAGAGGCGAATAAAGGAATTCTTTTAAGGTAACATAAGCTAAGTCAAGATCAATATCTGTGGTAGCGACAGTTTCAGCGCTCCAGTTTCTTTCATTGATTAATCTTACCGTAGCCATGACATTGTCTGTCAGGTCAGCGTCGACTCTGATGCGAGTTTGTGTAGCAAAAAGGTTCTGGTCATTACTATTTACTGGGCCATATCCAAGATCAAAATTGCTTCTGGTAATACCTAAAACATTAATGTCTCCTGATACCTTCACATTCTGCACTTCTGCATAGGCGGCGCCAAAGGTCAGGCCGACTATTAAAGCAAGCGCTAATACTGCAATTAAGCGTTTACCCATTTTTTTACTCCTCCTTTTTTGTTAACTGTTTGTGTATATATGGTTAACTAGGCTTTATAATATTATTGCCTAGGAAAATTTTACTAACTAATTATTCTTATTTTACCTATAACTCTATATTTGTCAAGAGTTTTTTATTTATTTAACCGGAGTCCGGGATTTCCTGGCTAGATTCTGGGATTTTGGCCCTAAGGAAATGGTTAAAATTACGCTGCTTCCCTTGGTTTCCAGGGTGATAATGCAGGTTTCATTCTCCCGTTCAAAGTTCATCAGTCTTTGGCCGTACTCGATGATATTGACCAGGTTCCAATTGTACATCGCCATCTGTTCTTTATAAAAATTAATTACGCGTTCAGCGTCGGCTTTACCCTGGTATTTTAAGACTCCTACGCGCACTCCTGAGCTTTCAAAAGAATAGGATGCCTGAGGCAGCGCTTTTAAGCCCACGGGGACCGGCACATCGGAAAATTTTAAGATTGACTGCGGCTCAAGCATTCCGGAAGTGTTGGATTTGGAGCTGTCTGAGAAAGTGGCGCAGCCGGCTAAGAGAATAATGAATACAAAAAGCAATTTAGCAAATTTCATTTTAACCCCCTCCTGTTTAAAAATGTTTTAACATCCGCATAAATTTTATCAATTTCAATTTGCGTTAATCCGCTATCAAGTCCGGTTTTAATTAATTGGTCGCAAGTTATAATATCCTCCGGAGTGTGGCTATCGATATTTAAAATTAATTTTGCGCCGAATTTTCTGGCTTGATCTAGGACATGGGTATTGGTTTCTTTGTGCCCGCGCCGGCTGGTGATCTCTAAAAATACTCCGCGTTGGGCGGCTAATTTCGTATCTGTGTCAGAGATTAATCCGGGATGCGCCAGGATGTCGATATCCGCCATTAAGGCTAAATGATTAGTATCTTTGGCCACCGGCTCAACCGGGGTTTCTCCGTGGGCAATGATAATCGCAATCCCCTCTTTTCTGGCTAAAGCTGCCAGAGGTTTAAATTGTTCCGGAGGCAGATGGGTTAATTCAATTCCGGGAAGGATTTTTATCGCCGAATCTTTCGGCCAGCGTTTACAAAACTCCACAATGGCTCGAGCAACCTGCTTAATATTACTGTAGTCGGCGTGGTCGGTAATCGCAATTACCTTATAACCTTTATCTTGATAGCGTACCGCTACTTCTGAGGGAAGCAGGTCTCCGTCGCTTAGAAATGTGTGCGCGTGTAAGTTATACATTAAAAGTTATTTTCGCCCCTTCTATCCACCCCAGCATTTTAGATAACAAATCGTTACTGTGCACTTTTATTACGCAGGTGCCTTCATATAATTTATTTTTCCTGTTACTAAATATTGTGGGTTTTATATAAGGTTTATTAAATTGCTCAAGCGGTAAACCAGTAATTTTGCTCCAAAAATCAAGGCAGTTTCTTCTAACGTGTAATGTATGAATAAAGAGCCCTACCCTAAACTTTTCTTCAGGCACATTACAAAATTTTCTAAACCATTTCATCATTAACTTTATCATATCTGGATCAGAATTGCTAAACTGTAGTTGGCCAAAATTTTTACCGCCTTCTGCCCAATAAAGCATTAAACCCGCGATAAAGAATGGTCTTTTGGACAATTTTATTGCTTCTATTTTTGCAGTCTCTTTAATTCTTTTATGATGTAATAATGCTT
Source organism: uncultured Planctomycetales bacterium (assembly GCA_964362795.1). GTDB lineage: Bacteria > Omnitrophota > Gorgyraeia > Gygaellales > Profunditerraquicolaceae > UBA6249. The sequence goes on along the minus strand of CAYIFW010000012.1, from coordinate 18,239 downwards.
TAGCTTGATTTGTCTTAGCGCCTATATATCCGGTGGCTTGTAATTTACTTAAACGAGATTTATGCTTTTTAGATAATTTAATATCCTTTAGCCATCGGCTCAATGTTGATTTAGAGACAGTAATAGAATTACTTATTTCTGAATAACTTAAACCTTTTCTTCTTAATTCAATTGCTTTTAGTTTTTTTGAGAAATCCATGTCAATTACAATTATATTTTTAATGCGCCTGGGTGGATTCGAACCACCCACCTAGGCCTTAGGAGAGCCTCGCTCTATCCAAAATGAGCTACAGGCGCAAAGTAAATGTTTAATATTTTATTAAAGAAAAAACTGGATACTCTTTTAATTTATCTTTTCCGTGCAAATCAACCAGTTCAATGACAAAGCCGATACCTGAGATTTTGCCTCCCAGTTGATTGATCAATTCAGTCACTGCCTTAACCGTTCCGCCGGTAGCCAGGAGGTCATCGATAATTAAAATTTTTTCACCCGGGACAATCGCGTCTTGATGAATTTCTAAAGTATCAGTGCCGTATTCAAGTTCATAAGTTGTCGAAATGGTTTTATAAGGTAGTTTGCCTTTTTTGCGTACCGGCACAAAACCGGCTCCGATCTTATAAGCTACCGCCGCGCCGAAAATAAATCCCCGCGCTTCCACCCCGACCACCTTATTAAATCCCTTACCTTTATATTTTTTAGCTAACAACTCGATGGTTTTTTTAAAAGCAACTTTGTTCTGGATTAAAGTCGTGACATCGCGAAAAAGAATTCCCGGTTTAGGAAAATCAGGAATGTTGCGGATGGATTTTTCTAATAATGAGTTATTTTTCATGTTTAGATTGCTTCGTCGCTAAGCTCCTCGCAATGACAAAAAATTAAAGTTCTTTCTCCTGGCCGACCACGAATTTTCTTAATTTTTTTAAAGCGGCCTCTTCAATTTGGCGGATTCTTTCCCGGGAAACTCCCAGCTTTTTGGCAACTTCTGCCAGGGTCTGGGGTTTAATATGCGACAGTCCGAAACGTAAGTCTAGGATTTCTCGTTCGCGTTCGGACATAATTTCTAAAAGATTGTCAATGCGTTCCCGGTCCAGCAGCTTGACGATCCCGGCATCCGGAGACGCGGCATTTTTATCTTCGACTAAATCCGAGATCTGGTTTTCATCATCTTCGCCGATTGGCGCCTCTAAAGATGAAGTGGTCGAGGACATCCAGAAATTAATCTGGTCCATCTTTTCCGGAGAAAGTTGTAATTTTTTGGCGATCTCCTTGTCCGAAGGAATACGTTTTAATTTTTGGCTCAGGCGCTCTTTATTCTTTTTCCATTTAGTGATCAGGTCGTTCATATACACCGGAACGCGGATCATCTTGCCCTGTTCGCTGATCGAGCGGGTAATCCCCTGCTTGATCCACCAGGCGGCATAAGTCGAGAAACGAAAGCCTTTACGGTGATCGAATTTCTCAACCGCTTTGATTAATCCCAGGTTGCCCTCTTCGATTAAATCCAAAAAAGGCGTGCCCATACGCATATAGCGTTTGGCGATATTAATCACCAGGCGCAGGTTAGCGCGGATCATATCTTTGCGCGCAATTTCATCCCCCTTGCGGATTTTTTTGTTTAATTCCACTTCCTGCTTGGCAGTTAAAAGTGGAATTAAACGGACTTCTTTAAGATACGTTTTTAAGGCTTCCATTATTTTTTATTCTTTAATACAGCTTGCGCCGCAGCTAATCGAGCAATTGGCACTCTAAACGGCGAACAACTGACATAGTCCATACCTATATTATGGCAGAACTCCACAGACTTAGGTTCTCCTCCGTGCTCTCCGCAGATACCTACCTCTAAGTTTTTATTGGTTGAGCGTCCGCGTTTGATACCCATTTTAATTAACTCTCCGATACCCTCCTGGTCGATACTTTGAAATGGATCCTCAGGCAGGATACCTTTACTGATATACTCCGGTAAAAATCCGCCGATATCGTCTCTGGAGAAACCAAATCCCATTTGGGTCATGTCATTGGTTCCGAAAGAGAAAAACTGCGCGACTTTTGCCAGTTTATCCGCGACAAATGCCGCCCGCGGTATTTCAATCATCGTTCCCAGAAGATATTTTAGTTTCTTTAATCCGTATTTTGCTAGTACTTCCTTATGTATTTTTTCAGCAATAGCAAATTGATCCTCTAGTTCTTTTACATCGCAAACAACCGGGATCATGATCTCCGGATAGGGATCTTTGCCCTCTTTGACTAATTCCGCGGCCGCTTCTAAAATCGCCCGGATTTGCATAGCGCTAATCTCAGGATAAGTAATTCCTAAGCGCACGCCGCGATGGCCCATCATCGGATTAGATTCGTGCAGGCCTTCGGCTCTTTTAGACAACTCCTTCATATCGATTTTTAAATCATTAGCCAGTTGTTCGAGTTTGGCCTGTTCGCGCGGCACGAATTCATGCAGCGGCGGATCCAGCAGGCGGATGACTACTGGGTAGCCATCCATCGCGGCAATGGTTCCTTTAAGGTCTTTTTTGACAAAAGGAAATAATTCATCCAATGCTTTCTGTCTTTCTTCAACAGTTTTAGAAATAATCATTTTGCGCAGCAAAAACAGCGGTTGATCCGAGCCTTTGCCGTAGAACATATGCTCGGTGCGGAAAAGCCCGATGCCTTTAGCTCCGAATTGCAGCGCTTTTTGGGCATCTTCCGGGGTATCGGCGTTAGTCCGGATACCTAATTTTTTTATTCCATCGCATATTTTTAAAAATTCTGAAAGGATCATGTTTTCTTCGGTAGCATCCATCATCGGAAGCTGGCCTTCGTAAACATTGCCCTTAGTTCCGTTTAAGGTAATCCAGTCGCCTTCAGATAATGTTTTATCTGTTGCACTTAAAGTTTTCTTTTCCAGATCAACATGCATCCGGCTGCAGCCGACAATACAACATTTACCCCAACCGCGGGCAACTAATGCCGCGTGACTGGTCATACCTCCGCGGGCGGTAAGGATCGCCTGGGCGACGCGCATACCTTCAACATCTTCCGGATTAGTCTCTTCGCGCACCAGGATTACTTTTTTACCGGCTTTGGCCCAAGCTACCGCGTCCTGGGATGAGAAAACAATTTGGCCGCTTGCCCCTCCCGGGCCCGCAGGTAATCCTTTGGCAAAAGGTTTAACCGTAATTTCGGTTTTAGGATCAATAATCGGATGGAGTAATTCATCCAGTTGCGCGCAAGTTACACGCATTATCGCCTGCTCCTTTTTAATCATCTTTTCTTTGACCATATCTACGGCCATACGCACTGCTGCCGGTCCGTTACGCTTACCGTTGCGGCATTGCAGCATAAAGAGCCGGCCCTTTTCAATTGTAAACTCGATATCTTGCATATCATGATAATGTTTTTCTAGGCGGTTTTGGATAGAATATAGCTCTTTGTAAATTCTGGGCATGGCTTTTTCTAAAGTGAGCAATTCTTTATTATGGCTGGAGGTGGAATATTCATTGATCGGAGCCGGAGTGCGGATACCGGCAACGACATCTTCACCCTGAGCGTTGATTAAGTATTCGCCATAGAAATTATTTTCTCCGTTTCCCGGGTTACGCGTAAAGGCAACTCCGGTAGCCGAATCATCGCCCATATTTCCAAAAACCATAACCTGTACGTTTACCGCGGTGCCCCACTCATCGGGAATACTTTCGATCCTGCGGTAGCTGATCGCGCGTTTTCCGTTCCAGGAAGAAAATACCGCCCCAATTCCGCCCCAGAGCTGCTCCATCGGCTCATCGGGAAATTCTTTCCTCAGGACCTCTTTAATCTTAATTTTAAATTGGGCGCAGAGTTTTTTTAAATCATCGACATTTAAATCCGTATCACTAGTATAGTTTTTAGATTTTTTCAACTGTCCCATAACGGCTTCTAATTGTTTACGGATGCCCTCTTCTCCTTTGGGTTCGATTCCGGCAGCTTTCTCCATTACTACATCAGAATACATCATAATCAGCCGGCGGTAGGCGTCATAAACAAAACGGTCGTTGCCGCTTTTTTTAATCAGGCCGGGAATAGTTTTCTCAGTCAGGCCGACATTTAAAACTGTTTCCATCATCCCGGGCATAGATTTTCTGGCGCCGCTGCGTACGGAAAATAAAAGCGGATTATTGGCGTCGCCGAATTTTTTCCCCATTAATTTTTCGATTTTTTCTAAAGCTGTCAGGACTTGAGTTTTTAATTCTTGGGGGTACTTCTTTTTATTCTGATAATAATATGTGCAGACTTCGGTAGTGCAGGTAAATCCCGGAGGCACAGGCAGCATTAAATTTTTGTTTCCGGCCATCTCCGCCAGGTTGGCGCCTTTGCCACCGAGGAGGTTTTTCATGCTTTCATTGCCGTCCGCTTTGCCGCCACCGAAGGAGTAAACGTATTTCTTGGCCATTACTTTTTAAACCCTGCCTTTCTTAACTAAGTTGGTTGGTTAAATACTCTTTTAATTTATCTTGTGAAACTCTTTCTTGTAACATGGTGTCTCGACTGCGCACGGTGACTTGCTTGTCTTCTAAGCTTTGGACGTCCACGGTTACGCAGAATAGCGTGCCGACTTCATCTTGCCGGCGATAAAGCTTGCCGATGGCCCCGGTATCATCATAGACCGTAACCAAGGATTTTTTTAGGTCTTTGGCGATATTTTTCGCTAGTTCCACAATCTCCGGACGGTTGCGTAAAAGCGGCAGCACGGCGATTTTTGTCGGAGCCAGATCCTTGTTTAATTTTAAGACTACGCGGGTATCTTCTTTAACTTGTTCTTCATGATAAGCGTCAACTAGTATCGCTAAAATGCTTCTATCTACTCCTCCGGAAGGCTCAATAATATAGGGATAGAATCTTTCTTTCTTTTGGTCATCGAAATACTGCAGCTCTTTGCCGCTGAATTTAGAGTGCTGTTTTAAATCAAAGTCTGTGCGGTTAGCGATCCCTTCCAGCTCGCTCCACCCAAAGGGAAAGTTATATTCGATGTCCGTGCAGGCTTTAGCGTAATGCGCCAGTTCGTCTTTTTCATGTAAGCGGCGGCGCAAGTTCTCTTTTTTTATTCCTAAATTTAAATACCAGTTAAATCTTTCGGTTACCCAGGTTTCATAAATTTCATTAGCATTTTCCGGCCGGCAAAAATATTCAATCTCCATCTGTTCGAATTCACGGGTGCGAAAAGTGAAATTTCCCGGAGTGATCTCATTGCGGAATGATTTACCGATTTGGGCCAGGCCAAAAGGCAGTTTAGGATGCTTGGAATCCAGGATATTTAAGAAGTTTACAAACATCCCTTGGGCGGTTTCCGGGCGAAGATATACTTTTTGGGCTGTTTCTTTCATCGGCCCAAAAAGTGTTTCGAGCATTAGATTCGCTTCCATTGAATGCTCAGGAAGTTCATTTCCGCATTTTGGGCAGGGAATTTTAGCCACCCCATCACGAGAACAGGCTATCCTGCCAACATAAGTCTTAAAATCAAATTCAACTCCGCCAAACTTTTGATGAAGATCGGCAATCCAGGAAATAGTGATTTCAGGTTCTTTGACCAGATTTAAATTTGGAGCTAATTTTTTTCCTTCTTTTTTTGCCCACTTAATCATAACGGAGCTGTCTTTGTCTCCGGCCATTATCTCTCTGAGCGATGTAAACCATGCGCTATTCCAAATTTCTTCCCAGATTTTATCGGACTTAAAGAATTGTAAACAGGCAGGACATTTTATAAAAGGATCATTGAAGTTCTTAAGGTGTCCGCTGGCTTCCCAGACGCGAGGGTGCATCAGGATGGCCGCATCCATGCCAAAGACATCATTTCTTTCATAGACACAGGCCTTCCACCAGGCACGTTTAAGGTTATTCTTTAATTCAACTCCGTGAGGGCCGTAATCCCAGGTATTGCTTAAGCCGCCGTAAATTTCGCTTCCTTGAAAGATAAATCCCCGGCGCTTGCACAGGGAACCGATTTTCTCCATTAAATTTTCTGACATAGTCTTTATTTTTAGCTCAATTTAGGACAAAAGTCAAGCAGAGATTGATTATAATTATCCAACTGGTTTTATAGTTGAGATAATTACAAGCACTTTATTTAAATCCAGGCTATTGCCGATATCCTTAATGTATACTTTATAAAAATTATCTTGGGGGTCAATCAGGTTGCAATCATAATAACTATTCGGCAGAGAAAGATTATAATTTATAAAACCCCGGAATTGTTGTGTTTGCACCCTGATCATTCTAACGATTTTTTGGTTGCCCAAATCCGGGGTAAAGACGCTTTTCATAATTATAAAAAATGCGTCAGTTATATTTTTAACTTGGTTAAGATTGGCAAAATTTAACCGGCGGATAAATTCATAGTTATTCGTTACTCCCTGTTTTTTGACATCGGGGTAAAGTTTTAAAAATTCTCCCGGTTGTTGATGCAAAAGATAGATTATTCTTCCGTTATCCAACCGTTTATTTTTTTTATAATATGGCCGCTTAATTAATTCTTGCACCAGGGTAAAACCTTTAGGGCAGGAAATGCTCAGGTTGGGAAAATTTTGCGTAATTAATTCTTGCCGGTAGCCTTCTAAAACCGGCTCAGTCCGGGTTATTTTTTCATCCGGCTCCATACAAAGGATAGGAATACTTTTGCAGTCTCCGATGCCGTAAGAAATATACTGGATTAATAAATTCGGGCCGGCAACTTTGATGACAAAAACCACCGCCAAACTAAGCACGGCCGTATTAATTAAATATTTGATCAGGCGTTTAGCGGCCATCGATTTTCTTAAACTCCTCTTCTTTGATTGTAAAAGTATGTTCCGGGCCGGGGAATTTTTCCTGAAGAATTTCATTTTTAAAATCATCGACCGCTTTTAAAATAATCGAAGTTAAGTCGGCGTATTTCTTGACAAATTTCGGGCTCTTGCGTTGGAAAAGGCCGAGCATGTCGTTAATCACCAGGACCTGTCCGTCGCAATGAATGCCCGCGCCGATGCCGATAGTCGGGATTTTTAGTTTCAGGGTAATTAATTCCGCTAGCTTATCCGGCACGCATTCTAAAATTATGGCAAAACACCCTAATCTTTCTAAAGATTTAGCCTGCTCAATAAGTATCTGGGCGCTTTGGGCGTCTTTGCCCTGAACCTTGAAGCCTCCGATTCTATCCGCTGTTTGCGGAGTCAGGCCGATATGGCCCATTACCGGAATTCCCGCTTGAATAATTTGCTCAGTTACCTTTAAACAATCATCAAACCATTCTAGTTTAACCGCTTGGCAGCCCGCTTCGTTGATAAATTTCTGAGCATTGCTCAGGCATTCTTGGGGATTAAGTTGATAAGAGCTATAGGGCATGTCCGCGATTAATAAAGCGTTCTTTACTGCCCGGCTGACTGCTTTAGTGTGGTGCAGCATTTCCGGCATTCCTACCTGAGTGGTAGATTCCAGCCCTAAGACGACATTAGCTAAAGAATCGCCGACTAAAATTATATCAATTCCGGCTTTATCGACCAGGTTGGCAACTGGATAGTCATAGGCAGTTAGCATGGTAATCTTGCGCTGGTTTTTAAGGTTTTTAATTTCGTGGATATTCATAAAAGTTTATTTGATAAATACCGTAAAAAATAGAAATAGAGAAAGCAGAATCATCGTTACGATTATGAGTATGGCGCAGAAATTATAAAATTTAGAGTTAGTGTATTTACCCATTAGCCTTTTGTTATTTACTAAAAGCAGCATGAAGATCAATACAAAAGGCAGTAGAATCCCGTTGGTCGCCTGAGAGATAAGCATAATTGGTACCAGCTTAACTCCCGGAATCAAGATTACCGCCGCGCCGATTACAATAATTGCGGTATATAAACTATAAAATTGCGGGGCTTCTTTAAAGGTGCGATTGACTCCGATCTCCCAGCCCATCCCTTCGCATACCGAATATGCCGTAGAAAGCGGTAAAATACAGGCAGAAAATACTGAGGCATTGAGTAAGCCAAAGGCAAAGAGATAAAAACAGTATTGTCCGGCCAATGGTTTTAAGGCAAGGGCTGCGTCTTTGGCGGTTTCGATTCTAATGCCATTGGCAAAAAGCGTGTTGGCGCAGACAATAATAATGAAAATGGCGATAATATTGACGACAAAGGCGCCGATGATTACATCCAGGCGGCTGTATTTATAATTTTCGAGTTTAATTCCCTTTTCGACTACCGAAGATTGCTGGTAGAATTGCATCCAGGGGGCAATTGTTGTGCCCACCACCCCGATAAGCATAAAAATATAGGCTTTATCAAACTGAAAAGTTGGATGAACCGAGCTTTTGGCGATTAAGTTCCAATCCGGTTTAGAAAGAAACCCGGAGACGATATAGCAAACATAAAATAAACAAGCGAATAAAAATACTTTTTCCACTGATTTATAGGTGCCTTTAACAATTAGCCACCAGACAAATAGCGCGCAAATCGGCACCAGGAGGTATTTGCTGAGCCCGAAAAGTTCGGCGCTGGCGGCAATGCCGGCAAATTCTGAGATCGTATTGAAAATGTTGGAAAGAACCAGAACTGTCATCGCGTAGAATGTAACTCTGACTCCGAACTCTTCGCGGATTAAGTCCGCCAGGCCTTTACCCGTAACCACCGCCATCCGGCTGCACATCTCTTGAATAATTACTAAGGCAATAATAATCGGAATAAACGACCAGATTAAAGCGTAGCCAAAGTGCGCCCCGGCTACGGAGTAAGTGGTAATTCCTCCGGCGTCATTATCGACGTTGGCCGTAATAATTCCCGGGCCCATTACGGAAAGAAAAATTAAAATTTTTGCCCAAAAAGTTTTTAGGTTTTTCATGTTTTTTGCATAATCTTTATGCGCTTGAGCCTGCGCCAGGCAAAAGCAATCAGTTGGCTGAGGATGTCATCAACCGTGATGATCCCCTGCAAAACGTTATTTTCATCCACTACGGGAATAGCAAAATATTTATATTTTTCCATTAAGTAGGCAACCTCTTTGATGCTGGAATCCAGGCGCACAAAATATGTCTTGGGAAAGGCGGAGTTTTGAATTGGTTCCGTGGGGTTAGCCAAAATAATCCTGCGAAAGTTAGTTGCCGAAATTAAATGCTGCGTTTCGTCAATGATATAAATAAATTGCGCCGGTTCGGATTTAAATTTACGCTGGCGGATTTGGTCTAAGGCTGTTTGGACAAGGGTGTCTTTGGTGAAAGCAATATACTCGGTGGTCATCAGCCCGCCGGCAGAATCTCCGGAATAACCTAAAAGCTGCGAGAGGCGTTTAGAGTATTTATTTTCTATCAGGCTTAGAATGTGTTTGGTCTTCTCACTGGATAATTTTTCTAAAAAATCCGTAGCCTCGTCCGAAGGGATATTGTTAAGCAGCTCGGAAATTTCAAAATCATTTAGTTCTTCCAATAGTGAATTTTGGGTTTTAAAATCAATATTGGTAAAGATCTTGGTTTTATTAACCAGGTTTAAGGATTTAAAGAGAGCGATCTGATGATTGATATTTAGATCCAGAAAGATATCTCCTAAATCTGCCGCGGGTATACTTAAAAGATTTTTCTGCGGCAGGTCGATTTTTATCGTCATGCTTACCGGATTAATTGCCAAAGGTTGAATATGTTTCCAGGAGATTAAATGTTCGTTTTTAAGGTATTTTGCTCCGGGATTAAACAACTTTACCATTAAGTCGACGATTTTTTCAAAGCCTAGGCGCCTGAGCAGGCCGCGGCTGCCGATGTCCACGTGGGCGATCATTAGGGCATGGTCAACGACCAAAAGTTGGATATCGTTAACGCGGATAACTTTATGATTATGGGTGTCCACTACCTGCTGATCAAGTATGTCCCGCCTTAGGGTAAATTCTTTTTTTTCATCGTGAATCTGATTGAAATTTAAAACGGATTTTTCTATTTTTAGTTTAACTCCTTCGCTGTCGATTTTTTCAATGTCGCCCCAATTGATTAGCGCGTATTTACGGTTAGGAAAACCTTGGCGGATAATCAGAGCATCGGAAATCGGGTAAACTTGAGAAGCTTTTACCGCCAGGTCATAAATTTCTCCGGCTGTCGCCCCGTTTTTATCCAATACGGGTTTATCCATCAGCTGAGAGAAAAAAATAAACATCTTAGCTGCTGAAATATGTATATTATTGGTTGAATTAAGCGTATTCATCTTTAGCGGGTTAACTTCATTAGCAAAAAATAAATTAAAGTCATGCTCCAGCCGATAATTAGAAAAATAACTAAATATTTGCGTAACTTTGGGTTATAAGCCATCTTATGAATCAGGGGACGGTTCTCTAAAGAGAACCGTCCCCTTTATTTTAGATAGAATACGAATAGCTGGATTCAATAGTTTTTATCAAATCCAGCAGAAATTTATTAGTTGGTACGTTGATTCCTAATTCCTGGCCCAGCCGGACGATTACTCCGTTAATAAAGTCAACCTCGGTGCGTTTTTTCTTTAAAACATCCTGAAGCATTGAGGAAAGATTTTCGCTTGTGCCTTCGCAAACCGCTTCTACTTTGGCCAACGGATCGTCAAAGATTAATTTTACGCGTTTTCTTTTAGCAACTCGCGTTGCTTCGATAACCGCGTCCCTTAAAATCCTTCGGGTTCCTTCGCATTCCATGAGTTTTCCGTTGGGCAGGCGGGTAAGGGCGCTTAAAGCGTTGATCCCCACGTTAATAATTAACTTCGACCAGATCAGGCTCTTAATGTCGCGGGATATTTTAGTTTCAAAACCTATTTTATTAAATATTTCGCGGATGGCGCGCATTTCAACCGGTGTTTTTCCGTTGATTGTTCCGATAATGGTTTCGCCGTGCCCGGCGTGGCGGATTTTACCCGTATCGATTAGCGTCGAGCCTTCGTTGGTGACTCCGGCAATAATCCTATCCTCTGTGGCTATTTCGGAGATGATTTCGATATTGCCCATTCCGTTTTGCAAGGTTAAAATTTTAGTGTTTTCGCCCAACAGAGGTTTGATTCCTTCGACAGCCTGTTTAGTATTGAATGATTTTACGCAGATAATGATCAGTTCGGCCCGGCCGATTTCGCCTGGATTAGCTGTGGTTTTGACTTGCGCCTTCCAGGAGCCGGATGAACTTTCCAAAGTAATTCCGGATCCGTTTATCTTTGCCGCTCTCTCCTTATTTTTATCCAGTAGCCAAATCTCTTCTTTAGATTTGGATAAAAACGCGGCAATTAAACATCCCATTGCGCCAGGGCCGACAACGACAATTTTCATGATCTCACCGCCATTTCCAGTTTATTCAGAAGTTTTTGCGATTTAAGCTCGCGGCCAAGATGAAAATTTAAGAAAGAATTCAGGATTAAATCCAGCTCTTTTTTTATTAAAGGGTTCATTCCTAAGTTGAGGCTGGCGGCAAAGCTGTTGCGCTCAATATGCAGGACAGTGGCGATGGTGCCGCGGAATATCGCTCGACTCGTGGGGTCTTTGGCCATACAGCGCGGGCAAAGCAGCCCTCCGAGAGCCAGGCTGAACTTAGATTGGCCCATTATTTTGTCCAGGCAGGAAACACAAGAATCAAAATGAGGTTTAAATCCTGAAAGGTTAAGCATTTTAATTTTAAAGATTGTGGCGATTTTCTCAGGATTATAATTTGTTTCCAGTTCTTTAAGGCTGGCTAAAGCCAGATTAAATACATCGGCGTTGGCATCTTCAGCTTGCATTACGGAGTTAATCAGTTCCATCATAAAACTTGCTGTGGAAATTCTTTCTACGTTCTGCCTGATGCCGGTGAAGTTATCTATTTTATCTGCCTGGCTCACCAGATGTAGGCTGGAATGGGTTTTGCGGTAGAAAATTATTTCATTTAACGAGAAAAGCTCTAAATTGGAGGCGAATTTCTCCGGTTCCGTGCGTATTCCTTTGAGTATCCCGCTGACCTTACCGAACTCCCGGGTATAGAAATCAACCAGGATGGAAGTTTCCCGTAAGTCGCGCTTATTTAAAACTAAACCGCAAGCTTTATCTATCGACATATTCGCTTTCTTTTTTACGCATTAATTTAATTTGTTCTGGAGAATGATCGTTAAATCCTAGTATGTGCAGTAGGCCATGGGCAACATAAAGCAGTAATTCATAGCCGGGGGTTGTTTTAAAGCTGCGCGCCTGGAGTATGGCTTGGTCGGTGGAAATCATGATGTCTGCCAGCATTATTTTCCTTTTGTTTCCTAAATTAAAAGCTAGAACGTCGGTAGAGCTCCTGGATTTGAGGAATTTAGAGTTAAATTTTTTAATCAATGCATTATCCACGAAACAAATATTGATCCATCCGGATGCGGTAATATTTTCTCCCTTTAAGATCCTGCGGATTAAATTCTTAATTTTTGTCTGGCCCAGGGGTAATTTATTTTGCAGGTTTTTTATGGTTATTTTCATGTTTTGTTTCTGGGGGATAGTTTAGGCGGCTATGATAGATGCCGCTTAATATTTTACTAAAAATACCGGATATTTTTTCCATATCTTTTAAGGTCAGCTCGCATTCATCAAGCTGTCCGTCGATAAATTTATTGTTGATTACTTTGTGCACCATTTCATCGATTTTATCCGGAGTAGGGTCGGCCAGAGAGCGCGTCGCTGCTTCAACGGAGTCAGCTAAAAGCACAATCGCGGTTTCCAAAGTATTTGGTTTAGGGCCGGGATAGCGGAATCCTTCTTCACTTATTTCCTGATCCTCTTGTTTGTCTTCCAAGGCTCTACGGTAAAAATAGTAGACCAGGCTATTGCCGTGATGCCGCTGGATAAAATCCCAAAGCACCGGGCTTAATTTATATTTTTTAGCCAGCTCTAAGCCTTCTTTAATGTGATTCATAATGATTAATTTACTCATGGTCGGAGAAAGCGCATCGTGAGCATTTTTTCTGATATTCTGATTTTCGATAAAGTATTCCGGTTTTTGTAATTTCCCGATATCATGATAATAGGCTCCGATTCTGGCCAAGAGGCCGTTGGCCCCTACTGCCGAGCAGGCAGTATCGGACATGTTGCCGACAATCAAGCTGTGATGGTAAGTGCCGGGCGCTTCCAGGATCATGCGTTGTAAGATCGGCTGATTGGAATCGGCTAATTCCAGCAGGCTGATATTGGTTACGCTGCGCAATAAATATTCAAATAATGGCAAGATTCCCAGGGTGATTATTCCGCAAAGCAGGCCGTTGGCTAGAATGATTAAATACCTTTGGGTTTGATTAATCCTGAGGTATTCCAGCAGCAGTAAGCTTAGCAATAATGCCAAACTGGCAATAAACCCTGCCTGAATTATCCGGGTGCGTTTACGCGCCCCCTTAATCATTAATATCGCGCAGGCGCACGATGTCATAAAAATAAAAAAAGCTTTAAACGGTTCCGGGCTGATTGCCGCTAAAGATAAAGATGTCCCTAGTGACAGGAAGTAAGCTATCTCAAGATTATTAAGCAGGAGCACGCTCAGCATCGGGATAATCGTGATCGGGACAAAATAAATAGATAAACCGTTTTTAAGTAAGCTATAGCCCAGTGAAAATGAAACAAGATAAAGAAAACTTAAATTAAGCAGGCTTGCGTTTTTAGTGTCGGAAAACTTTTTATAAAAACAGGCATAAAGGATAATTAAGGAAAACGGTATTGCCGGGTTTAAGCGGATAATGTAGCTGAAAAGAAATAGCCAAGCGCAGATTAGCGTTAAATAAAGATTATTTTTATTGAATAGTTTTAGCATGCGCTTCAATAAGGATTATTTATTGTAAGGCTTATTTAAGATTTTCGTTTGACGTATCAGCCTTTTCAGTTCTGTTTTCTAATTTGGAACCGGAAGGGATTTTTATTGTTTGGCCGGGGTAAAGTTTGTCCGGGCCGCGTAAAATATCTTTATTGGCTGCGTAAATTTTGGTCCATTTTTTGGTTGTTCCATAAAACTTCTTAGAAATTTTTTGCAGAGTATCATTTTTAGCTACGGTGTAATTCTCGAAATTCTCAAGCCCTGTTTCAAGCGGCATTGTTTGTTCTGCCATTAAAGCAGGTTCTTCTGTGGTACTTGCCAACGGAGTAGCCGCCGGGCAGCTAATATTGGATTTGTTGCCTTTACCTAATTCTATTTCAAAGACTCTGACCGTGCGGGTAGTTTCTCTATCCTTGGGTTGAGGAGCATTACCCATAAGAAAGCCTCTGTTTCCGGATGTTGCAGATAAATCCTGATCAACCCGATCGCGGGTTAAGTTGTAGGTTCTGGTTACGCATCCGGATAAGGCCAAGGTTGACGCTAATACGCAAATTCCCGCTAGTTTAATTCTGTCCATTTTATTTCCCTCCCTTTTTAATAGTTAGGCCTAATTCTTTTAATTGCTTATCTTCTACTTCTGTTGGCGCGTTGGTTAATGGGCAGAATGCCGCGGAAGTCTTAGGAAAAGTAATCACTTCGCGAATGCTGGATTCGGCGGAAAGTATGGCCAATAATCTGTCTAATCCAAAAGCAACCCCTCCGTGCGGAGGCGCTCCGTATTGAAAGGCCTCGAGCAAGAAACCAAAACGTTTAACGGCCTCCTCTTTTTTAATTCCGATAATATTAAAAATCTTCTCTTGAAGTTCCTGGCGGTGAATTCTTATCGAGCCGGAGCCAAGTTCCATCCCGTTTAAAACCAAGTCGTACGAGCGGGATTTGATTTTATCCGGAGTTTTTTCCAGATTTTCTAAATCTTCGTCAATGGGCGCGGTAAAAGGATGGTGTTCGCTCTCCCAGCGTTTTTCTTCAGTGTTAAATTTAAAAAGCGGAAAATCCACCACCCAGCAAAAAGCAAATTCTGTTTTTGTTTCGCTCCTTAGGTCGGGTTTATCCGATTTATATTTTTCCAGAGCATTTTGATAGCTTAGGCGGGGAAAAGGCACCGGAATGTCGATATCTTTTAATTCTTTGAGAATAGATTTCATTAATTCTTCGGTTAAGGAAAAAATGTCCTCTTCGTTGACAAAGGACATCTCGATATCCAACTGCGTAAATTCAGGCTGACGGTCTGCGCGCAGGTCTTCATCGCGGAAGCATTTGGCAATTTGATAATATTTTTCAATTCCGCTTACCATCAGGATCTGCTTGAATAATTGCGGTGATTGAGGTAAAGCGAAAAATTGTCCGGGGTTTGCCCTGGAGGGAACCAGGTAATCGCGCGCGCCTTCCGGGGTAGATTTGGTAAGTATGGGAGTTTCGCATTCAATGAAATCTTTATTACCTAAATAGCCGCGGATAACTTTATAAAGATTACTGCGTAAAAGAAGATTGTTAAAAACTTTATTCCTTCTGAGGTCTAAGTAGCGGTATTTAAGGCGCAGCTCCTCGGTTATTTCGATGTCGTCCTGAATTTCAAATGGCGGAGTGTTGCTGGGATTTAGGATTTCTAGTTCTTGGGCCAAGATCTCTACTTCTCCGGTTGCCAGCTTTGCGTTAATTGTTCCGCCAGGGCGCTTATTCACCAGCCCGCTTAATTTAATTACGAATTCGCTTCTTAACTCTTGGGCTAAGATATAGGCGTCTTTGGATTCTTTAGGAATAAAAACTACCTGAGTTAAACCATAGCGGTCACGGATATCAATAAAAATCAGTTTACCGTGGTCGCGCCGATTGGCTACCCAGCCGCAGAGCGTAACTTGTTTGCCTATGTCGAGTGAGGTAAGTTGGCCGCAAGTATGCGTTCTTAACATTTTAATTCCTCGCTTAAGTTTTCTATTTTGACTTCTTTTTGGGTGCTTTTTGTCATATCTCTGAGGGTAATAAGATTATTTTTTAATTCATCATCTCCTAAAATTAAGACTGTATTTGCCCCGGCGTCATTGGCGGCCCGTAGGGCGGCTTTTAAAGATTTATTCAAAAAATCCGTATCGCAGGCAATTCCGGATTTGCGCAGCTGGTTTAATATTTTTATACCGGCTTCTTTGGCGGCTTTTCCCAGTGTAATTAGATAAACTAATTTTTTTTGCGGGGTATTAACTAATGTTTCCGCGGCTAAAAGCAGCCGCTCTACGCCAAAGGCAAAACCTATTCCTCCCAGGTCAGGGCCTCCTAATTGGCGGACTAAATTATTGTAGCGGCCCCCGGCTCCGATAGCATCCTGGCTGCCCAGATTGCTATGCGTAATTTCAAATACCGTGCGATTGTAATAATCCAGGCCGCGTACCAGTTGGTCCTGGATCTGAAACGGGATATTTAGAATCTGCAATCCATTTTTAACCTCTTCAAAGTGGTTGGTGCAATCCGGGCAGAGATGCGATTGATTGATTGAGAGCGTTTTAACAATTTTCTGACATTGTTCATTTTTACAGTCTAAAACTCTTAAAACGTTATTCTTAATTCTTTCCTGACAATTCGCGCAGAGTTCCGGGGATCTATCCTGTAATTTTTCTTTAAGTTTTAAGCTTAAGGCTTCTTGGTCTTGTGGGCAGCCCAGGCTGTTAAGGTTAATTTTATAGCCTGTGATATTAAAATTCTCCAGCAGTTGTTTGGCCAAAGCGATTATTTCTACATCAAGTGAGGCATCAAGTGAGCCAATTGCTTCGCAGCCAACATGATGAAATTGGCGTAATCTTCCTTTTTGCGGCCGTTCTAGCCGGAACATCGGGCCGATATAGTATAATTTGGTAAAACCGCTGGTTTTATCTAAATTATTTTCCAGGTAGCTGCGCACGATCGAGGCAGTGCCTTCCGGGCGCAAAGCGTAGGTATCTTCCTGGTTATGAATAAGAAACATTTGTTTACCCACAATTTCGGAGGTTGCTCCCAGCGTGCGGTTAAATAGCGTTGCATCTTCAATGATCGGGGTACGAATCTCATGGTAATTATAAAGAGAAAATACTTTACGCGCTTCTGTTTCAATTCTCTGCCAAGAAGATGTTTCCTCAGGCAGGATATCTTTAGTCCCGGGGACTCTTTTAAACATTAGTTATTTTTTTATTTTTTAAAAGGTTTATTTAATTTTTTGTTTCATTTCCAAGCCAGCTTTAAAGATAACTACTTTTCTGGGCGGGACAGGAATGACCTGATTAGTGCGCGGATTTCTGCCTGTGCGGCTTCTTCTTTGCTTAACCTTAAAAACACCAAAATTACGTAATTCAATTTTTTCGCCCCTGACTAAGGCGTCAATAATGCAATCGAAGGTTTTTTGCACAACTTCTTTGACATCTATCTGTTTTAAATTAGTTTCATCGGATACTTTTAAGACAATATCTTTCTTGGTCATCTTAGGTCCTCCAGTTGCTAACCATAATAACAGCAAAAAGTTAGAGTGTCAAGAAAAAACTCTAAACTTGGATTAAATTACCAGCGATAAGCGCTCTTCACCTAATAATTCATCTAAATCCTGGATAAGTTTTTCATTAGGAGAAACATAAAGCCCTTCTCCGACCACCAGCTGAACCCGGGATTTAGCCGGTGCCGGCTTGCTAGCTGGATAGCTAGGCCTACCGGTGAGGTTGGTATCCAGGCGTAAATATACGGGAATGTTGCCGCGGTAATCGCCCAGCAGAGTTTTTAAAGATTCAAAGATACTTTCTCTAATGCCGCTTAAATTAATATTCATCGCGGTGATTAATTTATAGATCTCTTCGAACGGGAACATGTCCTCGACAATTATTTTAGGCGTATCCTCCTGTTTAAGGTCCAATACGCCCCGGATATGCACGATGCTGTTGGGTTGGATATAAGAACTAATTTTATTAAAGGCGCGGGGAAAAACCAGCGCTTCTACTGCGCCGTCCAGATCCTCAATTTTTAAAATTGCCATTTTCTCTTGCTTTGCCCGGGTGACTGTTTGTTTGATCTTAACAATCAATCCGACCATCTTAACCGTATCTTGGTCCTTATGTTGGCTTAAACTGGATGTAGAGCAGGAAACGAAACGTTTCAGCTGTTTGGCATAGCGGGCCAAGGGGTGTCCGCTGACGTAAAAACCCAACATATTTTTTTCAAAGGCAAGCAGCTGTGGTTCCGGCCATTCTTTCAGATTGGGTAGATTATTTTCTGTTTTCTTAAATCCGTTTTCTTGGATGGCTTGATCAAAAAATGAAAGTTGGCCGCTGGATTTTTCTTTTTGCGCTTTTTGCGCTGTTTCCAGGATTATCTCCAGGCTAGCCAGCATACCGGCGCGGGATTTACCGAAATAATCCAGGGCCCCGCATTTAATCAGGCTTTCTAAAACTTTGCGGTTTACCAATCTTAAATCCAGTAAATGGCAAAAATCTTCCAGGGTTT
>CAYIFW010000011.1:0-24246 GCA_964362795.1 uncultured Planctomycetales bacterium | reverse complement strand
CCCGAGCGCAGTTTTGCCACGCAGGGGCAAAACCAGCGTTCCCGAGAAAATACAGACAAGACAGACGCGT
Organism: uncultured Planctomycetales bacterium; assembly: GCA_964362795.1. Lineage (GTDB taxonomy): Bacteria > Omnitrophota > Gorgyraeia > Gygaellales > Profunditerraquicolaceae > UBA6249. The sequence continues at coordinate 24,176 of CAYIFW010000011.1, read as the reverse complement.
TAAATATTTATTACAACGGGATGCGCTAGTTGACAAATGCGTAAAAATATGTACAATACTATAATTAACTCAAATCAAAATGAAAATTAAATCTAAACAGACAAAAGCAAAATATTATCTAGATAAATCCGGCGAATTTGTCATAGAAAATTATAATTACTCCAAGCCTTTTGCGAATTTCTTTCCCGGGATTGCCGGTAAATACGGTATTCCTATGTGGGTCTTCTACGTTAACCGCGGCCAATGTATTGCCAGCTTCGGTACCAAGGATAAAGACCAGGCAATTTTAGAGTTCTTCCCCGCCAATAAATCCTGGCAGTTTGTATCCAGCCACGGCTTCCGTACTTTTATTAAAATCAACTCTGCCCATGAAACTCTCTACTATGAGCCGTTTCATAATGGGTGTGTTAATTTAAATTACGCGATCTCTAATTTAATGCGCATTGATTCCGGCAAGCTCATTTTGGAAGAAGAAAATCACACTTTGGGAATTAAGACTTGCGTTGAATATTTTAATATCCCCAACGATAATTTTGCCGGGTTAAGCCGCACGGTGAGCATTGAAAATACCTCGAATAAACTAAGGTCTATTGAAGTTATCGACGGTTTACCCCAGATTGTTCCTTTTGGCACCAATAATTTTTTCCTGAAGAAACTCGGCCGCACAATCGAAGCCTGGATGAACGTTATCAATCTGGATAAGGGGGTTCCTTTTTATAAACTTCAAGTTGATCCCTCTGACCGGCCGGAAGTAGTGCATATCGAAGAAGGTAATTTTTACCTGGGTTTTGATTTTAACGGCACAAAGCCAAACATTATCCGGCCGATAGTCGATCCGGAGGCTGTTTTTGGCGAGGTGACCGATTTTTCTTATCCGGCAAATTTTTTAAATAAATCCAAATTTTCATACCCTGGCGATCAATTAACTAGGAGCAAAACCCCCTCGGCTTTGCTTCTGCTGAACTTTAAATTAAAACCCCGAGAACAAAAGAAATTTTATGCGGTAATCGGCCAGGCCCGCAATACTAAAACTTTAAACAGCTGCGTCAGCAAGATCACAAAATTCGGCTATATCGAAAATAAATCCGAGCAAAATACCCAGCTAATTAATAAACTTAAGAACGATATTCTGACTAAAAGCAGCTCGCCTGAATTTAACTTATATGCCGGCCAGACTTATTTAGATAACATTATGCGTGGTGGTTACCCTGAAGTTTTTTCCCGCCCGTCTTTTAATCAATCGGGCGGGACCCCGCCAGAGGCGGGGAAATCAACAGTCTTTTATATCTATTCCCGCAAGCATGGCGACTTGGAAAGAGATTACAATAACTTCCTGCTCCAGCCGACATATTTTGCCCAAGGTAACGGTAACTACCGCGACACTAACCAGAACCGCCGTAATGACCTCTGGTTTAACCCTGAAATCAACGATGAAAACATTGTTTTCTTTATGAATTTAATCCAGGCAGACGGTTTTAATCCTTTAGTGGTTAAGGGTGAAAATTTTCTGATTAAAGACGAAGTTAATATATTTGAGCTCCTTAAAGAAACCGCCGGAGAAAACGATATCGCTAAATTAAAAAGTTTTTTTAAAAAGACTTTTACTCCGGGCGAGTTAATTCTTTTTATTGAAAACAATAACATTAAACTTAAAAATTCTTATGATAATTTTTTAGAAACCATCCTCTCTGCGGCTCAAAAAATACAGCAAGCTGAACATGGAGAAGGTTTTTGGACGGACCATTGGACGTATAATTTAGACTTAATTGACAGCTACCTGGGGATTTATCCTGAAAAATTTAACGACCTATTTTTCAACCGGAAGGTTTTTTCTTTTTACGATAATGCCGAGATTGTCAGGCCGCGCAGCGAGAAATACGTCCTCCATAACGGACAGCCGCGACAGCTGCATTCCCTGAGCCTGGATTCGGCTAAAAAAGAGATGCTGCGTAAAAGGCAAGGTAATCCCCATATTTCAAGAACAGGCTATGGAACCGGTGAAATTTATTACACTACCCTTATCTCTAAATTTTTATGCCTGGCAGCGAATAAACTTGCGTCACTGGATCCTTTTGGCGTGGGTATTGAAATGGAGGCAAACAAACCCAACTGGTTTGATTCTTTAAACGGGCTGCCGGCACTTTTCGGATCAAGCAGCTGCGAAACCTTTGAATTGAAACGATTACTTAAATTAATAAAAAAAGCCTTAGAGAACTCACAAATTAATGAGCTCGGGCTTGCCGAAGAGATCGCTGATTTTATTGAGAAACTTTCGGTTTTATTTTCTGAGGAAGAGTTTATTTACTGGGATAAAAGCAACACGGTTAAAGAAAGCTACCGCCAGAAAATCCGCCTGGGTTTCTCCGGTAATCTGATTAACCTATCCGTAACCGGTCTTATTAATTTCCTGGATTCAGCTATTAAGAAAGTCCAGCTAGGAATAGATAAAGCTTTAGATAAAAAGTCCGGCATTTATAATTCTTATTTTATCAATGAAGTTGCCGAATATGATTTAATTAACGATCATTACTTAAAACCCAAGAAATTTGTGCAAAAACCGGCTCCCCTGTTTCTGGAAGGCCAGATGCATGCTTTAAGGCTTTGCGATGGCAGTCGCCGGCTTCTGGCTCTGCATCAGGCAACTAAAAAAAGCTTACTTTTTGATAAAAAACTAAAGATGTATAAAGTAACGGCTAATCTTGATACTATGCCTGAAGAGATTGGCCGTTGCCGGGTATTTGCCCCGGGATGGCTGGAAAATGAATCCATTTGGCTGCATATGGAATATAAGTATATTCTTGAGCTGCTTAAAGGCGGCTTAATTGCTGAGTTTTACGCGGAATTTAAAAATGTACTGGTTCCTTTTCAGGATCCGAAAAGATACGGCCGCAGTATACTAGAGAACTCCTCCTTTATAGTTAGCAGCGCTTTTGCGGATAAAAAACTGCACGGCAACGGATTTGTCGCCAGGTTAAGCGGTTCTACCGCGGAGTTTCTGCATATTTGGCTACTGATGAATGTCGGAGCGCAGCCATTTTCTTTCGACAAATCCGGGCAGCTTAACTTAACCTTTAAACCCAGCTTAGCCGGTTGGTTATTTCCAGCCAACGGAAAATATTCTTTTAATTTCTTAAGCCGGATTTTAGTGACTTACCATAATCCCCTCAGAAAAAATACTTTTGGCGCTACAGCTAAGAATTCAGCACGTATCAAAAAAATTATCCTTTTGGATGATGATTCACCGATTGTAATAAATTCTTCCGTAATACCCGCCCCTTATGCGCAAGAGATCCGGTCGCGACAAATCAAAAAAATAGATATCTTTCTAGAATAAAAGGGACGGTTCTCTTACATAAAAAGAGAACCGTCCCCTTGTTTTATTTTTTTATTTTAAAATTTCCTGCGATAATAAGCGCGAATAATGTGAGCGGTATCAATCGTCAGCAAACTTCCACCGGTAGGGTCGTACATTCTGCCGATACCGCTGGAATTGCCTTCCCCGTATTGCAGATTAAACTCACTATCTTTTGAAGGCAGGTATCTGAATTCAGCGAAGAAATTATGGTGGCCGGTAATCTCAGTATCACCGGCATTAACTAGGACAGGATTTTTCCAGCGCGAATAAGTATATTTAAGAGAAAAACCGATTTTATCCGTAGGCTCATAAACAAACTGCATCCCCAAATGATTCATGTTATCCGAGTTTTGTCCGGCCATCATAAAATCATTATAAGTATAATCAAGGTAAACATTCATTTTATCCATCGGCAATAAATTAATCCCGGCTTTATAAATATTATAGAATGGATACGGTGCTTGTTCAAAGATACCCTGGCTATAAAGCCACCTGTTCCATCCGCGGTATTTATTGCTGTTTTCATAATAAGCCCGGCTAAGATTAGCATCATTTAAAAGGCCGTTGGGAAAATTACCATAAGCCAGATAATAATCATTGGTCCTCTCCCAGGTTAAATTGGCGCTTATCCATTCCTGAAAAGCATACTCTAAACCTAAGGAACCTGTTTTTATGCTCGGATCTGCCCCGTCAGGAACAACGTTATTAGCCAAGCCGTTATTAGTATCCGGATCGATGTCAAACGGATCAATCCCTCCAACTGTATGAGGAAGGTTCTGATAAAGCAATAAACCTTTTAGAGTTAATTTTTCAACCGGCTTATACATTATCTCATCCCGCGCGACTGTCTCCACATATTTTCCATTAGCCTTATGCACATTACGGACGTCAAATAGATTGCTGAATTTATTTTCAACCAAAACTTCATTCCTGAAACCGATTGAACTTCTTCCGGCATCAATACCATCACCGATACGAGTGGCATTCAACGCATTATCATCAGCATAATTTGAGCTTAATCCTGGGCTAAAATATCCGAAATTTCTCCGGAAAGATATATGCCTGCTCCAGAAAGAATCATCACGGGTATCTCTATATTCAGAAAGTGAAGAGTCAAAACCCTCATCCATGCGGGCCATAAAAAACCGGCTTTTAACCATAAAAGGCTCATCTTTTTCTAATTTAATCTGATTATAAGCATCAGTTAAACTAATAATTTCTTTCTGAGGGTAACGATTGATAATGGTAAAGTAATACGCATTTCCGCGGGCCTCGGTTTTATATTGAGAATTGGTCTGGTCATAGTAGGACTGCGAAGCTAAAATTTCAGCCTGAGCTTTTAAACCTTGGGTGAGCTCATAACTTAAATCACCGCCGCCGACATAATTACGGCTATCGGTCTTATTCTTATCATTTACAGCCAGCCCCGTACGGCTGGTAAATGTCGCACCTATTAATAAATTATCTAAAACCTTATGCTTAAGACGGCTAGCGGTAATATAATTATCCACCTGATCATAATCCTGCCATAAATCTTTAGGAGAGGCCACAGTCGTGTCAAAAGAAGTGCCGTCTGGTGCGCCCAAAGTAAATGAAAAACCGCGTAAAGCTGTCAGATATTTTCCCGTGCTATCGCGAATAGTAGAATAACTATCATCCCAACGGCCTTGAGTAAAATCAACCGGAACTGCACCTGAATTGAAATTACCGGCAGTGTATTTTTTCAACCACGGACTAGCCGCCCACCAGGTGTGATGATTAGTAATTTGCAGCGGGTCATCGGATAGGAAGGCTTGATTCTGATAAGCAATGGGAAAAATACGAAACTTAACCGCAGCGTCTTCATTGAGGTAATCAAACCATAACTCACGCACCGGCATAAAACTTCTTTTAATTTCTAATTCCGGAACATAGAAAGTATCTGAAGGCCAAAAAGCCCCGGCCAGATTAACTGCCTTGATTTTCCCATTATAAACTTTCATTTCCGGAAGAGAAAACGAATTGCCGAGTTGACTGCTGTTTACACTCTCATTTACAGTATAGCCAGTGCTACCAACATATTTTACTTGAACATTAGCAGTATCTCCAAAAGCGCTGGTGACGGTAGTCTTGGTACTTTTTCCGGTAAAACTCCAGGGATCCACCGTAATATTGCTATGGAAATTAAATCCGGATTTATTTTCCGTATCAAGATTCACGGAAACAGAATCATAAATTCTGGCATCAAAAGTATCGAACCGATTATTGTAAGCGGCAGTGGAAAGCAAGCGCCAATTTCTTTCATTCATATCATAGTTGGCGCGTTTCCAGATAAAATCGTTAGGGGTAACCCCGAAACTGGCTTGCATATCTCCGCTTATTCTTAACCCACCCAGCCTTAAACCCTCTTTTACATCATTTTCATCTACCGGATTATTTACATCAATATAAGCCGCAGGCTTAATATCCGCGCTTGCATTTAAATTATTCAGCGCAAGATCCATCGCCCCTTCTCTTGAAGCCGCGGGTTTTGTTGTTGGGCTTAAAACATTCTCTGAGGATTTTTGATAGATTGCCGGATCAGGATTAGTTGGCGCGTACTGATTAAATATCTTAATGACATACTCTTTAGCGATTTTATTGACCGGATCAATCGACAGAGCTTTATTAAACTCAGCTAGAGCGTCATCAACCCTTCCTAAAAAGTAAAAACTCTTTCCCAACTCACAAAGATAATCCACGGCTTGAGTCTGAGCTAAAACTAGGGGTGTTGAAAAAAATAAAAGCGCTAAACAAGTTAGCGCCATAACGTTGTATCTAATAAGTAGCTTATGCATATGCTATTATTATATACAATCAGGAATTTATGTCAATAAAAATTAGCCGATTGGTTTTTTTAACCCTACTGAAGCCGTAAGTTCGATGTTTAGAGTGTGGGCGAATGTAATAAGCAGCAGTTTTCCCTCGTTTTGGGCTAAAAGGCTACCCTTAATTTTACAGAAAAAATGTTCGCGTTTTTCTTGGGTATTTTTTTCTTTTAAAACATAAAGATACGGCTTAGGTTTAGCTGTATCTTTATTTTGAACCTGCTTAACCATGTAAGTAAAATGCCGGCGCACGACGCTATGCACGCCTTCTTTATCGGCAACCTCAGAGCTGGTAACAATCTTTCTGCCCCTTTGGGATAAAGTTAAATTTTTAAATAGTAAATCGCGCATGTTTTCCTTATAAGTAGCCGGGCTGCCTTACGGCAACCCGGCTCCCCTCTCCGTGGCTGGTGGGGATTATTACATTATAAGTATGCAATTAAAAACAGGCCAATGCAATAGGATTTGGCCTCAAAAAGAAAGCGCTTGCTTTACTTTCACCAAAAAAGTTTTAATTTACGGGTTTCTTGAAATTTAGACGGGGTTCTTGGCCCTGAAAGAGCCTTTGCAGATTGGCTTTGTGCCGGATAATCACAAAAATACAGAGTAGTAAACTCAGCAAGACTAGCTCAAGAGATTGTTTAAAAAGTAAAGCCAGGATGGGCAAAGCTACGGCGGAAAGAATTGAAGCTAGAGAGACTATTTTAAAACTAATAAAGACAATCAGCCAAATTAAGATTACCAACCCTAGGACAATATTTAATCCGGGCACCTTCAGGGAAAGCCCGAGCAATACCCCAAAAGTTGTGGCAATGCCTTTGCCTCCCTTAAACTGTAAAAATACCGTCCAATTATGGCCGCAAATACAAGCTAACCCTATGATAATAAATAAGTTTTGTGCCGGCAAAAACGAGGATTTACCGGCAAAATAACTACCTAGAATTATTACCGCGACAAAGCCCTTTAATATGTCTAAAATTAATACCGCAATACCCGGCCCCCTGCCTAAAGCGCGCAAGGCATTAGTTGCTCCCACATTGCCTGAGCCGACTTTACGGATATCGATTCCTTTAAGAATCTTACCGAAAATATAAGCGGTAGGGATAGAACCTAACAAATAACTAGCTAATAGTGCGGCGATTGTCCAAAGCATATAAAATTCTAAACCCTCTTTTAACGTAATCTATTCCGGAAATAACCGTAAAAATTACCGCCGGCCACCAAACTAATCTGGCAAACTTCCATTGTAATAAGACGCAGATAACCGAAAGCATCTGAAATGTAGTCGTAAATTTACCCCATTTTGTAGGATAAACATCGATTGACTGTTTAACCATATAAATAACTACCGCTCCCATAATAATAATCAGATCCCGCGAAATTATAATAAAACTTACCCAGAGCGGAAATTGCAGGTCTAATTTACTCATCGGAGATAAAAATATAAACGCGCTCATTAGTAAGAGTTTATCTCCCAGCGGATCCAGGATTAAACCGGCTTTAGATTGAATTTTAGCTTTCCTGGCGATAAAACCGTCTAAACCGTCAGAGATTACTCCTAAAATAAATATAATCAAAGCCAGATCCTTTAAATACGTTCTTTGCGGAGTATAATATACCAGGCAAGCAATAAAAAACGGCACGCTTAAAATACGAAAGGTCGAAATTTTATTAGCGATATTCATTTAATTACCCTTATACGTTGTGGTGGCCAATAAACAATCATTGCCTGGCCCAGAAGATCTTCCTGGGGAACAAACCCCCAGTAACGGCTATCTTTAGAGGAAGTAGAATTGTCTCCTAAAACAAAATAACTATTTTCCGGCACGGTAATCTTCTGCCCTTCGGCGGCAAACTCTCCCCGATTATAATAATAAATCTGGTTAAAGATCGGTTCCAGGGCGGGCTTATCGTTTACAAAAATAGAGCCATTTTTAATTTCGATTGTTTCCCCCGGCAAACCAACCAATCTTTTAATAAAATCTTTCTTTTTATCTTCCGGGTAAATAAAAACCACCACGTCGCCGCGTTTAGGCTGACGCACTTCAGGAAGGCGCCAGCCTGTAAAAGGAACCTTGGCCCCGTAAATAAATTTATTAACTAAAATAAGGTCTCCTTCAATTAAGGTCATCCGCATCGACCCGGTGGGAATTTTAAAAGCCTGGACCGCAAAAGCCCGGATCACCATCGCCAATAAAAATGCAATGATAATTGACTCTATCCAGTCGCGCAAAACAGATTTATTTTTTGTGCTCATATTTTTAATACCTCCAGAAACGCTTCTTGGGGTATCTCCACCTTGCCAAACTGCTTGAGCCTCTTCTTTCCTTTTTTCTGAGTTTCCCAAAGTTTACGTTTACGCGTAATATCTCCACCGGAACATTTACTTGTAGCATTTTTGCCCACTGAGCGCACTCTTTCCGAAGCCAGGATCTGACTGCCGATTGCCGCCTGAATAGTTACTTCGAACAACTGCCGGGGAATTAATTCCCTTAATTTACCGACTAAAAGATGCGCGCGCGATGTGGCTTTTTCTTTAAACATCAGAGAAGAAAAAGCATCGCAAATTTGACTGTTTAAAAGTATATCAAGTTTCACTAATTTTGTCGGTAAATATTCTTTTACCTCATAGTCCATCGAGCCGTAACCTCGGGTAATTGATTTCATCCGGTCATAAAAATCCACAATAATTTCAGAAAGAGGTATAGTAAAAACTACTTTTACGCGATCCTCTCCCAGGTATTCATTAGCCATAAATATCCCCCGGCGTGATTTGGTAAAATCACAAACCGCCTCAATAGAATCAACCGGTACGATCATCAGTAAACTGGCGTAGGGCTCAAAAGACTCATCAATATCTTGCGAGGCGCAAAGCTTGTTAGGCGTGTCGACTTCGATCAATTCACCGGATTTTGTTTTTATACGGTAAACGACATTGGGCACCGTAAGAATAAGGTTTAAATTATATTCCCGCTCCAGCCTCTCTTGAACAATTTCCATATGCAATAGCCCCAGGAACCCGCAGCGGAAACCGGTTCCGAATGATTGAGAGTTCTCCGGCTCAAAAACAAAAGAAGCATCCGAAAGCTTTAATTTATCCATAGCATCGCGTAACTGCGGAAAATCAGCCGGATTAACCGGATAAATACCGCAAAAAACCAGCGGTTTTACCTTACGGTAGCCCGGCAAAGCCGCAACACAGGGATTTTTGGGGTCGGTAATTGTATCGCCGATAATTACCTCCCGGGGATCGCGTAAATTAGCCGTAAAGTAGCCGACCTCTCCGCAGGTTAATGAGTCCACCGCGGAATATTTCAAATCTTTAAAAACCCCCAGTTCTTCAATTTTATAAATTTTCCCGGCATTAAACATTTTTAATTGAGTCTTGGGAGAAATTTGTCCGTCTATAACTTTTACAAAAACGACTACGCCTTTAAAAGAATCAAAACGACAATCAAAAATTAAAGCTTTAAGGGGATTTTCTAATACTCCTCCGGGAGCAGGTATAGTTTCTACAATCCTATCTAAAATTTCAATTACTCCAATTCCTTCTTTAGCGGATGCCAAGATAATTTCCTCATCTTTAAAACCTAGAACCGTAGCTACTTGTGATTTTACTTTAGGGATATCCGCGGAAATTAGGTCAACTTTATTAATTACCGGAATGACATGCAGATTATTTTCTAAAGCCAGATAATAATTGGCTACGGTTTGCGCTTCAATCCCCTGTCCGGCGTCCACCACCAACACTGCCCCCTCACAGGCGGCCAGAGATTTCGATACCTCATAAGTAAAATCAACATGTCCCGGAGTATCAATAAGATTTAGAATATATTCTTGATTGAATTTTTTAGAAAAATAATTCAACCTGACCATGGATGCCTTAATTGTAATCCCCCGCTCTTTCTCTAACTCCATATCATCAAGCAGTTGATCTCCTTTATGGCGTATATCTACAGCCCCGGTTATTTCCAGGATGCGGTCGGCTAAAGTAGATTTACCGTGATCGATATGGGCAATAATTGAAAAATTTCTTAAGATAGACTTATCCATTTTTTTTCACATACTCCGACATTTTCTGAACCACCTGCTCAATAGAAAGCTCAGTGGTATCGATATAAATTGCGTCCTCTGCCTGGCGCAAAGGAGACACCTGCCGGGTTGAATCAATCTTATCCCGGTTAGATAAATCTTTTGAGACAACCTCTTGCGATACTTTCTGCCCTAAGCCATTTAATTCTTTAAAACGCCGGTTTACCCGGACTTCAGCGCTAGCATCAATAAAGAATTTAAACTTAGCATCAGGGAAAACTACCGTGCCGATATCTCTTCCGTCTAACACGCAGTCTCCCCTTAACCCGAGCTCTCTTTGAATATCCACCAAAACCCGGCGGACTTCTTTAATTTTAGCGATATCTGAAACAAATTGCGTGATTCTCGGTTTACGGATATCCAAAGAAACATCTTGACCGTCTAAAATAACGGTTAATGACCCGTCAGTATTATTATGCAGGCCTATTTTAGTTGAACCGGCAAGCTGAGCAATCTTTTCTTCGTCATCAATCGGCAGATTATTCTCCAGCGCCTTGAATGTCAGAGCCCGGTACATCGCCCCAGTATCAATATAAAGAAAACCCAGCCGTTTGGCCAAAATTCTAGCCACCGTGCTTTTTCCCGCGCCGCTTGGCCCGTCAACAGCAATAATCATCCCAATTTCTTTCTTTTTTCTTTAGCCAGCTTAAGGATTTTTATTAAGAGTTTTTTGTCCTTATTTTTCAAGGCGAACTTTAATGCCTCTAGCTCGGTTTGGAAGGAAGTAATCGCGGCTAATAAATTACTGCGATTACTTAAAAATATTTGGCTCCAGAGATCCGGGTCGGACGCGGCAATGCGGGTAGAATCCTTGAGGCCGCCGGAACTTAAATTCAAAAATTCATCCGGAATAGAATTCATCAAAGCAAAAGCTATTCCGTGCGGCAGGTGGCTGGTCGAAGCCAAAACCCGGTCATGCTTACCGGGAGAAAGAATAATTACCTGAGATCCCAAGCTTTTCCAAAGCAACCTAACCTTCTTCAAGGCGTTTTTATTAGTTTTAGTAACCGGAGTAACGATACAAATCGAGCCGTTAAAAATACCAGCCTGAAAATTTTCCACTCCCCTTTTTTCCGAACCTGCCAAAGGATGGCAACCGACAAAGTTGGGAATAACCCGGCTTAATTTAGTTACGATATTTTCTTTACTACTACCCACGTCGATAACAACACAGTCCGGTTTAATTATTTTTGAGATCTTTAATCCGGTATCAATAATAGCTTCGATCGGAGTAGCCAAAATAACTAAATCCGCATCTTGAGCTACTTCTAAAGAGGTAGCGGCACAATCAATTGCGCCGATATTCTTAGAAAGCTGCGCATTCCTTTTCTTCCGGCTTAATCCGGTAATCCGGCCAACTAAATGTTCTTTCTTTAAATCTAGGCCCAAAGATCCGCCGATTAATCCGGTACCGATAATCACAACCTTATTAAATATTTTCATTAATTTTTCTTCCCAGGCAATTAGCAATATCTTTTAACTGCAACATGAGCTCAAAAAACCTTTCCGGAATAAGCGATTGCGCTCCGTCAGAAACCGCCTCCTCAGGATGATTATGCACTTCAATAATCAAACCATCGGCGCCTGCGGCAATTCCCGCTTTAGCTAGAGCCGGAACCAACCCCCATTTACCGGCTGCATGCGATGGGTCAACAATTATCGGCAAATGCGAAAGCTGTTTAGCCACCGGAATCGCGCTGATATCTAAAGTATTGCGCGTTGAATCCTCAAAGGTGCGAATACCTCTTTCGCAAAGAATAACCGAGAAATTACCGCCGCTTAAAATATATTCCGCGGACATTAACATATCTTTAACTGTAGAGGCCATTCCGCGCTTTAAAAGTACCGGTTTTTTAATCGCCCCTACCTCTTTTAAAAGATTAAAATTTTGCATATTACGGCAGCCAATCTGCAAAACATCAACATACTCGGCAACTAAACCCACATCCCGGGCGTCCATTACCTCGCTGATCGTCACCAGCCCTAATTCATTTCCTACTTCACGCAGCATCTGCAAACCGGCTTTTCCCAATCCTTGAAAACTGTACGGAGATGTCCGGGGTTTAAAAGCCCCGCCGCGCAAAACAGTCGCGCCGGCTTTTTTTACCTCCCTGGCAATCTCAAAAAGATTATCGATATTCTCGATAGTGCATGGCCCGGCCATAACCACTATTTCTTTCCCGCCGATTTTTACGCCTTTACCCAGATTAATTACTGAATCTTCTTTCTGGAATTCCCGGGAAACTAACCTAAACGGCGCCAGTACCGGGATAACATTTTCCACACCCGGAAAAACCTCTAAAGGAGTAACTCTGATCAGGTCTTCCGGGCCGATAACCCCGATGATGGTTCTCTCAGCACCCTTAGAAAGATGCGCCGTGAGGCCTAAAGATTTAACTTTTTCAATAATATGATTAATTTCTGCTTCAGTTACCTGCGGCTTGAGGACAATAATCATTTAATATTTTCTCCCTAAAACTTTTCTTAAAACGCTAATCGCTCTTAAGTTTTCTTTTTGGGTGCCGATAGTCAGGCGGATAAAATTCTTTAATCCGTATTGGCTCATCTGGCGGACAATTACGCCGAATTTAAGCATCGCCTTAAAAACTTTTTGGCCATCCGTGCCCGTATCTATCAAAATAAAATTAGCCACCGAAGGAACATAACCTAACCCCATCCTGGACAGCTCCTGATAAATAAAATCTTTACCTTTTAATGTCAACTGGCGGGTTTTTTTAAGAAAATTTACGTCATCTAATGCCGCTATTCCCGCTGCCTGGGCCAGTGAATTGACATTAAACGGCTGCCTTACTCTTTCCAGATAAGTTGTTAATTCCGGCGCGGCAATCGCATAACCGAGGCGCAATCCCGCCAAACCATAGGCCTTGGAGAACGTTTTAAGAATAATGACTCTTTTTTTCATCTTAAGATAACTTAAGCTATCCGGATAATCATCGACATCGATAAAGGAATCATAAGCCTCATCAAAGACCACGATTATCTGCTTAGGCAGGGAATTTAAAAAATCCCTGACCTCATATTTAGTTACATAGGTTCCGGTGGGATTATTAGGATTGGCGATGAAAACCAATTTGGTTTTTTTATCCACCAGTTTTAACATTGCCTCTAAATCATATTTAAAATAACGCAGCGGCGATTTTTTTATTTTGCGCCCATTGACTGCGGCGATAATCTCATACTCCAGAAAAGTCGTATCACTAGTTACAATATTTTCTTCCGGCTCAACAAAAGTTTTTATCACTACATCAATAAGTTCGTCCGAACCGTTTCCCAGGACAAAATTATCCGCCGGCAATTCATAGTATTTGCTCAGGCGTTTTTTTAAATAAAAACCCTGGGCGTCCGGGTAGCGGTTAACTCCGGATAAATTTTTCTTCAAAGCCAAAACCGCCTTAGGAGACGGCCCGAAAGGATTTTCGTTGGAAGCCAACTTAACCACTTCTTTTAATCCCAACTGCCGCTTAGTTTCCTCAATAGGCTTGCCCGGCACATAAGGATTAATATTTAACACGCTTTTGGCGATTAACTCATTCACTTTAATTATTCTCCCACAGGATAAGATCCTAATATTTTCAAATAATTGCACCTGCGTTCCAATTCTTTTAACGCCTTTTGTATTTTCAGGTCATCTTTATGCCCGGCAATATCCACAAAGAAATAATACTCCCAAGCTTTCTTCTTGGAAGGACGCGATTCAATCTTAGTCAGATTAACCCCGTATTTACGAAAAGGCAGTAACAATTCATACAAAGCCCCGACTTTATCTTTAATCGAAAAAAGCAGTGAGGTTTTGTCGTGTCCGGTGCGCAAGGCGGCATTTTTCCCCACCACTAAAAAGCGCGTAATATTATGCAAAGAATCCTGAATGCCGCAAGATATTGCTTTTAAACCATAGACTTTAGAAGCCAGAAGCGATGCGATAGCGGCGCTATTTTTTTCTTTTTTTGCCACTTCCGCCGCATAAGTTGTGCTGAGCACATCAATTAATTGGACGTTAGGAAGATTCTTTTGCAGCCAGATACGGCATTGCCCGAAAACCTGAGGGTTAGAATAAACTTTACGGATTTTATTCTTGGCGCAGTTAGCCAGTAAATTATGCGAGACATCCAGATTAACCTGGGAGCAGATCAATAAATCCGAATCTACTAACATATCTAAAGTGTGCGTTACAGCTCCTTCGATTGAATTCTCTACCGGCACTACCCCGTAATCCGCGGCAGCTCTTTCCACCTCCAGGAACACTTCAGGTATGCTTCCACAGGCAGTATACTCCATTTGCGAACCAAACCTTTTTAACGCCGCCAGATTACTAAAAGATGCTTTGGGCCCCATATAAGCAATCTTTAAAACTTTTTCCAAAGCCAGGCCGGCGGACATAATCTCCCGGTAGATCGCCTCAACCGCCACTTTTTTTAAAGGGCCACGGCTTTGGCTGACGACTTTGCGTAAAACATCGCGTTCTCTTTCAGGCGTATAGATACTTTTGCCGGTATTAATTTTAATTTTTCCAATCGACTTAGTCGCTTCGGCGCGCAAATTCAATAAATTAATTAATTTTCGGTCAAGTTGGTCGATTTTATTACGCAATTTGTTTAGGCTCATTGTCAACCTCCAGATCTGCTTGAATAATCGGCTCAATATCCTGCTCCTGTTTCTGTTGAGCCAAAACCGTGAAATCTTCAATCTTAGGAAGCTCTTGAAGTGATTTTAATCCAAAATGCTCTAAAAATTCCCGGGTAGTACCGAATACGTACGGCCGGCCGGGGATTTTTTTTCTTCCGCAGATACGAATTAAATTCTTATCTAGCAAGCTTTTCATTACTCCATCAACATTTACATTTCTCAAGGATTCTATCTCGGATTTAGTCAAAGGCTGTTTGTAAGCAATAATTGCCAGCGATTCTAAAGCCTGCTTGGATAATTTATCACTGTTACGGTTCTTAAAAAGTTTTTTTAAAAACGGAGCAAAGTTGTTGGCGGTAATCATCTGGAAGCCTCCGGCAACCTCAATTACCCGGATACCGCGGTTCTGCCCAACATATTCAGCCGCTAACTCCTCAATAATTTTATTTAGCGCAGGATTATCCGTAATTTCCAATACTTTTTTCAGCTGTTCCAAAGTAATCGGTTTTTCGGATGCAAAAATTAAAGCTTCAACCGCGGATTTTAAATTATTTTCATCCATCTTATTTTACCAAGCGCCTCTGTTTATAAACCAGATTCAGGAGATCCTCTGTAGTTGAAATTGGCGAATTTGTTTGAATAACTTTCTTGATCATATCCAGGGCTTCGGCTTTTTTATATTCCAACTGCAGCAAAACATCTAAAGCTTCTTCGGATATATCTTTTGACTTAATTCTATCGCCAATATCTTTATCCTGGATCAGGCCGAATTTGCCCACCTTATTTTGTAATTTAGCTACGATCTCTTTTGCTCTTTGCTCACCGATGCCCGGAAGCGACCTTAGATAAGCCAAGTCCCCCTCATCAATGGCGCGAGCAATCAGTGAAATAGGCTGATTCAAGGCCTTTAAAGCCGCGCGCGGCCCGATACCGGAAACCGTAATAAAAATCTCGAAGAAATCTTTTTCAACCTGATTCAAAAATCCGATTAATATCGGCGTGCTTTTAGATTGTTCAACCTGATAGTAATGATAAGTTAATAAAGATATCTTGCCCTGGGCATCGACTGATCTCTCAATTCCCTGCATAACACAGGCAGGGATTAAAACCTCATAACTTAAACCGCCTAAATCCAGAATCAGATAATTTAATCCTTGATCTAAAATTTTTCCGCAAATACGAGAGATCATATTTTTACTCGACTGATATAATTATGCGCCATAGCCGAAGCCAAAGCATCGGTAATATCCATATAGGCCGGTAAAGTTTTTAGGCCTAAAGTATGGACAATCATTGCCTGCACCTGGGCTTTAGAAGCCAAGCCCTTTCCGGTAATAGCTTTCTTAATGCGCGTAGCGCTATATTCAAAAAGCGGTATATTTTTGCTGGCCGCCGCCAGACAGATTACTCCTCTGGCTTGGCCTAAAATACAAGCAGTTGCCGGATGCTTATAATGTGAATATATTTTCTCTAACACCAGGCAATCAGCGCGCGTATCACTGATTAACTTAAGTATGCCCCGGTGTATTTTATCTAATCTTTTGGCAGTTGGCTCTTTAGCCGAAGTCTGAATGATACCAGCTTCAATTAAGGCTAAAGATGTTTTTTTAACCTGGATCACGCCATAACCGGTGATCGCTAAAGCCGGATCAATTCCTACAATAATCATTCCTGGGAAGCAACCTCA
Source organism: uncultured Planctomycetales bacterium (assembly GCA_964362795.1). GTDB lineage: Bacteria > Omnitrophota > Gorgyraeia > Gygaellales > Profunditerraquicolaceae > UBA6249. Next base: position 7,552 of record CAYIFW010000011.1, on the reverse strand, counting down.
TCCAAAATTTCATCCGGAATATCAAAATTGGCGTAAACCTGCTGCACATCATCATGCTCTTCCAATGATTCTACTAAAGCCAGGACCTGCTTAGCTTCATTTCCGGTAACCTTAATCGTCGATGAAGGAATCATCGTTAATTCGGCATCTTCCCATTTAATCCCCTTTGCTTGCAATGCCGCTTTTACTTTTTCTAAATCCTGAATTGAAGTAAAAATTTCATAAAGATTATCATCATGTTTCATATCTTCAGCGCCGGCATCGAGAACAATATTCATCAGTTCATCTTCCTTAATCTTGTCTTTAGCGACTGAAATATAACCTTTTTGCGTAAATATCCAGCTCACCGCTCCGGCTCCGGCCATGTTTCCGGCTCTCTTGGACATCAGATTGCGCAACTCAGCGGTAGTGCGATTTTTGTTATCCGTAAGAGAATCCACTAAAATCGCAACCCCTCCCGGGCCGTAAGCTTCATACATTACCGCCTCATAAACTACACCCGGGAGCTCTCCGGTTCCGCGCTTAATGGCCATTTTCACGTTATCCGAAGGCATATTGGCTTCTTTAGCTTTTTGCATTATCGCCCGTAACCGGGGGTTAGAATCAGGATTTCCACCACCGTCTCTGGCTACCACCACCAGCTCTTTAATAATCTTAGTAAAGGTTGCTCCTCTTTTTGCATCAGCAATACCTTTTTTTCCCTTGTTTGTTTTCCATTTCGAATGACCTGACATAACTCCTCCTTGTGTACGAACATAACCTCGGCGCGATTCCTCTTAGCGACGAGTGAATTTTTAAGTTAATTTTCAAATAATAAGCAGGCAGAATAAGCCGGGTTCTGTCTTGATGCCTGCCTGCCGTCAGGCAGGCGAATTCAACATCTAGTGGCTATTCCTCTCAACGAGCGCGTTGCCGCGCAAGCTTTAGCAGCATACCCTAAGACTAATTCCCGTAAATACGGGATCCCGCCAGAAAACCTAACAACTGGCGGGGATCGCGCCGGATCAGCGCTCGTCTCCTATTCTGCTTTGCTCCATGTAGAGATTACCGCGTTTCACCCCTGCCGTTGCAAGCAACGGCAGGACTCGTCTCTGTGGCTCTGGTCCGTCCTGATAAACTCAGGAGACGGGCGTTACCCGTTACACTATCCTCTGGAGCCCGGACTTTCCTCCCTACCTAAATAGGGCAGCCACATTCTGCCTGCTTCTTTTTAACCGCCTCAGTCGCTAATTTATCCGCCAAAACGTTTTCTTCCCGGGGAATATAATTAATTGCCACTTGGTCAAAACCTGCTAAAAGATGCAACGCGCGATTATAAAGAACTTTGATACCTTCATTTTTGACTTTATAAATTTTGTTTAATTGCCTGGCTAAAAGCTGGCTGTCCGTATTAATCTCTAAACTTTTGGCTTTTAATAAAAGTGATTCTTCTAAAGCATAAATTAAGGCCGTATACTCAGCAACATTGTTCGTAGCTGAACCGATATAATTTGAAATTTCTTTAACTATACGCTTATCTCGGTAAATCACTACCCCGGCTCCGCTCTCACCGGGATTACCTTTGGAAGCCCCATCGATATAAATTTTCAGATGGCTCATTCGTTAATATAAAGGATCCGGTTGCACATCTCACAAGTAATGATATGCTCATACATTCTAATTAAATTAATCACCTGCGGAGGGACCAGCATATGGCAGCCTCCGCAAGAATTATTTTTAACGGTTACAATCGCTAATCCCTCACGGCTATGTAAAATCCGTTCATACTCCGGCAGCATCTTAGCGTCGATATCAGGAATAATCTGCTTTCTTTGAGCGTCTAACTGGCTTAAACGCTCGTCAATCTCTTTGACGCGCGCCTGAACATTATTTTTCTGCGCGAAAAAAATCTTTTCATCTTCCTTTAATTTTAAATTCTCCTGTTCAATTTGAGATTTTATTTTATCGGACTCCTCAAAAGAAAGCAAAATTTTCTCTTCAATAACCGATCCATCAGCTTTAGTATCGGCAATCTGTTGCTGCATAGTTTGAAATTCCTTATTCGTTTTTAAGGAATAGACCTGTCCTTGCAGCTTCTTTACCACCTCAGCGTTAGAGGCAAGTTCTAGCTCTTTTTCTTTGCGTTGTTTTTGCAAATCCAACGATTTTTTCTCAAGCTCGGCCAGGCCCAGCTTTTTACTCTCAAAAGAAATCTCTAAAGCCTTGATTTCTTGGGGTTTAGCGGTTTTTTCATTATTTAAAGCGTAAATTTCACTATCCAATTCCTGAAGTTTTACTAAAGCCGTTATCTGCGTTTTTAAATCAACTATAGCCAATTTTTCTCCTTATAAATAAAGTGGGCGATAGAGGATTCGAACCTCTGACCTCCACAATGTGAATGTGGCGCTCTAACCAACTGAGCCAATCGCCCGAAATCTGGGCCCACAGGGACTCGAACCCCGGACCAATTGATTATGAGTCAACTGCTCTAACCGACTGAGCTATGGGCCCTCAATTTTCTCAAGTAAATTACACCGCGCGCAGCGCGGTACTCTACAGATATTTTTTTAGTTTAACATATTATTTATAACGGGGCAAGTTAAAATTTACAAATTAAACCGGCAGGCGAAGCTTCTTTTCCTGGGTAATAATCTTTAAGAAGGTGTCCACAATACGCGGATCAAACTGGGTCCCGGAGGATTTCTTAATCATATCTATCGCCGTGGCTTTGGGAAACGCCTTATGGTACGGCCGGTCGCTGATTAAGGCCTGATAGACATCGGCAATAGCAATTACCCTGGCTCCCAGAGGAATATCCTCCCCCCTTATGCCGCTAGGGTAACCCTTGCCATCCCACCGCTCGTGATGATAAAAAATAAAAGGAATTAAGGCGTGTAGAAATTGAATCGGCCGGATAATATCGGCGCCAATTTGCGGATGTTTTTTAATTTCATCGAACTCTTTCTTAGTAAGCTTGCCTTTTTTAAGCAAAATGCTTTCACTTATTCCTATTTTGCCTAAATCATGCAGCATTGCCGCCTGCTTAATTAACTCCACGTCTTCTTTGGGTAAATCTAATCCTTTGGCAATCTCTGTCGCAAAACGCACCGTATTTTCTACATGTTCTCCGCTATAATGGTCCTTTAATTCTAGGGTCTTGGCAAAAGCAAAAATAGATTCACTTAATCCCTGCTTGGTTTGCTTATTAAGCTTGCTGATCGTATTTTTTAAACTCTTTACACCTATGGCCTTAGATATTCTATCCATCCCTTTCTTTAAAGGGCTCCGGATATCTAGGGTCGAATAAGCGCGGTTGCCTCCGCTTTCCTTGACCTTATTCAACACTTTGTTGGCTAAATTCACTAAATCCATTCCATTGCTTACTCTGTCGTCGGGAAAAGCCACCACAGAAAAACTTAATTTTAATTTTACGCTATGTTTTTTGTTGCCAAAATTAATAAGATTCAAAGAATCCAGCAATCTTTGGGCCATATTAAAAGCTACATTACGGTCCAATCTGGGGGATATAATAATAAACTCTTCCCCGCTGTAACGCACCAGAACATCATAACGCCTGACCATATGTTTAAGCTGCCTGGAAAGCTGCTTTAAAACTAAATCTCCAAAAGCCACGCCATAAACATCGTTTATAGATTTAAAATAATCCACATCCAACATGATTAGCGCCAAGTTCTGAGCGTATCTCCTGGCTTGGTGAAATTCAGCCTCGATAACATCCTGCAAATAACGATAATTGTAGAGGCCGGTATGCGAATCAACCAGGGAAACATTCTTTAATTTTTCATTAGTTTTAATCAATTCACGGTTTAGGGCGCTTTTCTCTAGCTCCGATTTTTTATATCTAGCTGTCTCTTGCAGGAGATCCTGCGTGCGTTCTTCCACCAGGTACTCCAAATCATTATGATAACGCTGTAATTCTTGATCAATCTTCTTTTTCTCGGTCATATCCACATGCACCCTGGCAAATAACCACTTGCCTGTGGCATCCTGAAAGGGTATCGTCGTAACCTGATTCGGGCGGTTATTTTCTTTAAACATTACCTCTTCACTAACAACCGCTCTTTTTGTCTTAAACGCCTCTTCCATCAGGCACTCCGGACAAGGCGACTTACGGTCTTTAAAATAAATAAAACATTTTTTACCTTGCCAATCACCATAGTGGAGGGCCCATTCCGGATTAACATATTGGATATTATAATCTTTATCAACAATATCTAGACCGGTTTTGGTTGCCCCGAGAATAAATTCAATCTGCTTATTTAAAGAGCTGGCTTTACCCTCAGCGTTTTTCCTGACCTGGATTTCATTCTCCAGAGAAACCGTACGCTCTTTAACTAAAACCTCTAATTTATCACGGTAAATTTTTAATTCATTCTCATTATTCTTATTTTCCGTGACATCCCGGTTACTCGCCCGGCGGCCGATAAGTTTGCCACTTTTATCAAATACGGGAATACATACATGGTCAATCCAATGTATCTGATTATTTTTGTCTAAAATACGAAACTCTATTTCTAACTTTTCATTATTATCGCAAACTTTTTTTACCTGCTTAAGCAATAAAGCAATATCGTCTTTATGCACGATATTCATAATTAAATCCGGGTTAGCCATAAAATCTTCCGGGCTGTAGCCGGTGATCCGCTTACAGGATGGTGAAACATAAACCATCTTCCGGTTAGCATCCACTAAATAAGCCCAGCTAATGGCAGATTCGGCAATAATACGGAATTTTTCTTCACTAACCCGTAGTGCATCTTCGGCTTTTTTTTGTTCCGTGACATTGCGCACATATTCAATTACCCCGATCAACTCCTTAGTTTTATCATCAAATAAAGGAAAACTAAATAGCTCAAAATAACCGATTATTTTCTTATCTTTATCTTCTAAAGGAGAAATTATTTGCGCCAGTTTATGCGTCTCTAAGGTAATTTTAACCGGGCAGATATCGCATGCCTTATTTCTTTGATGATACGCCTCGTAACATTTCTTCCCCACCAGCGGCAGGCTATACGGATACCATTGCTCCATCGTGGGATTAACCCGCAGAATATTCATCTTGGTATCTAAGACACAGATGCCGTCCTGAATACTTAAAAACATACTGTTTAAGAAATTGTTTACGTCGGACAACTTTTGAGTAACTCTCTGCCGCTCGGAGATCTCTTTGCGCAAATCTTCATTTAAGCTGGTCAGCTCAGCGGTCCTGACCTTAACTCTAAGCTCTAGCTCCGCCCGCATATTCTGCAGCCACTCTTCTTTTTCTTTATTTTGTTTTTGATTTTCCATGTTTTTTAAATAAAAAAACAGCTTAACTAAGAAATAAAAGCTGCCCCAGGCTTATTTTCCCAACAAGTCATATAAATACCTTTAGCTGTGTAAAACTTAATATTCTCTCTGGTGCGCCAGCGTCATATCCATAAATGTGCGCAGCCGCCGCGAGCGCGAAGGGTGCCGAAGTTTCTTTAAAGCCTTAGCCTCAATCTGCCTGACTCTTTCACGGGTAACCTTAAAAACATTACCTACCTCTTCTAAGGTGCGGGCTGATCCGTCATGGATGCCAAAACGCAAAACCAAAATCTTTTTTTCCCTCTCGGTTAATGTGCTTAAAGCCGAATTCATTTCATCTTTTAACATTGAACGCACGGTTTCATTAGCCGGAGAAACCGCTTTTTTATCCTGAATAAAATCGCCGAAATGCGTATCCCCTTCATCGCCGATAGGCATCTGCAAAGAAATAGGCTCTTGAGCAATCTTTAGGATAGATTTAATCTTGCCCTGCGGAAAACGCATTTTATGGGCGATCTCCTCCGGAGTGGGCTCTCTTCCGTTCTTCTGGACAAAGACTCTGGAAAAACGGATTATCTTATTGATTGTCTCGGTCATGTGCACCGGAATCCTGATCGTCCGGGCCTGGTCGGCAATCGAACGGGTTATTGCCTGGCGTATCCACCAGGTAGCGTAGGTTGAAAATTTATATCCGCGCTTATACTCAAACTTCTCAACCGCGCGCATTAGGCCAATATTGCCCTCTTGAATTAAATCCAGAAAAGATAGGCCGCGATTAGTATATTTTTTGGCAATACTTACCACCAGGCGTAAATTTGCTTCCACTAATTTCTTCTTGGTCCGGCTAAACTTAAGGTGCGCAGATTTTATCAATTTCATCTGCTCCTTAATCCTAGAATAAGGCTCAAAAATTTCTTTTAATACTTGATGGCGGCGATTATTGCTGTTTTTGCCCGATCGTTTTATATAATCCAACTCCTTAAGCAGAAGGCCTAGCTTACGCACCGCACTTTCAATCACGGAGGTGGTAAAATTAAGCTGCAGAATTAAATTAATGGCATTTCCGTCGCTGCGCGTTTGCTTAGCTTTAGCTAGAATGCGTTTGAATCTGCCCATAACACTGCTCTTCTTAATCCGGATATCCTCTTTAACTACCTCTTCCATATTAATTTTTTCTTCCAGGATATCATTAGCCACAGCTAAAACTTCATTGCGGACAAACCTAGTCACTAGGCTGGCGCGCTTAAATTTATCCTCAGCGTCTTCAATCTTCTTAGCCAGTTCAATTTCATTTTCACGGCTGAGCAGCGATATAGAACCCATCTGCTTTAAGTACATCTTAACCGGATCATCCAAAGGCATAAAACGCTCTTCACTCTTAAGCTGCTCCGTGAGCAACTCTTCGCGTTGCGCGGCTAAATTACTCTGCTTATCCTGCGTTGCCCGATTTGCCGATAACCCCGGATCCCCCTCGCCTTCAACTACCTGAATATCTTCATTCCCCAATAATTCAAAAAGATGATCAATCGCTACAGTGCTGGAAAGATCCTCCGGTAAAAGATCATTTACTTCATCATAAGTAAGAAAACCCTTTTGTTTGCCCAGGGCAATCAATTTCTCCATATCCTTAGTGGGCTGTTCTTTTTTCTTCATCTTCTAGTCGCCTTTCTTGATAAGATTATGAAACTCCTGAATAAGCCTATTGAGTTTTGGTTCATCGCCAAGGTTTTGCGCGCTTTTTATCTGCCCATGCAGATGCTCGCGCTTAGCTCTTTCTCTTTGCACTTTAATCCGCCTAATACAATCATTAATAGCCTTTTCTTTCTCTTCCTCCAGAATAGCCGGCATAAACATTGTTTCACAGACTAGCTGGTTGGCGTCATCCTCACTGAAATAATTCATTAAAATGCTCGGTTCAATATTTTTACCCTTAGACACCAAATCATGCATAACTTGCACGATCTTTGCCGTCCGGCTGTCTTGAAAATCCGAAGGCGCCAATTCCAGCATTATTCTCTGCACCAACTCTTTTTCCTCGATCATAAATTTAATTAAAAGCTTTTCCGCCGGATTAATTGCCGGCAGTTTTTTCTGCACAGGTTCCGCAGCGCTACTGACCGCAGAACCAGCAAGTTTTAATTTATTTAATTCTTCGATAATATTATGCTCTGGTATCTTAAGTTCTTCAGATAATCTTTTGACATACTCGCCCCTGAGAATAGCATTAGCGAATTTATTAATCGTAAAAAGCATTCCTGAGGCA
>CAYIFW010000010.1:0-26538 GCA_964362795.1 uncultured Planctomycetales bacterium | reverse complement strand
GCCCTCCGGGGTTGGGTAAAACTTCCTTATCGCATATTATTTCACATGAGATGGGGGCAAAAATTACCGCCACCAGCGGCCCGGCAATCGAACGCGCCGGGGATTTAATCGGTATTCTGACTAATCTGGAGGTCGGAGATATTCTTTTTATCGATGAGATCCACCGGATGTCTAAAGTAGTGGAGGAATTTTTATATCCGGCGATGGAAAGTTTTCAGATTGATTTTGTGATTGATAAAGGGCCGTATGCCAAGACAATTAAATTTAATCTTAAACCCTTTACTCTAATCGGCGCAACTACCCGCTCCGGCCTCTTGGCTGCTCCGTTGCGCGGAAGATTTGGAATATTTTATAGCCTGGATTTTTATAAAGTCGAGGATTTAGCCAAAATTATTAAAAACTCCAGTCAGTTGTTGACGGTGCAAATTGATGATGCTGCCTGTTTAGAGATTGCTAAACGCTCAAGGGGCACTCCGCGTATCGCTAACCGCCTCCTCAGGAGAGTGCGGGATTACGCTCAGGTTTTAAAGATAGAAAAAGCGGATCAAGCGTCGACCGGCAAGATCCTTAATGAACTGGGAATTGATCAAGCGGGTTTTGACGATCTGGACCGTAAAGTTTTAAAATTAATCCTGGAATCATTCGGCGGAGGCCCGGTGGGGATAGAATCTTTGGCGGCCAGCCTTAATGAAGAGGTGGATACGATTGCCGATACGGTCGAACCGTATCTTCTAATGGCAGGTTATCTTAAACGCACCTCCCGGGGGAGGCTAGCGACGAAAAAAGCCTTTGAGCATTTCGGTTTAAAATTTAATCAAGAGCAACAGGAAGAGATTTTTTAATTTCTTTTAATATGGATATTCTGCTACATATCTGTTGCGGCCCGTGTTTAATTTATCCTTTCAACAGATTAAAAGTTCAGGGATTTAACTTAAAAGGATTTTTTTATAATCCTAATATTTACCCGGCTGTTGAATGTATCCGGCGCCAAGAATCTTTAGAGTTATTAAGTCAAGATCTTAAGCTCCAGATAAAGATACCTGAGTATCGCCAAGGTGATTTCATTCAAGCAATTGAATCCCTGGAGAATGCTCCGCCGCAACGCTGCCTGGCTTGCTGGAGGCTGCGCCTGGAGAAAACAGCCGGATATGCTAAAGAAAATGGTTTTAAGTTTTTTAGCACCACTTTATTAGTCAGTCCGTATCAGAATCATGAAATGCTTAAGCAGTTGGGTGAAGAGATCGCTCAAGATACGGGGGTAGATTTCTATTATGAAGATTTTCGGCCGGGTTTTAAAACAGCGTATCAAGAAGCTAAGCAAAAAGGGCTTTATTTGCAGAAATATTGCGGGTGTAAATATTCAATCCGGCCTCGAACTTACGAAAGCTAAATGAAAAATAAAATAATTTTATTATTATTGTTGGGTTACCTGTTTAATTTTAGTTTATCCTTGGCTGAAGATAAGCCGGCTCCGGCTAAGGCGGCTTTAGGCCGGGGAATTTGGGTGTCGGTATTTTCGGCAAAAAAGCCGCTTTATTCCAAAGAGGGAGTAAGTGATCTGATTGAGCAGTGCAAAAAGGCCAGAATTAATGAGATTTACCTGCAGGTTTTTCAGTCCGGTAATGCTTATTATGATTCTAAGATTTGTGACAGGACTAAATACGAGCAAATGGTCAAAGCTGCCGGGCTAGATGCTTTGGATTTATTGCTTCGGGAGGCTGCGCAAAATAATATTAATGTTTATGCCTGGGTAAATATTCTCTGCCTGGGCAATAATGATAAAGCGGATATTATCAATAAGTACGGCAGTTCCATTCTGACTCATGATCAGTACCAAAGGCCTTCTAAGACTACGTCTAGCCTGGAAATAGATAAATATTATTTAAAAGAGAATATGATTTTTCTTGAGCCGGGGGATCCCCGAGTAGAAGAATATATGCTCACGATTGTTAATGAGATCATTAACCGTTATCCGCTGCTCAGCGGGATTCATTTGGATTATATCCGTTATCCTTCGCCGGTGCCGTTTGCTCCGGGCTCAAGATTTAATAAGTTCGGTTTAGCCTACGGTTATGGTTTAAAGAATGTGGAGCGGTTCCGCGATAAAACCGGGCTAAATTGCCTGGATACGTTAAATAATGAGGATGAATATTTATCCTGGGATAATTACAGAAGAGAGCGCGTGACGGAATTGGTGCGTAAGATTTCAAGTTTAGTTAAAGTTAAGTCGGCGTCTTTGGCGGTATCTTGCGCGGTTATTGCCGCGCCGGAACGGGCATACACTAACGCATTCCAGGATTGGTCAGGTTGGCTGGAAGAGGGGATAATTGATTATGCCGTACTGATGTCTTATACCAAAGATAATCAATATGCCAAAGAGATCGTCAAATCCGCTTTGGGCCATCGCGGCAAAGGAAAGATTTATGTTGGCCTAGGGCTGTTCTTAATGAAAGATAATCCGGATTTGTTTTTTAATCAATACCGCTCTATTTGCGAACTTTCCCCTGACGGAGTAGTCATTTTTTCCATTGATGACTTAACCGATAAAATTATCGGCTACCTAAACTAACCATTATAAAAAATAATTATATATATGCTAAAACTTTCCGAATTTGATTATCCGCTGCCTAAGGAATTGATTGCCCAGTATCCTTTAAAAAATAGGGAGGATGCCAGGCTGCTTATTGTCAATCGCCAGACCTCAGAGCTTAGCCATGGCTCATTTAAAGATATCGGGGGATTTTTTAAGAAAAATGACCTGCTGGTGCTTAATGACACCAAGGTTTTGCTTTGCCGGTTAATGGGTAAAAAAGTAACCGGCGGCCGAGTTGAAATCTTGTTAACTAAGCGGATTAATGGAACAACTTTTTCTTGTTTAGTTCAGCCAAGCCGCACTAAGGTTGGAGAGAACATTATTTTTGCCCAAGGCAAGATCAAAGGCACAATAAATAGGCGCGGGCAGATTAGTTTTAAACAGATAGATGCTGATGAAATTTATAATTATGGAGTCGTGCCACTACCGCCATACATAAAACGTGAGCCTGAAGATTTAGATACAATTTATTATCAGACGGTTTATGCCAAGAATGAGGGGGCGCTGGCATCTCCCACTGCCGGCCTGCATTTTAGCCAGGAGTCGCTGGCCAGTATTCAGGCAAGCGGGGTTAATCTTGCCTATGTTACTTTGCATGTAGGATTAGGCACGTTTCGGCCGGTGAAATGCGAAGAGATAACCGAGCATAAAATGGAGCCGGAATATTTTAATGTTAGCGATGAAGCCGTAAAATTGCTTAAACAAGCAAAAGTTAATAATGGCCGGGTTATTGCTGTCGGCACAACCGCTTTGCGCACGCTGGAAACTTATTCCGACGGACGCCAAGAAGGCAGCACTGATTTATTTATTTATCCGGGCTATAAATTTAAACTGGTTGACGGGCTTTTAACTAATTTTCATCTTCCCAAGACCACGCTTCTAATGTTGGTTTGCGCTTTTGGAGGCAAAGAGCTCATGTTAAAGGCTTATCAGGAAGCAGTCGAGAAAAAATATAGATTTTACAGTTACGGCGACGCAATGTTGATAGTTTAGGATTAATCAGGAGGTTGGATTGCTTAATATAAACCCCGATGAAATTAAAAAATTAGTGAAAGATAAATATAGCGAAGTATCCAAGAATCCTTGCGGTATATTTAATTTTCCGGTAGGTAAAGTTTTTGCTCTAAAAGTAAGCTATCCTAAGGAAGTATTGGATAGCTTACCTTCTTCTTTGAGTGAATCCTTTACCGGAGCCAATAACCCTCAACCTTTTGTGGAATTAAAAGAAAAAGAAGTGGTTTTAGATCTAGGTTGTGGGGCGGGATTGGATCTTTACTTTTATGCCAAAAGCGTCGGAGAGAAAGGTAAAGTTTATGGTTTAGATATTTCAGAAGACATGGTGAGTAAAGCACAACAGAATATGCAATTAGTAGGAATCAAGAACGCGGAAATTTCTGTAGGTGAATCTGACAATTTGTCTTTTGATGATAATCTTTTTGACGTGGTTGCTTCCAACGGCATATATAATCTTTCACCTGGTAAAGAGGCAGTAATGAAACAGGTTTATCGAGTATTGAAGCCGGGAGGACGAACTGTGTTTTGCGAGATTGTTTTAAAAGAACCGCTGTCTGAGGATGAAAGGAAAAACCATAGCGATTGGTTTAGGTGTATCGGCGGAGCTTTGGTGGAAAATGATTTTGTTGATTTAATGAAAAAAGTAGGTTTTAAGAATATAGAAGTCATATCTACCTGCCGTAATGCCCGCACCGGACATCCTTCGGCTATTTGCGCCAATATACGCGCCTATAAATGATAATGAGCAAAAAGATGCCGCTTCTGGCCAATAAATTTTATAATCAGCCGTCAGTTTTTAACCCGGCTAATCTACTGAAACAGGCGCGGCGTCAGAAAGCGCTACCTTCTGGCCGTGTGCCGCAGATATGCGTGCTTGATCCGGATGGAGATCTATCTTCGTATATTCGGGATTCTTCTCTAGGGAAGCGCGATCCTTACTGGGCTTGTTATCACACTGACCTGTATAATATAAAAATTAAGAATTTATCCGTAGGCGTAATTGGACGAGCGGTTGGCGCTTCTTTTGCTGTGCTCGTAGCCGAAGAATTATTCGCCTCAGGGTGCCGCCTGCTGATTAGCATTACTTCGGCCGGGCAAATTAAATCTGTCCATAAGCCACCTTACTTTATTTTAATTGACCGTGCTTTAAGAGATGAAGGGACGAGTTATCACTACATCAAGGAATCAGCTTACGCTTGTATTCGTTCGGAGATCTTAGCTAGGTTAAATGGAATTGTTAAAAAGAAACCCCTAGTTATACAAGGCGCGGTTTGGACAACTGATGCGCCATTTCGAGAGACAGAAGAGGCTATTGCTTTTGCGCGCTCGGAAAATCTACTGGCTGTTGAAATGGAGGCTGCGGCACTTTATGCTTTTGCGCAGGCGCGGAAAAAGAAAGTTGTATGTTTTGCCCATGTTACCAACCAAATGGGTTTGATTGATAAGGATTTTGAAAAAGGTAAAGATAATGGGAATGCCATATTGCTTCAGCTTATTTCAAATGTAATTGGCGAATGGAAAAATTATGCAAAATAAAGAGCTCGGATATGTATACGTTAATTCATCAAGATAAAAATAGTAAAGCCAGGCTGGGTAAAATTACTACCGCCCACGGGGATTTTGATACTCCGGCTTTTATGACTGTTGGCACGCATGCTACGGTTAAAGGTTTGACTTTTCAGCAGGTGCAGGATGCCGGGGCGCAGATTGTTCTTTCTAACGCTTACCATGTATTTTTACGCCCGGGAACCGAAGTGATTAAAAAAGCCGGGGGCTTGCATAAATTTATGGGCTGGGATAAACCTATCCTTACCGATAGCGGAGGTTATCAGATTTTTAGCTTAGCGCTTTTCCGTAAGCTGCATGACCACGGAGTCGAGTTTCAGTCGCATATCGACGGACTTAAACATTTTCTTACTCCTGAGGATGTAATTAGAATTCAGGAGACTTTGGGTTCGGATATTATGATGCCGCTGGATGAATGCGTGCAATATCCCTGTATAAAGGATCAGGCTAAAGTGGCTATGGAAAGAACGATTGACTGGGCCAAGATTTCTAAAAAAGCCCATCAAGGCAATCCGGGAAAATTATTTGGGATTATTCAAGGCGCTACTTTTGAAGACCTGCGCCTGGAGTGCGCTAAGCGTTTAGTGGATCTGGATTTTGACGGCTATTCTATCGGAGGAGTTTCGGTTGGCGAGAGCAGTAATTTAATCTATAATATTATTGATTTAGTTGTGGGGCAGATTCCGGCTAATAAGCCGCGTTATGCGATGGGTATTGGTTATCCTTTTGATATTGTGGAGGCAGTGGAGCGGGGAGTGGATATGTTTGACTGCGTAATCCCTACGCGTTACGGAAGAAACGGCACGGCTTTTACATCTAGCGGGAAAATTATTATCCGTAATGCCGCCTATATCGAAGATTTTAAATCTTTGGATCCAAAATGCTCCTGTTATACCTGTAAGAATTTTTCCCGCGCCTATTTGCGCCACTTATTTAACGCCAAAGAAATGCTGGGTTTGGTTTTATTGAGCTTGCATAATGTTTATTTCTTTTTGGATTTAATGCGCCAGATCCGTGCGGTGATTAAAGAAGATAAATTTAGCCAATTTAAACAGATGTTTTTGCTGAATTACAATAACCAGATATGCGCATAGATATCATCAGTATTTTTCCTAAGATGTTTTCTGCCGTCCTGGATGAATCAATCATCAAGCGGGCGCAGATTAAAGGCAAACTAAATTTATTTATCCATGATTTAAGGGATTATACCCTGGATAAACATCACAAGGTCGATGACCGCCCGTTCGGCGGGGGCAGCGGTATGGTTTTGCAGATAGAGCCTATTTTCCGGGCAGTTGAGGCAATTAAGAAAAAGATTAAAGGTAAAGTTAAGGTAGTCTTATTGTGCCCGCAAGGAGTAAAATATAATCAAAGCCAGGCCAAAAAATTATCTAAATGCGCGAATTTGATATTTATCTGCGGCCATTATGAAGGAATAGATGAAAGAGTCAGGCTGCATTTAGCAGATGCAGAGATCTCTATCGGGGATTATGTTTTAACCGGGGGGGAGCTGGCGGCGATGGTTGTCGTGGATAGCGTAGTTAGGCTGATTCCCGGGGTGCTGGGTGATAAAAATTCCTTGAATTTTGAGTCATTCGAAGGTAATCTATTAGAATATCCGCAGTATAGTCGTCCGGCTCAATTTAAAAAATGGAGCGTGCCGAAAGTTTTGCTTTCCGGAGCCCATGATAAAATTGAGGCCTGGAGAAAAGTTGAGTCGTTGAAGCGGACCGGTTTAAAACGTCCGGATTTATTAAAAAATAAGCAAAGTCCCGCCTCATAAGCGATGCTAAAATTCTCTAGAATTTTAGCATATTCGGCGGGTAAATTCGTGCATTAACTTACTCACACTAGCGTGTTCGTAAGTTAAGCGCTCATTTAAAGGAGGCAACAATAATGGATATTAAATCAATTGAGGCAAGTTTTGCCAAAAAAGAAATGCCGGCGATCAACGTCGGAGACACGGTAAAAGTAATGACCAGGATCCAGGAAACCGCGGATAAATTTCGCCTGCATCCTTTTGAGGGAGTGATTATCGCTAAAAAAGGATCAGGATCTAAGGTTAATTTTACCGTGAGAAAAGTTTCATTCGGAGAAGGAATTGAGCGCGTATTCCCGCTTTATTCTCCGGTTATCGAGCGTATCGAGATCATCCGTTCCGGTAAAGTTAGAAGAGCTAAGCTTTATTATTTAAGAGGTAAGATCGGTAAGCACGCTACTAAAATAGAAAGCAAAGAAGAAAAAGCGCATTAGTGTTAGGCTACGAAAGAAAACTAAAGCAACGAGGTTATGATTTAGTTATCGGCGTGGATGAAGCCGGGCGGGGGCCGTTAGCCGGCCCGGTAGTAGCTGCGGCAGTGTTATTAAGAAGTTTTTGTTTTACTAATCGCATTGATGATTCTAAAAAGTTAACCTGCGCCGGAAGAAAAAACGCGTCTTTGGAGATTAAGAAAAAATCTCATTACGCTATAGCTACGGTTGGCCATCGGCAGATTGATGCGATCAATATTTTGCAGGCGACAATCTTAGCTATGCAAAAAGCAATTTCTAAATTGATCAAGCAGCTTAAAGCTCAAGAATTAAAACGGGTATTTGTGATTATTGACGGAAATATGCGTTTTAAGCTGGATCTGCCTTATCAGAGTATTATTGGCGGGGATGGTAAATCATTAAGTATCGCCGCCGCCTCTATTTTGGCAAAAGTCCGGCGGGATCAGATCATGGATGCTAACCACAAAATTTATCCACAATACGGTTTTAGGCAGCATAAAGGTTATCCAACACAGATGCACCGGGATATCTTAAAAAAACGCGGGCCCGTAGCAATTCACAGAAAGAGTTTTTTAAAGTGCTTGGCGAAAGAATAGAGTTTGGCAAACTTGCCGAAAAAACAGCGTTAGCATTTTTAAAAGCTAGAGGGTATAAGGTCAGGCTTTGTAATTATAGAACTAAATTCAGCGAGATTGATATAATTGCCGAAGACAAGGGCACGATTTGTTTTATCGAGGTTAAAGCCAGACATTCGCTTAAGTTTGGCAGCCCGCTCGATGCGGTTTCGGTTAAGAAGCAGCGGCAGATCGCTAAAAGCGCGATTTTTTATTTAAAAGCGAATAATCTTTTGGAACAGTTATGTCGTTTTGATGTGCTGACGCTTTTGTATACGGATAATTTGCCGGAAATATCTTTAATTAAAGACGCTTTTGAATTAAGCGCAAGTTTTACAGTTTAAAATTATGGAATATAAAAATCAGAGTTTAACTAAGTATGTATTCGATTTATCCTCTAAAGTTGCCGCTCCCGGCGGTGGTTCGGCTGCGGCAATGAACGCAGCTCTAGGTGCGGCTCTGATGAGCATGGTGATTAATTTTACTTTAGGTAAGCCTAAATATTCTAAATATGAAGCTGAACTTAAAATAATTCTAAAAAAATCCGATAAATTAAGAGATGATTTCTTAGGGTTAGTTGATTTAGATGTCCTGGCATATAAAAGCAAGGATCTACGCCAAGCTTTGGATGTGCCGTTAATGCTGGCTAGGCTTTGTTATGAAGGGTTAAAGATGTTGGCGCCTTTAGTTGGCAAAACCAATGTAAATTTAATTAGCGATACGGCCATCGCTGGGATATTTTTAGAATCAGCCTTCAGCGCTACCTGTTTTAACGTCGAGGTTAACTTAATAACTCTTAATGATAAGAAGTTGACTGGGGCGATAAATAAAGAATTACGCTTAAAAGCTAAATTCGTTAAACAGATCAGGGCCAAGATGGAGGAAAAAGTTGGCAAAATTATTAGAGGGTAAGCCGGTAGCGGATAAAATAAAAAATGAATTAAGCCTGGTGGTGAAAGGGTTAAGTCAGCCTCCGGTTTTGGCCAGTATTGTCGTGGGAACTGATCCCGGCGCGTTGGCTTATGTAAAATCCCAGGAGAAGACCGCCCAGAGCATAGGGATAATTTATAAATTGCATCAATTGCCGGAGAATATTTCCGAAGATACGTTAATTGATTTTATTCTTAAACTTAACGGCGATAAGGGCGTTAATGGCATCGTGCTGCAGATGCCGATTCCTAAACAGATAGATTATAAAAAAATAAGTGAGCTTATTTCGGTCAAAAAAGATGTTGAAGGCATGCATCCGTCGAATATGGGTAAGGTGCTTTTTGGCCGGGCAAGAATTGCTGCCTGTACGGCCACTGCGGTAATGGAACTGTTGAATTCTACCGGAATAAATTTATATGGCAAAGAAGTGGTCGTGGTCGGCCATAGCGAGATTGTGGGCAAGCCGCTGGCGTTGCTTTTACTGGAAAAATTTGCCACGGTTACAGTTTGCCATATTGCCACGAGCCTAGCGGGAAAATTAGAAGAGCATGTGCGCCGGGCGGAGGTGTTGATTGTGGCTGTGGGTAAACCCGGCCTGATTAAGGGAGATTGGATTAAAGAGGGAGCGATTGTTATCGATGTGGGTATAAATTGTCAAAATGATAAGATTGTCGGGGATGTAGATTTTCAGGAAGCCGAAAAACGCGCCAGCCATATTACTCCGGTCCCGGGAGGGGTGGGGCCGTTGACTGTTGCTATTTTAATGCGCAATCTGGTCGAGGCAACCAAACTTCAGCAGTAAATAATTAATGACCTTTAAAGAAAAAATACAGGTGGGAAAGTTTTTAATTACTTCCGAGGTCGGCCCGGATAAAGGAATCGAAACGCAAAAATTGATGGAAGAGGCCGAGCTCATCCGTAATCGGGTCGATGCGATTAATGTTACGGATTTGCAGAGCTCAGTAATGCGTTTAGGTTCTTTAGCCGTAAGCGTTCTGCTTAAGCAAAAAGGTTTTGAGCCGATCTATCAGTTAACCTGCCGTGACCGAAACCGGCTGGCTTTGCAATCGGATTTACTTTCGGCGGCCGCATTAGGCATTGAAAATGTTTTGATCACCACCGGAGACCATCCTACGCTGGGGGATCATCCGCAAGCCAAACCGGTTTTTGATTTAGATTCCGTGCAATTATTGCAGGCGGCTAGAAAGTTAGAAACCGGCCGGGACTTAAATGGAAATAAGTTAATAGGTACTTTTCCGAAATTTTGTTTGGGTGCGGCAGTCAATCCCGGAGCAGATCCCTGGGAGCCGCAGTTGATGAAGATGGATAAGAAAGTTGCGGCGGGGGCGGAATTTTTTCAGACCCAGGCAGTTTTTGATTTAAAGACTTTTGAAAATTTTATTTCTAGAATAAAACATGTTAAGATTCCGGTTATCGCCGGGGTTATTTTACTTAAGTCCGCAGCGATGGCTAACTATATGAATCAACATGTTGCCGGAATTTCCGTGCCGGATAATTTAATTAAAGAGATGGAAAATAGCCAAGATAAGCCGGCTTCAGCCATAGCAATCGCCAGCCGTTTGATCAAGGAATTAAAGCCGATGTGTCAGGGGATTCATATTATGTCGATTGGCTGGCCAAATATGGTGCCGCTAGTTTTAAAGGCATGTGGATTATAGATGGCTAACGCTTTGCCGCAGATTCCCGGAGCCAGAAAAAAAGGAGTACAGCTTTTAAGCTCCGAGGATGATTTTAAGAAATTAGATGATTATCTGATTAATGATACCGTCTGTATTGCTGGCCCGTCCGGAGTAGCTTTAAGGGTAGCCAAATTAATTCAGGATAAACATAAAGTTGCCATTAAGCTGGTAAGTGTAGACGAGCTTAATTTAGAGTTGCCGGCGGATATTGAAGTAATTAACAGCCCGATTCAGGAAATCGTCGGCGAAGGCAGGGCGGAGGCAGTTAAATTTAAAGACGGTAAAGCTATTGGTGTATGTTTAGTGGTGTTTATTGATCCAGCAATTGAATTAAAACCAGAGGAGCCGCAGGCGGTAAAAGAGATGACTAATCTGATCGCAGAACTTGGAATAAAAGGCATCGCTAGTGTATTGGCGCTTACCCGGCAGTCTTTAGATAAGGCCATAAGTGAAAAAGGCCAGAGCGCAAAAATTGAATTTCCTCAGACGAATTATTATTTACCGTTAATTAATGCTCTCTTAAATATTGAAGTTAAAACTCTCGGAGATTGTTTAGCTGCTTTACAGCAGGCTCAAGGCTTAGCAGATAATAAGCCAACTTCAACCGGCTTAATAATTAATAGTTTAGACGGCCTGTTGAATAAAGGCGTGGCTACTTTGATTTGCGAGGAAATTCTGGCGGCTTTGGCGGTATTGAATCAACAACATCCTCAAGAAGGATTAGGGTTTATTCCCGATAATATTTTGCGTTCTTTGGGCCTGCAGCTAGTCGATGGAAGGATTGCCGGAATTGCCGTAATCTTAGGCCCGGCCTCCGATGATCAGTCAGCGGTGGATTTAATTCGTAATTTTCAATCTAAAAGCATTGTCAGTTTATTAGCGGGCAATGTTGGTGGCAATACTTTTCGCCAGCAGCTGCAGAATAAAGGGGTGGGATTAGGCCTGGAAAATTATATTGTTCCCTTAGGTGATGATTATCTTTCGGCAATTTATGCGGTAAATTTTGCCCTGCGCGCGCCTTTAATTTACGGAGGCATTAAGCCCGGGCAGTGGGAAGGGGTCGCTGATTATATCCGCAATCGCGTTCCGGCATTTGTTTTATTGCTCAGCCATGTGGATGAATTGTTGGTGGCCACAGGTTTAGGAGCTCTGGCTTTCGGCTTGCCGATAATTACGGATTTAGAAGTTCCGCAACTGGGGAAAATTGATACGACATTATTTGAAGCTTTAGTCACGGAAAAAGATTATCAGAAATTACCTTCCAAATGCATTATCACCCGCGGGATTAAGGTTAAAATGGCGCAAGTAGCTGTCCCGGTGCCCTATGCCGCCGCTTTTGAGGGAGAACGTGTGCGCCGAGAACAATTGGCGGTAGAGTTTGGGGGAAAATCCAGTCAGGCGGTTGAATTTTTATTGGCTAAAGAAGAAACTGAGGTTCAAGATGGTTTAGTTGAGTTGATTGGTCCGGATATTGATCAATTGCCCGCCGGCAGCAAGTCTTTGCCTTTGGCAATTATGGTTGATGTTTTTGGCCGTAAGATGCAGAAAGATTTCGAGCCGATACTGGAGCGGCAAATTCACCGGTTTACAAATTACGCGATGGGCCTGATGCATATGGGCCAGCGGGATATGGTTTGGGTCAGGATATCCAAGGACGCTTTTGAAAAAGGTTTTAGATTAAAACATCTGGGCATTATTTTGCACGCCATGTTGCATCAGGAATATAGCGCGATTGTGGATAAAGTGCAGATTAAGCTTTATACCAATCAGGTGGATGTGGAAAAGTTATCTGCTGCAGCGCAAAAAACTTATAATGACCGCGATGAGCGTTTGGCCGGGATGACCGATGAGAGTGTGGATACATTCTATTCCTGCTTATTGTGTCAGTCTTTCGCGCCGAATCATGTTTGTGTGGTTACCCCGGAGCGCTTAGGTTTATGCGGGGCGTATTCCTGGCTGGATGCCAAGGCTTCTTTTGAGATTACGCCCACCGGCCCGAATCAGCCGATACTCAAAGGCAATCTTTTAGACGGGCGGCTCGGCCAATGGGATAAGATCAATGAATTCGTGCAGCAGAAATCCAATCAAACAATTGATACGGTAAGTATGTATTCGTTGATGAATGGGCCGCAATCTTCTTGCGGATGTTTTGAATGTATCGTGGCGATAATCCCTGAGGCTAATGGGGTAATGCTGGTGCATCGCGATCATATCGGGATGACCCCATCGGGGATGAGCTTTACGACTTTAGCCGGATCCGTCGGAGGAGGGGTGCAGACTCCCGGGTTTCTGGGAGTGGGGAAAATATATATCTTAAGTAAAAAATTTATTTCAGCCGAAGGCGGATTAAAGAGAGTGGTTTGGATGCCTAAAGAATTAAAAGAAATCCTGGGCAATAGATTAAAAGCGGCCTGCGCGCAGGCAGGACAGGCGGATTTATTGGAGAAGATTGCCGATGAGACAATCGCCACTACCTCAGAGGATCTTTTAGCCTTCTTAAATAAGGTGGCGCATCCGGCTTTAACCCTGGATTCGATCATCTGATCGGGGCGATAAACGACGATTAATTTTTCTTGACGCGGGCATTTTAAGTGTATATAATTAATGCATAAATGAATAAACCTATCCTGCCCAGATTCGTAATTACCTTAGTTTCAATCTCTTGTGTTTTTTTCCTGGTAGGTTCTCTTTTTGCCCAGGATGAAAAAAACGGATTGTATCTGCAAGCCAGAAATTACCGCCAAGCAGGGCTAGAATGCCAGCGTGTCGGTAATTTACCCGAGGCGATGGCTTTATATCAGAAGGCCGTTGCCGTAGACCCCAGCTATGCCGAAGCTTATAATGATTTAGGGGTTATTTATGAAGCGGTTAATGCTTCCGATAAAGCGGAGCAGTGTTATCTAAAATCGATTAAGGTCGATCCGGCCTATACCAGCGCTTATACGAATCTGGCGCTGCTTTATGAAAATAAACGTGATTTAGAAAAAGCGGCATTTTATTGGGCCAAGCGCGTTCAAATCGGTTCCAGTGATGATCTCTGGACGCAGAAAGCAGCCAGCCGGCTTAAGGATATCCGTATCGTTTTATCCAAGAACCCCCTCGCGGATTTGCGCGAAGGCGAAGTTCTCGGACTGATGAATGATGTGGCGGTTAATAAATCCGCCGGTAATAAAGATGATAAGGCACTTTCCCGCAGTCATTTTCAAAAAGCTAAAGAATGTTTTAAAAAAGGGGATCTGGCTACGGCAATCAAAGAAGCCTTGGATGCCCAATATTTAGACGAGAAGAATCCGGAGATCGAAGCGTTTATTGAGAAGGCAGAGCTAGGGGCTCTGACGCGATAGAAGCGTACCGCAAAACATCTTTCCTGACATTGAACTCCTTGAATATTTAATTAATGGCTGAAAAAAGTTTATTCCTGATTGATGCTACCGCATTTTGCTACCGGGCGTTTTATGCCTTAAGGGATTTAAGGACCTCTACCGGCCAGGAAACCAATGCCATCTACGGATTTATTAATATTCTGAATAAAATATTAAAAGAGCAGAAGCCGGATTATTTAGTTTGTTGTTTTGATGTTTCGCGCGATACTTTTCGGCTGGCCAAATTTGCCGAGTATAAGATGCAAAGGGAAGCGATGCCCAGCGGCCTGGCCGGGCAAATTCCCCTAATCAAAGAAGTGGTTAGCGCTTACGGCATTCCTATTTTTGAAAAAAAAGGTTTTGAGGCCGATGATATTATCGCCCAACTTGCCCGCTCGGCTGCGGCAAAAAAGATTTCCGTGACGATTGTCTCTAGCGATAAAGATATCCTGCAATTAGTGGATAAGAATATTGCGGTGTTTAATCCTTATAAAGATGACGGCGTGCTTTATGATGCGGCTAAAGTAAAAGAGCTTTTTGGAGTGGATCCGGATAAGGTTAGTGATGTCATTTCTCTTATGGGGGATGTTTCCGATAATATTCCGGGAGTCCCGGGCATCGGCGAGGTAACCGCAAAAAAACTTATTATTGAATTTGGTTCATTGGATAAATTGCTTAAAAACATTTCTAAGATCGAGTCGGAAAAATTAAGAGAGAGTATATCCGAAAATATTGAGCGCATAAAATTAAATAAAGAGTTAATCAGTTTGAACCAGTTGGTGGATATGGAGTTGGATTTAAAACAGGCTAAAGTCGGCGGCGCCGATTTCGCGCAGTTATCCCGGATTTTTAAAAGATTAGAGTTTAAAAAACTACTCAGTGAATTGCCGGAAACGGATGAGGAAAAAACGCCGGTTAATTTGCACGCTTGCGATAAAAAAGAATTAAAGGATTTATTAAAAGATTGCCGCGAAATCTCTCTTTGCGGAACAGGCGCCGAGGATTTATTTTTTGCCGTGGGTGATAAATTATTCAACGCTAAAAGCGCTAAAATTGATTTGCCTAAGGCAATCTCTAACACGCAGATTAAAAAAACCGGGCATGACCTGAAGAAATTAAAAGTAACTCTGGTTAAAGAAGACTTAATTTTAAACGGTTTGGATTTTGATACGATGATTGCCGCCCATCTTCTAAACCCTTCACGTTTAAGCTATGCTTTAACGGATCTGGCATTGGAAAACCTGGGCGAATTTATCCGGCAGCCGGAAAGTTTCCAGTCCCAAGAGGCTCTGGCTTTGATCATTAAATTAAAGCCGGTGTTGACCAAGGCTTTAAAAGAAAAAGATCTCTTTGGTTTATTTTCCGATCTGGAGATGCCTTTGGTGGGTATTTTAGCTCAGATGGAGATCGACGGGATCAAGTTGGACCTAAAATTACTTAAAAATCTTGCGCATGAGCTGGAGCAGAGATTAATAAAATTGATTTCGGATATTTATGAATCTAGCGGCACGCAGTTTAATATTAATTCCCCGAAACAGCTAGGGCAGGTTTTATTCGAGAAACTAGGCCTTCCGGTGATTAAAAAAACTAAAACCGGACCATCGACGGATGAAGAGGTGCTTAACCGCTTGAGCGGCCAACATGCCCTGCCGGCTTTGTTGTTAGAGTATCGGCAGTTGACCAAGTTAAAAAATACTTATGTTGATGCCCTGCCTAAGCTGGTAGATTCTAAAACCGGCAGAGTGCATACCTCTTTTAATCAGACGGTCACGGAAACCGGCAGGCTCAGCTCTAGTAATCCTAACCTGCAGAATATTCCGATTAAAACCGATATCGGCAGCAAAATCCGGCAGGCAATTATTGCCACCGGAAAAGATAATTGTTTATTATCCTGTGATTATTCGCAAATCGAGTTAAGGGTATTAGCGCATCTTTCCGGAGATGACACATTGGTCAAAGCTTTTCATAATAACCATGATGTGCATCGCCTGACAGCTTCTTTAATCAACAATATCAGCGAAGGCCAGGTTAAAAGTGATATGCGCGAGACGGCTAAAAGAGTTAATTTTGGTATCATTTACGGACAGAGCGCTTATGGCCTGGCTAAAGATTTGGATATTTCCATAAATCAGGCGCAGGATTTTATCGACGCCTATTTTTTGCGTTATCCGAAGGTGAAAAAATATATCGACTCGCAAATTAAGCAGGCCCAGGAGCAGGGATTTGTGACGACCTTATTCGGCAGAAGAAGGTATATCCCTGAGATTAATAATAAAAATATGGGAATCCGGCAGTTTGCGCAGCGCCAGGCGGTAAATACTCCTATTCAGGGAACTGCTGCTGACTTGATTAAGTTGGCGATGATTAGTATCGCAGAACAGATTAAGGCTAAAGGCCTCAAGGCTAAGATGATTCTGCAGATCCATGACGAGCTGGTTTTTGATTTACCGGTTGAAGAATTAAAAGTATTGGCCGGATTAGTTAAAGATAAAATGGAACAGGTGGCTAAATTGAATGTTCCGATTAAGGTAGATATGAAAAAAGGGCCAAATTGGTTGGAGATGACGGCTTATCCCTGCGGCAAGGAGAAAGCTTAATGAAGATAGCCATGGTAATTTCCGAGGTTGTGCCATTTGCTAAGACCGGCGGGCTGGCGGATGTGGGCGGAGCCTTGCCTTTGGCTTTGGAGTATTGCGGCCATGAAATAATTGTGATTATGCCCGGATATCTTGGTATCGCGGATGCAAAAATTAAGATTAACCGGGTCTCCGAAGACATTTCATTTTCAATCATTGGGAAAAATATTAAAGTTTATTTCCTCCGGAACAGCCTTTATTTTGACCGGCCCGGCCTTTATGGTGACAGAAACGGTGATTACACGGATAACCTGGAAAGGTTTACATTTTTCTGCCGCCGGGGGCTGAATTTATTAAAAGAAATAGATTTTAAACCCGATATTTTGCACTTGCATGATTGGCAGGCCAGTTTGATGGCGGTATATTTAAAGACTTTATATGCAGATAATAGTTTTTATAATCGGATTAAGTCCTTATTAACTATTCATAATATCGGTTATCAGGGGATTTTTGCTAAAGATGAATTCGCCAAACTTGGGCTTAGCGAAAATCTTTTTAGTGTTAACGGCCTGGAATTTTATGATCGGATCAATCTGCTTAAGGGCGGAGTAATTTTTGCGGATTTTCTTAATACGGTCAGCCCCACTTATGCCAAGGAGATTCAGACTAAAGAGTTTGGGTTCGGGTTAGAAGGACTGCTTCGGGAACGTAAAAATGTTTTAAGCGGAATATTAAACGGCATAGATTATTCGGTTTGGGATCCGGATACGGATAAATTTATTTTACATAATTATTCCCTGCGTGATTTAAAGAATAAAGCCTGGGATAAAGAGGATCTGCAGAAGAAATGCGGATTACCGGTGAACGCGGCGGTACCGGTTTTAGGCATCGTATCTCGATTGGCAGAACAAAAAGGTTTCGATATTTTTGCCGAGAGTTTAGAAGAGTTTTGTAAAATGGAGGCGCAATTAGTTATCCTGGGGACCGGCGACCAGAAATATCATCAGATCTTAAAAGGGGCGGTTAAGAAATACCCGCAGAATATCTCTTTAAATTTAAGATTCGATGATCCGCTGGCGCATAAGATCTATGCCGGAAGCGACATCTTTCTTATGCCCTCAAAATATGAGCCTTGCGGCCTGGGACAATTGATTAGTTTGCGCTATGGCACAATACCTCTGGTTTTTAAGACCGGAGGTTTCGCGGATACGATTAATAAAAATAATGGTTTTGTTTTTACCGGTTACACTAAACTTGAACTGGTGAAAACAATTAAACAGGCAATTTCGGTTTTTAAAAATAAAACTCAGTGGAGGCGCTTAGTTTTAAACGCCATGGGATGTAATTTTTCCTGGAAGGCTTCCGCGGATAAGTACAGCCAGTTATATGTCAAAACTAAAGAAAAATAAATTTGTTTTAGGAATTACCGGCAGTATCGCCTGCGGAAAAAGCACGGTGGCAGAAATGTTTAAAACCCAGGGCTGTTTGTTGATCGATGCGGATCGCCTGGGGCATAACTCTTTATCCGCAGGAAGCAGCGTTTATAAAAAATTAAAGCAAGTTTTCGGCAAGACTATCCTTAAGCCGGATAGTCAAATTGATCGGGGAAAGTTAGCCAAAATAGTTTTTGCCAATCAAGCTGCTTTAGCTAAGCTTAACGGCATTGTGCATCCGGTGTTAATTAAAGAGATTAAACGCCGGATTAAGGCTTCCAGGCAGAAAATTGTAATTCTGGATGCGGCTTTGATTATTGAAGCGGGTTTAAGAAAAATAGTGGATAAGCTGGTCGTCGTCAGGGCTAAAAGAAATCAGCAAATTTTACGCAAGCAGAAAAGTTCGGGCTTAACCAAGAAGCAGATTCTAGAGAGATTGAAATCTCAGATTTCGCAAAAAGCCAAGTTAGGCTTTGCGGATTTTACAATAGATAATAGTAGATCAATCAGTGAAACCAGGAAACAGGTGTTAGAAATAAGGAGGAAGTTGTGGAAAAGTTAGATATTAAAAATCTTAAAGATATGAAAATTACCGAGCTGAATAAATTGGCCAAAGAATTAAACGCCAACGGTATAAGCGGCTTAAAAAAACAGGACCTGATTTTTAAAATACTTCAGGCTCAGGCGGAAAAGGAAGGGCTGATGTTCGGCGAAGGGGTTCTAGAGATCCTTTCCGAAGGTTTTGGTTTTTTAAGAAGCCCGAATTATAATTATCTGCCTTGTCCGGATGATATTTATATTTCTCCGTCACAGATTAGAAAATTTGAACTGCGCACCGGGGATACGGTGAGCGGACAGATTCGCCCGCCTAAGGAAGGTGAAAAATACTTTGCTTTGCTTAAGGTTGAAGCGGTGAATTTTGAGAATCCGGAGGAGGTCAAAGAAAAGG
The DNA here is from genome assembly GCA_964362795.1 of uncultured Planctomycetales bacterium. Taxonomy (GTDB): domain Bacteria; phylum Omnitrophota; class Gorgyraeia; order Gygaellales; family Profunditerraquicolaceae; genus UBA6249. The sequence continues at coordinate 7,530 of CAYIFW010000010.1, read as the reverse complement.
TGCTTTTTGATAATTTAACTCCGGTTTATCCAAATTCGCCTTTTAATATGGAAACTAAACCGGATGAGTTGTCGATGCGGATTATGGGCTTGCTTACGCCGATCGGGCGCGGCCAGCGCGGTTTGATTGTTGCCCAGCCTTATAGCGGCAAAACTGTCCTGTTGCAGAAGATCGCTAATGCGATTACGACTAATAATCCTGATGTCATCCTGATTGTTCTTTTAATTGATGAACGGCCGGAAGAAGTTACGGATATGCAACGTAATGTCAAAGGTGAAGTTATTTCATCGACTTTTGATGAACCGCCGGAGAGGCATGTGCAGGTTGCTGAGATTGTTTTAGAGAAAGCCAAGCGGCTGGTGGAGCATAAACGCGACGTGGTAGTTCTCCTGGATAGCATCACTCGCCTGGCGCGCGCTTATAACTCCGTAGTTCCGCATAGCGGAAAGGTGCTTTCAGGCGGTATTGATTCTAACGCCTTGCAGAAACCTAAAAGATTCTTTGGAGCGGCGCGTGCGGTCGATGAAGGCGGAAGTTTAACGATTATCGCTACGGCTTTGGTGGATACCGGAAGCCGCATGGATGAAGTTATCTTTGAAGAGTTTAAGGGTACGGGTAATATGGAAACTCAGCTTGACCGTAACCTTTTTCAACGCAGGATTTATCCGGCGATTGATATCAAGCGATCGAACACCCGCCATGAAGAACTGCTGGTCAAACCGGATGTTTTATCGAAGACCTGGATATTGCGCAAAGTTTTAAATGAATTAAATAACGTGGAAGCGATGGAGTTGTTAATTGAGAAATTGGCGAAAACTAAGAATAATGAAGAATTTTTAAACAGTATGAACCAGAAATAATAATAAGGAGGAAATAAAAATGAAAGAAAAAGTACACCCCAATTACAAAGAAAGCACGATTATCTGTGCCTGCGGCGAGACGGTGCACACCCGCTCGACTAAACCCAGTATTCGTGTCGAGATTTGTTCAAAATGTCATCCGTTTTTTACCGGCAAGCAAAAATTAGTCGATTCTGCCGGACGCGTGGATAAGTTTGTGAAGAAATATGCTAAAAAATAAAATGTATGAGCAGTTAGAAAAACTAACTGCCCGTTACCAGGAACTGGAGCGTCTTTTAGCCGACCATGAGCAGATTGCCGACCGCCAGCAATATAATAAGCTGGCCAAGGAGCTTTCTGACAGCAAGGATCTGGTCTCTTTATTTGGCGAATATAATAATTTGCTTAAGGAGACAGACGATCTGGAGGTTGTGTTGCAAGGAAAGCATGATAAGGATTTTCTGGAGCTGGCCCAAGATGAGCTCAAAGACCTCCAAACCAAAAAAATAAATATTCTTGCCGGATTAAATAAAATGATGACCGGCGTGGATAAAGATGCCGGGCGTAATTGTATTATTGAGATCCGGCAGGGCACCGGGGGGGATGAAGCCGGGCTTTTTGCGGCGGATCTTTACCGGATGTATTCAAAATACGCCGCGATTAAAAATTGGGATATTGAGCCGATGTCATCTAGTGTCAATGAAGCTGGCGGAATCAAGGAAATAGTTTTTGGCGTAAAGGGAAAAGATTCTTTTGGTTTGTTGAAGTTTGAAAGCGGAGTGCACCGGGTGCAGCGCGTTCCGACTACTGAATCCCAAGGCAGAATCCATACTTCTACGGCCACCGTGGCGGTATTGCGGGAAGCTGAAGAGGTTGATCTGGTTATCGAGCCTAAAGACTTAAGAGTAGATACCTACCGCTCCAGCGGCCCCGGCGGACAGCATATGCAAAAAACCGATTCCGCGGTAAGGCTTACGCATCTTCCCACCGGAACTGTAGTTGCCTGTCAGGATGAGCGTTCACAGATCAAGAATAAAGCTAAGGCGATGCGTGTTTTACGCGCGCGTATTTTAGAGGTAAAAATTGAGGAAGAGGCCAAGAGATTATCCAGCGCCCGAAAAACGCAGATTGGCACCGGCGACCGCAGCGAGAAGATCCGCACTTATAATTTTCCGGACCGCCGGGTTACCGACCACAGGATTAATTTTACCTCGCATCAATTAGAGGCGATTTTAGAGGGCCAGATGGATGAGCTTTTCGCAGCCTTACTAAAAGCAGAAACCGAGAAGAAGAATGAATGAGGCGGAGTTAGTATTCAGCGATGTTTTAAATTGCGACAGATTATCTTTATATCTGAATAAAGATAAAAAGTTAACCCAAGATAAATCTGTTTTAATTTCTAAAATACTCCAGCGTAGGATTAACGCTGAGCCGTTGCAGTATATTTTAGGCCATTGCGAATTCATGGGTTTGGAATTTAAAGTCGACAGCCGGGCCTTGATTCCCCGCCCGGAAACTGAGATTTTAGTTGAGTCGGCGATCAACGAATTAAAAGCCTCAGGTATTGATTGCCCTAAAATTTTTGACCTGGGCACGGGAAGCGGTTGCATTGCCGTTTCTTTAGCTAAATTATTACCTTGTTCAATTGTTTGGGCCGGAGATATTTCCGAGCCAGCTTTGCAATTAGCCGCAGAAAATGCCTGCTTACATAAAGTAGAGATTAAATTTTTACGCGGCGATATTTTTAGCGCGCTTGAATTAAAAAAAGAGCAGTTTGATCTAATTATCAGTAATCCGCCTTATGTGGCAACTTCTGAGTTAAACAGTTTGGCCAAAGAGATATCTTTTGAGCCGGTAAATGCTTTAGCCGCGGGTATTGAGGGTTTAGATTTTTATGCGCCAATCATTAATCAGGCGCAAGCCTATTTAAAGAGCAGCGGAATATTGGCTTTAGAAGTGGGGATTAATCAGTCTGCGCAGGTTTGCGCCATGTTGGACAAAGAAAATTTCCGTGATATCCGGGTAATTAAAGATTATAATAATATTAATCGCCTAATCATGGCCAGAAAAAAGGAATAAATGGATAAATTAATTATTGAGGGCGGAGTAAAATTAAAAGGCGAAGTGACGGTTTCCGGGGCAAAGAATGCGGTGTTGCCAATATTGGCGGCAACCTTGCTTACTGATGAGCCCTGTATAATTCGCGGCGTACCGAATCTGCGCGATACTAACAGTATGCTTAAAATTCTGCGGGCTTTAGGAAAAGTGGCGGAGTTTGATAAAGGCAGAGTAAGTGTTTCCGCGGGTAAAACCTCAAGTTATATTGCTGAATATAAATTAGTTTCGACGATGCGCGCTTCATTCTGCGTTTTAGGCCCGCTTTTAGGAAAATTAAAAAAAGCTAAAGTGTCTTTACCCGGAGGCTGCGTGATCGGAGTGCGTCCGGTAGACCTGCATTTGAAGGGAATTAAAGCGCTAGGCGCCAAAATTAGCGTCGAGGCAGGTTATGTGGTGGCTACAACTAAAAAATTACGCGGGGCTTATGTTTATTTAGGCGGAGTATATGGCTCTTCAGTTCTAGCTACGGATAATGTGATGATGGCTGCGGTTTTAGCCGAAGGTAAAACGATAATTGAATCCGCGGCCTGCGAACCGGAGGTTGTAGATTTAGCGGAGTTCTTAATTAAGATGGGCGCAAAAATTAAAGGCCAGGGTACCCCGGTGATTGAAATCGAAGGCGTAAAACATTTGCACGGGGCAACACATTTAATAATTCCTGATCGCATCGAAGCCGGAACTTTGATTTTGGCATCTTTGATTACCGGAGGAGATGTTTTAATTAAAAATGTCCGCTATGAACACCTGGGATCTTTGATGGATAAATTATCTGAGGCTGGAGCCAATATCGTGCATCTTGACGGCACACTGCGCGTCAAAGGCAACTGCAGGTTAAAGAGTATAAATATAACCACTCTCCCGTATCCGGGATTTCCCACGGATATGCAGGCCCAGATGATGAGTTTGATGGCCGTAACTCGAGGGATTAGCGTAATCACCGAAAAAATTTATCCCGACAGGTTTATGCATGTTTCCGAGCTTAACCGTATGGGCGCCCATATTCAAAGAGAGGGGCCGCATGCGATTGTCGAGGGGATCAAAAGATTATCCGGAGCTCCGGTAATGGCCAGCGACCTGCGCGCGTCGGCGGGTTTAGTTTTGGCGGGGTTAGCTGCCAGTGGTAAAACCTCGGTCTCCCGAATTTATCACTTGGAGCGTGGTTACGAATTTATCGAACAAAAATTAATTAATTTGGGCGCTAAAGTTTGGAGAGAAAAAGAATGATCTTGATGATTGATAATTACGATTCTTTTACTTATAACCTGGTGCAATATTTAGGAGAATTGGGCCAGAAGGTTTTAGTTTATCGCAATGACGCTTTGACGGTTAAGGATATTAAAAAACTTAATCCCGATAAAATTGTGATCTCTCCCGGCCCGGGAAGGCCGGAGGATGCCGGAATTTCCTGCGAGGTTATTCGGGAATTCTGCGGAAAAATTCCTATTCTAGGGGTCTGCCTGGGCCATCAGGCCATCGGTTATGTTTTCGGTGGCAAGATCGTCGGAGCCAAAAGATTAATGCACGGTAAAACCTCTAAGATCTATCATAATAAAAAAGATATTTTTAAAAATATTCCCAATCCTTTTTTAGCCACGCGCTATCATTCCCTGTTGGTTGACAAGAAAAGCTTGTCGGATTGCTTAGAGATAATCGCCAGCACCAAGGAAAATGAAATTATGGGGCTAAAACATAGAGATTATCCTCTGTGGGGAGTGCAGTTTCATCCGGAATCCATATTGACTAAAAGCGGAAAACAGATTTTGGATAATTTTATTAAAATTAAATGATTAAAGATTTAATTAAACAACTGTTTGAGAAAAAAAACCTTTCCGAATCCCAGATGCAAGAGGTGATGCGGGAGATTTTAAGCGGGGCAACTTCGACTGCCGATATCGTAGCGTTTTTAACTTCGCTCAGCGCTAAAGGCGAAACCGTGGAGGAGTTGACCGCGGCGGTGAATGTCATGTTGAAATATGTTGATCCGATTATTATCGATAAGTTGAATATATTGGATACTTGCGGCACCGGTGGGGATAAAAAAGGGACTTTTAATATTTCCACGCTTACCGCTTTAGTGGCAAGCGGCGCCGGAGTTATCGTCGCTAAACACGGCAACCGTTCGGTCTCCAGTGAATGCGGCAGCGCCGATATTTTGGAAGCCTTAGGCGTAAATATTAATATGGATCGGGAAAAGATTAAAAAATGCCTCCAAGAATTCGGGATTGCTTTTTTATTTGCGCCGAACCTGCATCCGGCAATGCGCTATGTTATGCCGGCCAGAAAACAAATTGCTCAGAAGACTATGTTTAACATTTTAGGGCCGTTGATTAATCCGGCCCGGGCTACTAATCAGCTGATCGGAGTATATTCTAAAGCCTGGACTAAACCTTTGGCGCAAGTTTTGCATAATTTAGGTTCCAAACATATTTTAGTGGTGCATGGCGCCGACGGCCTGGATGAAGTAACTACGACGGATAAAACCTTTGTGGTTGAGATAGTTAACGGGTCACTGCAAGAATATGAAATTACGCCGGAAGATTTTGGTTTTAAAAGGGCTAAGCCGGATGATTTACTGGGTGGCTCAATCCAGGAGAATGTAGAGATTGCCCGTGATGTATTGGCAGGGGGAAGGGGAGCCCACCAGGATATTGTTTTATTTAATGCTGGCTGCGCTATTTATGCCTCGGATAAAACCGATACAATTGATGCGGGAATAAAACTGGCGGAAAAATCAATTAATTCCGGCTCAGCTTTGCATAAACTTGAACTATTGAAGGAGTATTCACAATAAAATGGCGAAAACCGATATGCTTAAGGATATTGTGGCTAAGAAGAAAGAAAGAATTGCTTTAGCGCTGCAGCAACTCAGTTTAGAGGATTTAAAAGCCAAGTTAGTTGGCTTGCCGGCAACGCGTCCGTTTAAAGAGGCAATCAGTAAGCCGCGTCAGATTTCTCTGATTGCCGAAATTAAACAGGCTTCGCCTTCTAAGGGCTTGATCCGTCAGAATTTTAATTTACAGGATATTGCTGTCGCTTATCAGGATGCAGGGGCCCAGGCCATTTCAGTTTTAACTGAAGAGGATTTTTTCAGCGGCAATCCGGCTTATATTAATGAAGTAAAAACTAAATTTAACGGCCCGGTGTTGCGAAAAGATTTTATTCTGGAAAGTTATCAGGTTTATGAGTCGCGCTATTTAGGAGCGGATGCTATTTTGTTGATTGCGGATTTATTGACCAAAGATAAATTAGTCGAATTCATGCAGATTGCCGATACTCTGGGCCTTGATTATATCGTTGAAGTGCACGATGAGAAAGAACTTAAAAAGGTCTTGGGCCTAAAGGTTCCGATTGTCGGGATCAATAACCGTAATTTGCGTACGCTAGAAGTTGATTTTAAGACTACCGAGAAATTATTTACTTTGATCCCGCGCGATAAGATCGTGGTTGTGGAGAGCGGAATAAGAAGTTCTCAGGATATTTTATTTCTTAAGATTTTAGGTGCTAGCGCAGTATTGATCGGCACTGCTTTTATGGAATCGACGGATATAAAGAATAAAGTAGAAGAGGTGATGGGGTGGTAAGTTTGAGGCCATCTTGTAAAAAGGAGAAGTTCTATGAAGAGTAAAAAGAGATTTGCAGAGTGGTTGAATAAAAAGATGGATATTTATGATAGATCAGAAAGAAAAGGATTTGGAAATAAGGAATTTTACTTGTATTCTCGGAATAAGAAATCCCCCATACATATTACTTTTAAACATCCTTACAACATTCATGAATGCTGCTCGTTTGAATTGAGTCGCAAAGAATGGAAGGATCTATTAGTATTCTTGGGAAAAACTATATCAGATAAAAAAAATATTTTTCAAAATTTCTTGATTGATAAAAATATAATAAGCCAATCTACATCGCAAGATATTATAAACGAAAACCGTTTACTGGAAGCAATTTTTAGTAAGAAATCTAAAGAAGTTAAAGAAAATAAAAAATATAGGAATATTTGTAAAAGATATTATTTAGATTATTCTATTTGTATACAAAAAGGTGATGTGAGTATAAATTTAGAAAGAGACAAATTTATTAGATTAAGAAATTTTTGTCTTAAGTATTCATCTGGATTGAGTAAAGCTTAAGTATTAGTATATTATGTCAATTGCGTTGAGGGTAAAAGTCAAGATTTGCGGGATTACAAATTTAGAGGATGCGCTGTTGAGTTATTTTTCCGGCGCCCATGCCTTGGGATTTGTTTTTTATAAAAAGAGCCTTCGCTATATTAGGCCTGAGAAGGCAAGAAATATCGCGCGGATCCTGCCGAAGAAGATTAAGCTGGTAGGAGTATTTGTTGATGAGAAGGTATCGATTGTGAAAAAGATCGCTAAGCTTTGCGGTTTAGATATGTTGCAGTTTCACGGCAAAGAAACCCCGGAATATTGTAAAAAATTTAAAGGTTATCAAGTCATCAAGGCTTTTAGGATCAGCAAAAAAGAGGATTTGGATTGCGTTGCTAAATACAAAACCTTTGCTTATTTATTTGACAGTTTTTCTAAAACTGCCCAAGGCGGAACAGGCAATAAAT
>CAYIFW010000009.1:3994-28627 GCA_964362795.1 uncultured Planctomycetales bacterium | reverse complement strand
CGGCCAAGAGTTATCCTTAAAGATCCATGCGCGGTGGCATGATCCAAGCCGATTGCCAAGAGGACATGCGAAGGCTCCAGAGAACTAGAGGTACAAGCTGAGCCGGTGGAGACGGCAATCCCCAGCATATCTAAACTTAAAAGCATTGATTCGCCTTCAATATATTTGATGGAAAAATTTACATTATTCGGTAAGCGGTAAACAGCATGCCCGTTGAGCCTAACTTCAGGAATTCTCAGAGGAATCTCTTTAATCAATTTATCGCGTAAAGCGCTTTGAAATTTAATCTCATATTCCAGCTTCTCTTGACAAAGCTGGATTGCCCGGGCGCAACCGACAATACCGGCAACATTATGCGTGGATGCGCGCCTTCCCCTCTCTTGATCTCCCCCGCGCATAAATGTTTCTAAGCGCGTGCCTTTTCTAATATATAAAGCCCCCACTCCTTTTGGCCCGTAAAACTTGTGCGCTGAAAGCGACAAGAGATCCACATTGAGCTCATTAACATTTACCGGAATATGCCCAAATGTCTGCACCGCATCAGTATGAAAATAAATTCCACTCTCTTTAGCAATCTGGGCCAACTGCGCAATCGGTTGAATCGTGCCGATTTCATTATTAGCGTGCATAATGCTAACCAGAATAGTTTTATCCGTAATCGCCTTTTTTAAATCATCGCAAGATACCCGCCCGTCTTTATCCACGCCCAGATAAGTGACTTTAAACCCTTTTTTCTCTAAGAATTTCGCCGGCTCGCTAATCGCATGGTGTTCGATAACTGAGGTAATAATATGATTGCCTTTTTTTTCTAAAGCATAAGCAGTTCCTAAAAGAGCAAAATTATCCGCTTCCGTGCCGCCGGAAGTAAAAACAATCTCTTCAGGTTTGGCGCCGAGAAAATCAGCCAGGATCTGCCGGCTGTCTTCTAAGCCTTTTTTTGCTTCTTGTCCGTAAGCATGGAGGCTGGAGGCATTACCGAATTTCTCAAAAAAATAAGGCTCCATTGCTTCTAAAACTTGCGGATCCACCGGAGTGGTTGCCGCGTAATCTAAATATACTTTTTTCATTTTTTAATTACCTCATTCAAACTACCCGTTCGATAGCCCTCTAAATCCAAAGTTATATAATTATAACCTAAATCTTTTAGCCGGCCGACTACCTGCTCTCGCTTGCCCAGCAAGCGGCCGATATCACCCTGCTCAACCTCAATGCGGCAAAGCCCGTCATAATGACGCAAACGCACCTGTTTAAATCCGAGGCTGATTAAATACTCCTCTGCCCGGTCAATTTGCCTAAGTATTCCGGCAGTAATCTTTATGCCGTAGGGTATACGCGAAGCCAGGCAGGCCAAGGGTGGTTTATTCCAACTGGCCAGGCCTAATTTTCTGCTCAAATTCCGGATATCTTTTTTAGTAAAACCGGCATCCGCTAAAGGCGATTTTATTTTAAGTTCGGCTCGGGCGACGCTTCCCGGACGATAATCTAACTTATCCGAAAGATTACTGGCATCCAAAACAAAATCTATTCTATTCTGCTGAGCAATCCGAATTAATTTACTAAAGAGCTCTTTTTTGCAAAAATAACAACGCTTAACGGAGTTAGCGGAAAATTTTTTATTATCCAGCTCCTCAGTCCTGATTATTTTAAGCCTTACCCCTATTTTTCTAGCCAGTATTTTAGCCTTAGCTAATTCTGCTTGAGGATAGGTAGCCGAAACCGCCGTAACCGCTAAGAGCTTTTCCGGCTTAAGAACCAGAGCGCAAATCTTAAGCAGTAATGCGCTATCCTGGCCGCCGGAGAATGCTACTAAACAAGATTTATATCCGCGAATTTTACGTTTAAGCCCGGAGAGCTTATCCTGAAGAGTCATGGTAAAATTCTTTACAGAGCGACAACTTCCTTAATCTCCGGGACTTCCTGTTTCAAAATCCTTTCAATTCCCATCTTCAAGGTCATCGAGCTCATCGGGCAGCATCCGCAGCTTCCTTTTAGTTTTAACTTAACTACACCATCGGGAGTGACATCGATTAACTCCACGTCTCCGCCGTCTGCAGCCAGCATTGGCCTAACCTTATTCAACGCTTTTTCAATTCTATCTCTCATTTTATTACCCTCCCTTTAATTTTGATTTATTGTAGCACCTTAAAAATTACCCGCAACTTATTTTCCAAAATTCTTTCGGGCCAGATAACGAAAAGCGCTTAACGCAGCTTTGGAACCCTCTCCGGCGGCAATAATAATCTGTTTCTCCAGAACGTTACTAACATCCCCGGCGGCAAATACTCCCGGAATATTGGTTTGATTCGCTAAATCAATATTAATCTCATTTTTTGTGTTTTTTTCCACATTCTTAGCAAAAGACGAATTAGGAATAAGACCTATTTCCACAAAAACTCCTTCGACTGCCAATTCTTTCTGGCCATCTTTATTCTTGATTTTAATTGCGCGAACAAATCTATCTCCGGAAATCGCCGTAATCTGATGACTATTCAAAATTGTGACATTTTCGGCTTGCTTTATCTTTTCCAACATAATCTGGTCTCCGGCCAACTGTTCGGTGATATTTATAATGTAAATATGTTTGGCGATCTTAGTCAATTGTAAGGCAGCGTCCAGGGCCGAGTTACCGCCTCCGATCACCGCAACTACCTTGCCTGAGAAAAGCGGCCCATCGCAAGTAGCGCAATAGGTCAGGCCATGATTCTTAAATTCTTTTTCCCCCGGCACCCCCAGTTCCCTAGATTTTTTCCCGGAGGCAATAATTACCGTTCGGGACTGATAATTACCTTTATTGGTATTAACCGAAATAATTTCACCAGATTTAGCAATCTCCAAAACTTCTTCATTTTCTTTTAGGGCAATGCCGTATTTACGCAGATGTTCTTCGAATTTTTGCGTTAAATCCGGTCCGGTGATAAATTGATACCCCGTATAATTTTCGATCTCTCCGCTCCAGGCAGTCTGCCCGCCGATATCCAGGGAAATCACTAAAAAATTCAGTTTCTTTCTGGCCGCATAAACGCTGGCGGTAATTCCCGCCGGCCCGGCCCCGATAATAATCAAATCATAAATTTGCATATTCAATTTAAATAATGGGGACGGTTCTCTTGTTTTCAAGAGAACCGTCCCCTTGTTTTCATAAATTCAATAATTGTTTAATCTTATCTTTATCAAACCCCACAATAATTTCCCCGTCAATATCTAATACCGGCACCCCCATCTGCCCACTTTTCTTGACCATCTCATCGGCAGCAACTTTATCGACGGAAACATCCCAATCCAAAAATAGGATGTTATTCTCTTTTAAAAATTGCTTAACCCGAATACACCAGGGGCAAGCCGGAGTACTGTAAACGATAATACTTTTAGCCATAATAATCTCCTTTGCCTGCCGTCTACCGACAGTTAAACCGTCAAGCAGGCTTTTTTAAATTAAACGGCGCCAGGTCAACTATCTGTTCTACTTCGATCATAATAATATGTTTAGGATGCGGCAGGCTTGCCTCAGGATGATGTCCGCGGCCTTGATCCTCAGATAAATTTCTGAGCAATCTTTTGGTTAGCCGAGCAGTAATTTTATCCTCCCAAGCCTTAATGATCTCCGAGCTGATCGCATCAGACATTAACACAGCCTTCCCTTTAAAGCAATAACCTATAAATTTATGCTCATCAACCGCACTGATGCTTACCCTGGGGTTAGCTCTTATATTTTCGGCAGTCGCCCCATAATAAACATCAACCAAATAAACTCCTCCGGCAGGATCAATTTTAACAATATCTTTACATGAAGCATGGGGAAACCCATCTTTATCCCAAGAAGAAACAATCACAAAACTCTGAGCATTTAAGAAATCAATAACGAATTCAGGAATTTTTATCATTTTAAAAGTCTAGCAAATTTATTTCCAAATTCAAAACAACTCTCTAGCTCTACCTGATCAGGAACATATTTAAAAGCTAAGCCCGGAAGAATAAAATCAGCTCCGCTATCCTTGAGCATCTCCTGCATTTCACTAACCGCCCCTCCTGCCCAGCCAAAAGAACCAAAAAAACTAACCCGCCTGCCTTTAGGCTTCAAACCCTTAACTATTTCCAGAAATGCGGCAATATTAGGCAACATATCATTATCATGCGTAGATGAGCCAAAAAGAAAACCTTTAGCAGTTAACATCTGCGTAATTACCTCGGTACGGTCGCTTTGGGCTATATCATAAAGCTTGACCTCTAGGCCCTGGCTAACTAGGCCTTGAGCAATTTTTTTAGCCATCTTATCCGTTGCCCCCCACATCGTTTCATAAACGATTACTACTTTATCTTTAGTATTACCTGTGGCCCAGGAAAGGTAAGCCTCGATTATTTTAGCCGGATCCTGACGCCAAATAACCCCGTGGCTAGGCGCAATCATTTTAATCGATAAATTTGATTTCTGTATTTCCTGAAGCTTTCTTAAAATTACCGAGCCTAACGGCCAAAGAATATTGGCATAATAAGACTCAGCCTCTTCCATTAAGGCAGCCTGATCAACTTGATCGTTAAAACGTTCATTGGTGGCAAAATGCTGGCCGAAGGCGTCATTAGGCATAAGTAAAGAATCCTCGGGACAATAAGTAAACATGCTATCCGGCCAATGAATCATCGGCGCTTCAATAAAATTAAGCGTGCGCCTGCCTAATTTTAACGCATCAGAAGTTTTGACAATTTCAAAATCCCAATTCTTGTAATAATGCCGGTAAAGCCCTTCCTTACATTTAGCGGTACCGAAAATCTTAGCTTTCGGGCAAAGAGGCATAAGATACGGCAACGCCCCGGAGTGATCGGTTTCCACGTGATTAGCAATAATATAATCTATTTTTTCTAAAGGGATGATCTCTTGAATATTATTGATTAATTCTTGCGAAAAACCGCCTAAAACAGTATCAATAAGGGCAACCTTCTCATCAATAATAAGATAGGCATTATAGGTTGAGCCTCTTTTAGTGGTATAAGTATGCCCGTGAAAATTACGGATCTTCCAGTCTACTACGCCCACCGAATATATATCCGGCAATATTTTTATCGCAGCCATAATTAATACCCCTGGAAATTCTCCAACATAATCTTAGCGCTTGGCAGAAACAATTCCTCGGTCAATATCTTACGCATCGCCTCAACCATCGGCGGCGGGCCACAAAGATAAAACTTTCTCTCTAGGTAATCCGGGATCTCATTTTTTATAACCGTGCCATTAATTAAGCCAACCCTACACTTAAATCCGGGTTCTGTTTCACACAAAACATGCGCCACCCTTAAAGACGGATATTTTTTTACCATCGCGTCAAAATCATCTTTAAATACAATATCCCGCACAGTGCGGTTGGAATAAATTAACACTATATCTACGGCCAAATTCTTATCAACTGCATATTTACAAATACTTCTGATCGAAGTGATTCCAATGCCTCCGGATAAAAAAGCAATTTTCGAAACAGCTTCATCTAATATAAATCTACCGAAAGGATATTGAATAGTTACCTGATCGCCTGCTCGTAAATTATCCAATGCTTGGGAAAAATCACTTTGGGTTAACTTTTTGGTAAACTCCAAATAGCATTTTTCCGTCGGTGAACTAGAAATGGAAAGGTATTTTTTTAATGTTGGATTATTTTCAAGCTCAACGGACAGGAATTGCCCGGCTTTAAAATCCAAATCGCCGGGGATCTCCAGGCGAAAACTTTTAACGTTATAGTTACGCTGGATAACTTCTTTTATCTTAGCTTTAATCTCATCGGGCATTTCTATCGGCTGCGCTTTGAGGCGCTTGATTAGGCTATTTTTTCAAACTGATCCTTACCCACACCGCATTCAGGACAGACCCAGCTATCCGGTAAATCCTGAAAACTTGTGCCGGGAGCAATTCCATTATCCGGATCGCCGGCTTTAGGATCATAGATATAACCGCAAACTAAACACTTATATTTACTCATTCTATCCTTTCAGATAAATTTTTGGGTCGCTTTTAATTCTTAACCGCAACCCCTTTTTCAGCCATAACTTTATCCGGCATATTCGGCGGCATCATTTGCGAACGATACGAATCCTTCATTCTCTGCTGCATCATATATTTCATGCGGGAAGGGTCCTTAGAAGCGCCCAGAGAAGCACTATATAATACAACCACTGCTGCCAACCCAAGTAAACTGGCTACCAGATAACCAAAGGCTTTAAGCCATTTCTCTTCAACTTTGCGCAGAGCAAAAAGCACAAAAAAACTCGCTGTTAATAAAAGTGAAATTGGTATAACCGCCACTAAAGGCGCTAATCTTAACATACCCATATTATCCCTCCTTACCCACGTAGATAACACCGGCGCAATTCCAATTAGCGCCGGGTGTTTCTTATTATTTCTTGAATATCTTTTTTAAATCTTCATCGGGCGTAGAAATCAACCTTAAATCAAATTTCTCCTGTAAAACACCAAAAACATTTTTACTTATAAAAGCCGGCGGCGTCGGCCCAATATAGATACCTTTAATATTAAGGTACAATAAACTAAGCAAGATAGCAACTGCTTTTTGCTCAAACCAGGAGAGGACTAAGGTTAGAGGCAGGTCATTTACACCGCAACCAAACGCCTTAGCCAAAGCTACCGCTACCTGGATAGCCGAATAAGCGTTATTACACTGGCCGATATCAATTAATCTAGGGACTCCCTCGATATCGCCAAAATCAAGTTTATTAAACCGGTATTTACCGCAGGCCAAGGTAAGAATTACGCAATCCTGGGGCACTTTTTCGGCAAACTCCGTGTAATAATTACGCCCGGGCTTAGCTCCATCACAACCTCCGATTAAAAAGAAGCGCTTAATCTTGCCGGATTTAACCAGACTGACAATCTTATCCGCTAAGCCTAAAATTGCCGTGTGGTGAAAGCCCGTCCAAATTTTCTTACCCGGCGCCTCCGGTAAAGACGGTAAAGATTTAGCTTTTTTAATTAAAGACGTAAAATCCCTCGATGGTAAATGCGCTGCTCCGGGTACACCGGTTATGCCGATAGTAAATAACCTATCTAAATAGGAATTTTCCGGAGGAATTAATACGCAGTTAGTCGTGGCCAATATTGCTCCACTGAAAGCATTGAATTCTTTCTTCTGTTCCTGCCAGGCTCCGCCATAATTACCCGCTAAATGCTTAAACTTCTTTAATTCCGGATAACCGTGCGCCGGAAGCATTTCTCCGTGAGTATAAATATTTATACCTGTGCCCTCTGTTTGTTTAAGCAACTCGTAGAGATCCAATAAATCATGCCCGGTAACTAGAATTCCCGGCCCGGCCTTAGTCCCTGTTTCTACGGCAACCGGAACAGGATTGCCGAACCTTTGCGTATGCGCATTATCCAAGATCTCCATAGCCTTATAATTGACCTGGCCGCATTTTAAAACCAATTCCAAGTATTGATTTAAATCAAAACTGACATTCGTTACTGTTTTAAAAAGCCCCTCATGCATAAAAGCATCGACCTGTTCATCCTGAGCGCCTAATTGACGGGCATGATAGGCATAAGCGGCAATGCCCTTTAAACCGTACAAAAGCGTATCCTGCAGGCTTTGAATATCTTCATTTTTCCCGCATACCCCTGACTTAGTGCAACCCGTTCCGCCTGCTGTCTGTTCACATTGATAACAAAACATTTTACTCCTCCCTGCCTGCCGGCAGGCAGGCTTTAAGTTGTTTCCATTTTTCTTCCCCGATACACTCTCTGGCTGCCTTACACCAGTCCACGCAAGAAGGCAGCCTCTCCTTGCAGATTAAATTCTTACACTTCGGGCATTGCACTTTAATCTCATCGGAAAATATCTCGGCAATATAGCCGCAATCCGAACAAGTTATATTTTCGGCTTTAGCTTTCCTGGGATCCTGGCCGGGACATTTATAAAACATTACGCTTTTTCTCCTTTAATGGTAATCGTGATCTCTTCAAGCGGTATTTTCTTAGCCGCCTGACTTAACGCCTCCTGAATCACCGGCAACAACCCGAAACAACAAGGTACCTCCATATGCGCATAAGTTACAGACTTTATATTATTATCCTTAAATATCTGTTTAAGTTTATCGGCATATAAAACAAGGTCATCTAGTTTCGGACAGCCTATCAAAAGAATTTTTCCTTGCAATAGATCCTGATGAAAATTAGCATAAGCAAACGGCACGCAATCGGCGCAAATCAAGATATCCGCGCCGTCAAAATACGGAGCCTGCGCAGGAACCAGTCGTAATTGTACCGGCCACTGCGACAGCTCAGAATTGATGCTTACTTTAGCCTTAGCGGATCCGGACTCCTTATTTCTAAAATCCATCATTTTTGATCCCGGGCACTCCTGGCCCGCGTGCTGATGGCCAGATATCTCATCCGGAGAAATATTAATATTTTTCTCTTTTAAATATTCCCGGGCTTCTTTTAGATAGCCCATTTCATTATGTTCTTTAAGATGACGCAAGTGAGCTTTAATTACATTAGGCCCCTGCTGAATGATATTAGCCATAACCTTCTTCTCCTCATAAGCCGAAGCCTCTCTTTCCTCGATACTGATAGCCCCCTGCGGACAATGGCCCAGGCAAGCGCCTAAACCATCACAAAACAAATCACTAATCAGGCGGGCTTTATTATCAATGATCTGGATTGCCCCTTCTGGGCAGTTGGGTATACATAAAGCGCAGCCATTACATTCTTTTTCATCAATATTAATAATTTTTCTTTTAGCCATAGATTCCTTTAAATTAAAGAGGCGATATTTATTGCCTTAAGCTGTTTAAACACGCTAGCTTCAATAGCGTGTATCTTTTTGCGTAAAACGCACTTTCCCTGATTAGGACAGATATCTTTTTTTAAAAAACAACCGTTTAGGCCTACATTGCCCTGAAAAATACGCATTATTTCCAACATATAAATTTTTTTAGGGGACAATTTTAGCCTAAAACCTCCCCCTTGGCCCTTGTAAGATTCTAGGATTCCTTCTTTATTTAATTGCTGTAGAATTTTACGCATAAACGGACGGGGAACGCCGAGCTTATTGACAATTTCATCTACGGCAACAACATCCTTATGCTTAGACATATAGCAAAGCGCGCGCAACGCGTAATCGGTATTTCTAGTAACCAGTTTCATAAAGATACTCTCCTATTGGTATAAAAACGAGCGGGTAGTTTAACGTCATACCCGGGACAATCTACTGCAGCCCTCTTTACAGTGAGCCACCGGCCTGAGCATATATTTAACCGTTACATCCATCTTATTTCCCTCCTTTCGAATTGCTAGTGAATGATACCATATAAGTATCATTTGTCAAGAAAAATTTTTACTTTAAAAACTTATTAAATAAATAACCCAAGAGCACAACCTGCGGTACACTGACTAAAGGCATCCAAAGTGCCACCCTCCGGCCGACATTACTCCAAAGCAGGCCGATCTCCGTATAATCCGTAACCACCCCGGCCATTAAAAATACAAAACTATTTCCCAATGCGCCGGTCTGCCGGTAGATCTCAAAAGCCAGGGGGCTGGAGCCTTCAGAACAAACCTCAATTATCGTCGCTAAAATCAAGGTAATTATTAATCCCCAGAAAGTGGGCCCCATAAACTTATGGAAAAAATGCGTCGGAATAAAAGCCCCCATAAGGCTGGCAATGAGAATACCTAAAATTATCCACCAAAGCACCATTTGGGATAATGAAATTGAACCCGCGATCACTCCTGCTAGATCCTTCTTTAGTGAAGCCAGGCTAAACTTATAATCCTTAGCCCGGGAACGCAGATCACCGAGAATAGAATAACCTTCAGAAACTTCAACGATGTTTTTATTCTTCTCGATTAATCCTTTTTTCTCCAAAAACATAAAAATAAAACCCGTATTCAGGGCGATAATTATCGCGGATAAAATAATCAAGATACCTTTTAACCCAAAGAGGCTAAAAAGCATCATCGTTACGGCAAAATTTGCCCAAGGGCTGGCTAAAAGAAAACTCACCACCGCCGGATTGCTTGCCCCTTTCTTATGAAGCTGAATCGATAAGGCCAGAATTCCATGGCTGCAGGCGCTCATTAAAAATCCCAAAAATACGGCATTAACGATAGTCAGTGGAGATTTTCTAGCTAAAATTTTTGAGACATATTCCTTAGGCACGTAATAATCGATAATCCCTCCCAGAAATAAACCCAGGAATACCGCCCACCAAATTAATTTGACATAACTAAATAAGACCTTACGGAAAGCTTCCAGCGGCGGGAAAATATACGACAGTAGAACTAAAATGAGCGTAAAAAGTGCAGCTATAAATAGCTTATTTCTGAATAATCCTGGTTTTCTTCCGTGACAACAAACAGGCTCCGCCGGCATTTTATCTCCAGACCAACCAGATGAATAAATAGCTGGCGCCTACCGCTGCCAGCGTAAAAGGAATCCCAATCTTCATAAAATCAGTAAATTTAACCGGATGGCCTTCTTTTTTAAGTAAACCGCAGGCAACAATATTCGCCGAAGCTCCAATCGGCGTAATATTTCCTCCCAGGCTAGTGCCGATAAGCAGGCCAAAAAGAAATAAGGATGGATTGACCTGTAACTTATCCGCCATAATTATGGCCACCGGCAGCATGGCTGCCAGAAAAGGAACATTATCAATAAAAGCTGAAAGAATCACAGAAAGAAAAACTATCGCGGTATAGCCAAGAAAGATATTGGAGCCGACCAGGCTGGCCAGATAATTAGCCAAAACTTCGATCCATCCGGTAACCGAGATTGCCCCGACAATAACAAAAATACCCATCAGAAAAAAGGTAGTGTCCCAGTCAAGCTTCTTCAGGCCGTTCCTTATCGAAGATTTATTAATGAACTTCTCCCAAATCAAAGCAATCATACCGAAAACCATACAGATTATACCGGCCAGATAACTAAAACCCGTATCTAAGAATGATGCCAACGCTAACAGGATAACCAGGCTGACTAATAAAATCGCCGGCACCCAGGATTTTACTTTTTCTATTCTAATCAGCTGAGTTTTCTCTTTATGTTTTCTAAAAATAAAATAAAGCACAAAAAATGATACCAGAGCCCCGAGTTCCACAGCGAAGAAAATGCTTGGCCGGCCTTGGTAAAAAAAGAAATCTCCGAAATTCATTTTAGCAAAACCTCCCAGCAACATGCTCGGCGGGTCCCCGATTAAAGTAGCTGTGCCCTGGAGATTACTAGAGACGGCAATAGCGATCATCATCTGAGTGGGGTTTATTTTAAGTTTTTTAGCTAAGGCTAAAGCGATTGGCGCGACAATTAAAACCGTCGCCACGTTCTCCACGAAGGCTGAAATAAATCCGGTTAACAGGCAGATAAATAAAATCGACCAAACCGTGCTTCTGGCTTTATCCACAATGATTTCGGCCACATAGGCCGGAACACGGCTCTGCATAAAAACATCAGCCATAATTAAAGTACCCACAAATATCCCCATAACATTCCAATTAACCGCCCCGAATGCCTCTTTTAGAGATATTGTTTGAGTCAGAATAAGCAGCAGGCTTCCAACTAAAGCAATTAAGGTGCGCTTATGCGAAAAAATCACAAATAATGCATAGGAAATAATAAAAATTGATACTGCCATAATCTTCGGATCCACATCTCTCCTTTAATTTAAACTTACCAGGACTATTCCGGTAACAATTAACCCCGTACCTAGCCAACGTAAAGGAGTGAATCTTTCCTTTAAAATCAGCCAGGAAGCCAAAGCAATAAAAATATAATGCATGCTGTCAGCGGAAAAAGCGAAATTAAGATCAGCTTTTGAAAGCACCACTAACCATATGCACAAAGATATCACGCTAAAAATAAGCCCCAGCCAAAGACGGGGCGTAATGATTAATCGAAAAATAAATTTAAAGATTTTAACAACATTAAAAGCAGGCGTAAAATTCAAAGAATCTATGGTAGACTTTAAGAAAAGCTGGCTGACCGTATCACAAAAACTGGTTAAAGCGATCAAGGAAAGAATAATAAATAATTTTTCTTTCATTTTGCCTGTATGATCCTTTCTTTACTACTCAAAGAAACGAAAATAACTCCCGCCAAAATAAATAAAGTCCCCAGCCATCTTAGCGCCCTAATCTGTTCGTGCAAAAAAATAATCGAGACCATTGGAACAAGGATATAACTAAAGCTGGCAATAGGCACGGCTACGCTTAGATCAATTTTTGTCAGAACCGTCGACCAGATAATAAATATCACAACCACAGTAAATAAACCCATCCACAGAAATGGTGAAACAAAAACCGCTTTTAGAAAAAACCCTGCGCTGGCTAAATCAAAAACTGAAAGATTAACTTGCGCCAACACGCTTTTCTTAAAAAAGAAATGGACTGCGGTCTCCAGGATATCGCTGGCAATAAGCAGCAACAATATTTTAAACGTAACTTTCTTCTTAAACATAAATATTATTTCCTAATATTACTATCAAAATTATCAGGTTTTAAAAACGGTACCGACAATTTAATTAAAAGATTAAGCAACAGATTCTTATGTTTTAAATAAACATAGAGCGGAATAAGTTTTCCACCTAAACGGATCTTTGGCCCATAATTAGTCTGCCCGGAATAATAATAGCACAAAGAATTACTTAAGCACCATTCAATATTATAGGCCTGGCTGACAAAATACAGGTTAAATTGTCTGGATATTTCATAATCAAAGCCAACGAACTTATCAATGAACAGATTATCATGGATAAAACAAAGATTAAAAGCAGCCAGCCGGCCATCTACATAATAAAGGAAAAAACGCGAACTTAAATCCTGGCTGATCTGTAGGAAAAAACTTTTGGTCAAATGTTCAAATTTAGTTGCGCCTTTTTGATAAGTATACTCATAAAGCTCATATATTCGGTCAATTTCACCTGCGGCATCTTTAACAACCTTAACCTCGATCTTGCCTCGGCTATAAGCCTGTTTTAGTTTTCTTTTCAGATACTTGCGATCAGAGCTAGCCAAACTTTCAAGATAGCCGTTAAAAGAATCAAAATTAAGCTCTGAAGCCACGGTAGGAAAACTCTCTGCTTTGGAATATCCTTTTTGTCTTAAAACATCCAAGAACAGCGTGTCTTGTTCTAGAAAATCTTTAAAGATTACCAGCGGAGCATTAACTCTAATAGCGCAATCTTTGATTCCCTCTGACAGCAATGGAAGAATTCTAGGATTATCTTTAGAGCTAGGCTTAATTCCCAAGACCCCATGCTCAGTAAAAGGAGAACCGCAAAAAAGTGTTTTAAGAATCATAAAACGGGGAAAAACTTTACGAATAAATCCAATAACCTTAGCCAGCCATCCCTCAACAGCAATATCTAAATTAAAATCCGCGGTAAATAACGGGGCAATCGACTCAATTTGAGTATCGCGATAAATAACCAGATAAAAAAAATCAAAACCCGTAAGCTCAGAGTTCTCCAGGGCCCGGTAAAAAGAGTAGCTCTCCGGGATATCTCCCAAGACACTATCCCAGTCCTTCTGCTCAATCTTATTTATACTATCGAATATCTTATAATTAATCTTAGGCATCAGAGTTAGCTTGAATTTTCATCTATTTTAACATAGAATAGTTAAATTGGATAATAGAAAAGGAAATAAAATTGAGCCTCATAAGAGAAATTCCGCCGACCGCAGGTTGGCCGCTTACAATCAGAAGTTTAATCCTATCCTCCTTTAAAAAACATCCCCAAGGATTGTTGGAAAAAGACTTTAAAATTTACCTTAACGCGCCCATTGCCCTACTTACCTATTCCGGTACTGCGGCGTTTTATCTGATCCTAGAAACCTTAAAAAAACTTTCAGACAAAAAAACCGTGATCATCCCGGCTTTTATCTGCCCATTGATACCGCTGGCAATCAAAAAGGCCGGTTTGAAAATCAAGGTTTGTGATACAAACGCGTTTAACTTTAATTTTGATACAGTTAAACTTAAAAATATCTGCAAAGAGAGTGATGATCTCCTGGCAATACTTGCTGTGCATTTAGGAGGACTGCCGATAGATTTTGAGGCATTAAAAGAAATCGCGCAAACTCAGGCCGCTTTTATCATTGAAGATTGCGCGCAAAGCTTAGGGGCGCAATATCATGCTAAAAAAACAGGATCCTTAGGTGATTTTTCATTCTTTAGCCTCTGTCGAGGCAAAGGCCTTTCTATTTACGAAGGCGGCCTAGCCGTAAGCAATCGAGCTGAACATGCACAAATCTTAAAAGCAACAGCTAAAGAAATTATAAATCAAGATACACCATCAGAATGTTTAAAAATTGCCGAACTTTTTGCTTACAGTATTTTTTACCGGCCGGCCCTATTCTGGTTTGCTTTCAGATTACCGCAAATATTCTGGCAGCTACGCAATGAACCCGTAAGAGTAATGGGAGAATATTTTAAATCTAATTTCCCCATGCATAAGGTTTCTGCTTTTAGGGAATATATCGGGCATATTAATTTTCCTTATTTGGATGAGAAAATTGAGGCGCAACGAAAAAAAGTAGCTATTTATTTGTCAGAATTAAATGATATCCCGGGAATCAAGCCTATAGTTGAACTGCCGCAAACCAAAGCCAGCTATCCCTACCTGGCCATTATTTTTGACGACCAGAAAAAAAGAGACCTCGCTCTGCGAACTTTTAAGCATTCCGGGCTAGGGGTATCTCAGGTTTATTTATGCGCAATTACAGATTATGCTTATCTAAAAAATATTATTCCTAATGCGAATTGCCCAAACAGTCAATTGCTTGCAGGAAAAACACTTTCCTTAAGCACCAGTAGCTTCTTAAAGAAAGCTGACTTACAAAACATAATCCAGAAACTTAAAAAACTTTAAAAGGATAATATGGTAATTTTTTCACTAAAAGAAGACAAACGTTCAATTACAAACATACCTGATACCAGCTTTTTTCTTCCCGGAGATAAAAACCTTTGCTTTTTGATTCATGGGCTCACTGGTACAGCCAAAGAGTTAGGTTCGATTGCTAAACACCTAAATAAACAGGGTTTTTCCGTGGCCAGCCCCTTAATGGCTAACCACAATAAATCCATCTCCTGCCTTAAAAGGGCCTCTTGGCAAGAACATTACAGCTCTATCCGCAAAGAATTTGTCAAATATGCTGCTGAATATGAAAATATTTTTGTCGCCGGGCTTTCCTTCGGCGCCTTAATCGGCATTATGCTCGCCCGTGAATTCCCCAAAAAAGTAAAAGCGCTAAACTGCTTCTCCCCCACGCTGTTTTTTGACGGATGGAGTAAGGGTAGTAAACCTAAATCTAGAATTTTTCTGCCCTTGGTTTATAGAACCCCGCTTAAATACTGGTTCTACTACAAAGAAGAATATCCTTACGGGATAAAAAATGAACGCTTAAGGGCAAAAATAGAAAGTTTCTACAAGAAAGCCGAACTTTTTGATTACAGCAAGGTTCACCTTTACGGCTACCCGGTAATCCCGGTTGCCTGTATGTATCAAAATTCTCTTCTGGCAAAAAAAGTTATCTCCATACTTAAAGAGATAACCACGCCGATTCAATTAATGCAGGCAAGAGAAGATGATGTAACCAGCCCCAAGAACTCTTACTGCATTTATGACCGGGTCAGCTCGCTTGATAAAGAGATAATCTTTTTAGAGGACTCCTACCACATTATTACCGCAGATCAGGAAAGAGATAAAGTCGCGGAGAAAACGGCAGCCTTTTTTGAAAAATACAAAAATTAAGAAAATACTGTCTGGAGAATCGCCAGATTAGCCTGCTCATTCACTAAGCGGATTAAATCAACCGGGCAGTTATGCGCGCTGAATTCCTTAGGATGATCCAGCCTTGAGATAAATGCTTTAACTCTATTTGAAATCACCCCAACGGAGTAATCACCCGTGATATCTAAACCGATTATATCCAAATCTTTACAGATCAACCTAAGCATAATTAATAGCTGATCCAGGCTCAATAAACCTTGTTCCCAATTAGTCAGAGAAAACTCCTTCTTCAGGCAATCTTTATCAATTGAAATATAGGCCTTCTTGGTAGGCAGGTTCTTAATTAACTTTAAAGTAAAATCAGTTAAATCTTTTTTTTCCAGTTCTTGCCAGGTAATTTCATTTGAAAAAATACCCCTCTTAACATCAATTGAGCGGTTTTGCGCCAACCTCCTCAGATAAACTCTACTTGGTTTATGTTTATAAGGGTAGATCTCCAGCCGATTACCGGCCAACGCAGTAAGATTTGCCGTCTGTAAGGCAGGAAAAGATAAATCATCGGAACTTGGGCCAATAAGCAGGCATTTGGAGATATTTTTGTTTTTCAGTGCAGTAGCCACCCAGGAGCCGCAGCCAAAACGCGGCGGCAGAGTATCCCAGTCCGGATGGAAATCAAACACGATTAAACAAACAGGCTCATTGATTTGACTAATTAATATTTCACTGAGATGATGAAAATCTCCGGAACCTAAAAAAGTTGGGTAGTTTCGTTCTTGCGGAATAAGCAGGCTTGAGATTCCCCGGCGTAAATTTTTTGACAGATAAAGCCTGGCTGAAGAAGCCAAAGCGGTAAATTCAATAATCTTTGCCGGATAACGGCTAAGCAGGTTGGATTGAGCAATAATACTGTTATCAAAATTCAAAACGCGGATGCGTTTATCCAGCATAGGTAATTCTTAAGGCTTCTTCAGAGCTCTAGTTAAAGCTTCTTCAAAAAGCTCCACCCCTAAATCAATCTCTTCCTCGGTAATATAAAAAGACGGCGCGATCGTAAAGACATTCTTATAATATCCGCCGACATCTAAAATCAAACCCCGGCGTTTTCCTTTAACGTTTAAAGATCCGCTCAAGCCTAAATTTACGATCTTATCCGTAAGCTCTTTATTCGGAGTATAGCCATCCTTCTCGCAAATTTCCATTCTTAAAGCCAAACCAATACCGTCCACGTCCGCGATTTGCGGATATTTCTTTTGCAACTTTTTAAGTTGCGCAATAAAATACCTACCCTTCTTAGGAATAGACAGTGCAAAATCCGACTCCTCAATCAACTTCATTACTTCCAAGCCGGCAGCAGTTCCCAGGGGATTTGCCGAAAATGTAGCATGCGTTGATCCCGGAGGAAAAACATCCGGAGAAATAAGTTTTTCCTTGGCCCAAATTCCGCTGATCGGATTCAATCCGTTAGTCAGCGCCTTGCCAAAGACAATGATATCCGGAGTAATATTAAAATGTTCAATCGCCCAGAATTTACCCGTGCGGAAAAATCCCATTTGTATCTCATCATCAACCAGAAGGATTCCATAACGATCAAGTATATTTTTTAATCCCGAATAATACTCCTGAGGCGGGACAATATAGCCTCCAGTGCCCTGAACAGCCTCAACATAAAAAGCGGCAAACTCGCACTTATTATTTTTCTTATTGACCACCGAATAATACTCTGACTCAAAAAGCCGTTCGAATTGCTTTAGGCAGTACAGATCGCAAAAATCTCTTTTCTTATCATAGGGGCACCGGAAACAGTAAGGATAAGGCACAAACATCGCCCGGTCGCCAAAATGGCCAAAACGCTCCCGGTATCTAAAGCTGGAGGTAATCGCCGAGGCAGCCAAAGTCCTGCCGTGATAACCGCCCATAAAAGCAAAAACCAGGCTTCTGCCGCTCTGATTGCGCACTAACTTTAGCGAATCTTCAAGAGCGCTGGACCCTCCGACATTAAAATGCACTCTTCCTTTCTCTTCAAAGGTACGCTGATTTTTCTGCGCTAACTTGGCAGCTAATTGAATTTTTTCCTCATGTAAATATTGGCAAGCCAATTGGGGCAAAGTATCAATCTGTTTCTTCAAGGCTTCATTCAAGCGCTGATTCCGATAACCGAAGTTGACCGCCGAATACCACATCTGCAGATCCAAATATTCAATGCCCTGACGGTCATAAAGATAGCTGCCTTGAGAACTTTTAAAAATGTTAAGTTTTTCGGCATAATGCACCGTATCCCCCCAGGAACAATATTTTGCTTCCAGATCCAACAGTTGATCATTGGTAAAATTTTTCTTAAATCTAGGCGCCCTGGTTAGTTGTTTGGAATTCATTTTAATTTCCTTTTTAAATAAATGAAAACGTCTTTTAAATTATTAAAAGCCATGTAATCCAATTTACTCTCTTTAAGATGCCTAAGCAGGTGATCCTTAGCAAACACTACGTGGGCGTATTTTGCCGGGCAGGCATCGGATTCGCCGTCTCCGACATAAATTATTGTCGAGCCCTTCGGTGATTTCGCTAAAAGATTTTTTGTCTTACAATGCGCGCAAACCTGGCAAGTATGATCTTT
Source organism: uncultured Planctomycetales bacterium (assembly GCA_964362795.1). Taxonomy (GTDB): domain Bacteria; phylum Omnitrophota; class Gorgyraeia; order Gygaellales; family Profunditerraquicolaceae; genus UBA6249. Next base: position 10,296 of record CAYIFW010000009.1, on the reverse strand, counting down.
AAACGGATAATCCGTTACCAACTTACCTTTGGAAAAAACCAACTTATTAGCATAAACTTTAAGCTTATTTATACCGTTGATCTTCAAAACCCGGTTGAGGATATAATCATAATTGTCACTTAAGACAAAGGTTTTGATCTTTCTAGACTGCAGGAATTTATAAACCTGCTTAAAATAGGGGTCTAATTTTATTTTAGGCAAATAAGCATCCAAAGACCTTTTATCTAAGTCCATCCCCCGCAGCTGGCCTTCCAGGCAAGTCTTGGAGCCGATCCTGCCGCTTTTCCATCTTTTCTCTAACTCCACCCAGCGGTCATCTTTGGAAAAAAGCAAAAGCATATTATCAAAAACATCGCAGGTGGCGATAGTGTTATCAAAATCAAAGAAAACGACGCACTTTTTGGGATTAAATTGATTATTTTTATCCGGCATAAGAAAAAACGTAAAAATATACCCCTACTATCAAATAGGGGTAACTGTAAACTAAATTATACTTTTTATTATTCTAAGCCTCACATCGAAAGCTGTCAACACTAATCTTAAGCCCGGCATTAACCTAACTAAAAATTCCGGGTAATACTGCCTGACAAAATACGCACTTATTTCCTCTAAGTTGAGATTCAACTATATTAAATCCTTCTCTCTTAATAAGTATTTTTTTACAAGAACGGCAATAAGTATCCTGGCCCCAACCCCGGAAATTGCCGGCATAGACATAACGCAATCCACTGCTTTTACCTAAATCATAAGCTAATCTCAGGGACTGTTCAGGAGTGCCGGGATAGGCGCTAAACTTATAATCCGCGTGAAAACAGGAGATATGCCAGGGAATATCCTGGCTAATGCCAGCGATAAATTTGGCAATCCCGGATAACTCTTCCGGAGAATCATTTTCACCGGGAATAACCAAAGTTGTAACCTCAATCCAGACTCCGGAATCATATAATAACCGGATAGAATCTAAAACCGGCGCCAGAGTCGCCGAACATATCTTCTGATAAGAACTCTCCTTAAAAAATTTTAAATCAACATTAGCCGCATCCACATACGGCTTAAACCTAGAGATTGCCCCATCCGTCATATACCCGTTAGTAACCAATATATTGGCCAGGCCTGCCTGCTTAGCTAATATCGCCGTCTCTAAAACAAACTCAAGAAAAACAGTCGGCTCGGTATAAGTGTAAGCTATAGATTTACAATTATGCTGTTTAGCTAACGCGACAACTTTAGCTGGGCTAAAATCTTCTCCCGGAGGATTACTTTTAAGAAAATTCAACTGGGAGATCTGCCAGTTTTGACAAAAGCCACAACGGAAATTACACCCTGCGCTGGCAATGGAAAAAGAAGCTGAGCCGGGAAAAAAGTGATATAGCGGTTTTTTCTCAATCGGGTCAACATTAACTGCGACCAATTTACCATAATTATGAGTATAAAGCACCCCTTGGATATTCTGCCGTACCCCGCAAAAACCAAATTTACCTTCCTGAATTTTACAGCTATGCGCGCAAAGCTGACAATTCACCAACAAATTATCTAATTGGATATAAAGGGAGGCTTCTTTCATAGAGAATAATAACTATCCCGGCAAGAGAGTTTTCGCTAAGGCCATAAATACGATGCCCAACAAGAAAGCAAAAAAAGCAGCGGTGGAGCGCTTAAGGTCATTTTCTTTATGCAGTTCCGGAATAAGGTCGCTGGTAGCGATATAAATAAAACCTCCGGCGGTAAAAGGAAGAATAAAATTTAAAAAACTTTTACTGAAATCCGCGATAAAATACCCCACCACCGCTCCGATTATCGCCATCAACGCTGAGGCAAAATTAAATAAAAGCGCTTTTTTCTTGGAAAAACCTCCGTAGATCAAAACGGCGAAATCACCCAGTTCCTGAGGGATTTCATGCAATATGATTACCAGGGTAGTAACCAACCCAAGCTTTAAAGAAACGATGAAGCTTGCGGCAATTACCATACCATCAATAAAATTATGGAACCCGTCTCCAAATAAGCTTAAATAAGTAAAAGCGTGGGTTTTACATACGCCTTCCTCATGGCAATGCCGCCAGTGCAAATATCTCTCCATAAGAAAGAAAACTATGATTCCTAAAATCAAATAAGAAAATACGATGGTGCTTTTATTGTGCTCCAGGCATTCAGGAAGGATGTGCAAAAAGGCGCCCCCGATGAGAGCGCCAGCTGAGAAACCGACCAGACAGAAAAGAAGCTTGTGCAGCAAATTATCCTTAAGCGTCAAGGTAAAAATGCCCACTAGAGATATCAGGCTAACCAGAGATGTGCTGGCTAATATCCAGAGTAACTCCATATGCAGGAATCTAACCTAAATTAGGTTTTCTGCCTTTATTAGCTTTTTTGGAACGCCAGTTAAGCTTTCCTCTACGTTTTCTTTTTCCCATATTCGTTTTTGTAGTAATTTAACGGTACATTTTGCCCAAGATAACGGGCGGCTTCAATAAAACAATCGTGAATAACTTTACCCATCGGACTCTGAGAATATTCGCTTAATCCGGCTTTAAAAGCTTTATCGTAAGAAGTTTTGGTTTTTCCCCCGGGATTCTCCACTGCCTGGCTTTGAATATCCCGGCTGCTCATCACGTTTGAGCTGGCCCGGTCAATAATGCGCAAATTCAATTGCATATTGGCCTTGCTTAAAGCCTCCCCCAATAAACCGCCCATAAAACTGCGCGAAGCGCTGCCTCCCCCGGCTAACCCGGATTTACCGCCGGAGCTCTCCGGTATAAACTCCACCACTCCCACGCTAATAATCAGATCCGCTTCCGGCTGGCTGACAATAATAAAACGTTTAGTAGCATTTAAAATACTAATAAAATATTCTTTTAAAGCCAACCCACCCTGAGGATCAAGCCCGGAAGTCTTCAATTCAAAATCGCTAATTGCAATGCTGGCACAAAGGCCGCTATACGGGCTAAGCGATTCACCCGCCAGAGATTTATCTAATACAGAATGCGGCTTGGTTGAAAAACATCCTGCCAGCAACCCTAACATTACCGCGCAGCTGAATAACTTAAAACTTTTTTTCATGCTTGTTTTTAATATATTACCGATTGCGCTGACTGTCAAGTGAAACCTGACGTGAATAAAGGGGACGGTTCTATTTTTCCGTCCTCTATCTAGATTGAAAAATAGAACCGTCCCCTTTGTTTTAAAGTAAATCTAAAAGCTTATTAATCTTAAAAATGATCTTAAATGGTTTTTCTTTTTTAATCTGACGATTATCACTTGAGCCGCCGGTAACAATTATTGCTTTAATCCTGGCTCGCCTGGCTGCCTGGGCATCAATAGCCATATCTCCGACATATAAGGCCTGCGATTTTTTAACGCCAAACCGCTTAATTATTTTATTTAAGATCTGCGGATGCGGCTTGCCGTATTTTAACTTATCCGCGCAAAGCACATAATCAAAAAAATCCGTCAGGCGTAAGTGTCTTAATAAAATAAAAGAAAATTCAGTCGGCCGGTTACTGGCTACTGCCAATTTATAGCCTTCGGCCTTAAGACAACGCAAAAGATACCGGACACGCCTATAAAGACGCGAATGTTTAAGCAGGCTATATTTATGATGATTGCGGTAGAGCCCTAAAGCGAATTCTAAATCTTTTGGGCGGACATATGGCTTAAGCAGATTAATATCTCCCCAGCCTACTGCGCGACGGATAGTATTTGCGCTTTGCGGCTTTAATCCCAACTTGCGCATTACATAATTAAAACTGCTGTTGATTGCCCCATAAGCATTGACTAATGTTCCGTCTAAATCAAAAATAACCAGTTTTATATCTTGCATAATAAAATATAGGCAGGGGCTAAAAGACCCTGCCTATTTAACGACAATCTATTATCAGCTAATTATTGAGCTTGACCTTCCTGAACAGCTGTAGTTGAAACTGGCGTTGCTGCCGGCGCTTCATTAATCGGCGCAGGTGATTGAGTAACGGCTTCCGGTTGAACAGTTGACTGCGAATCAAGAGGAATAGATATTTCCACAGGCGCAGGTGTAGCTACAGGCGTTTCCACAACTACAGGTACCTCTACGGGCGCAGCTACAGGCGTTTCCACAGCCGCAGGTGTTTCCTCGGGAGCGGCTGCCTGCGCTACCGTATCGGCAACAGGCTCTCCGGCTACTTCAACCGGTTTAGCAATCTCCTCAACAGAAGGCGCAACCGTGGATGCAGAATCCGATTTCTCGAAATTAATGTTTTTGACGGTATTCTTGCCGTCAGCCTCGGCCAAGTAATCCACGCTTAAAGTATCCTTGGTCTTTATCTCATCCAAATTTTTTATATTTTCAAAAACTGTCTTTTCATCGACGGATAAAACGAGCTCTTTCTCCTGGTCAGTTTCATAATCAAGATACTTCAAAGTAAGTGTCTTGGCTTGAGTATCTAAACTTGTTACCTCTCCCCAGGCCCACTGTGTTTCATTAATATCAACCGGCGTAACCTGCTGATCGTCAGATAAATTAGTAAGGCCTGCCGGCGCCTCAACAGACTCCTCGGCAAAAGCAATAAATGTAACGGCTAAAACGAAAATTATAAATCCGGATAAAACTGAAAACTTTTTTAGGCCCATCTTAACCCTCCTTTTCAAGATTAAGTGTTAAATTATCACAGATTTTTCGGTTTGTCAAGCTATCTATAAAACGGCAAAAAAATTAACACTGCCATTACGATCAAAACAGTGATTAAACCCACTGTCAGGCCGATTCCGAGCCAGTTAAGGAAATTTACCTTAATCTTTTTCTCCTTTTCCAAAATACCTACGGCTACAATATTCGCGGTAGAACCGATCAAGGTAATATTGCCTCCCAGGCAGCCGCCGAAAAGCAAAGCCCACCATAACGGCTGCAGGTTCATATTTAAAGCCTGGAACCCTTGCACTACCGGAATAAAAGCTGCGACTAAAACCACATTATCTAAGATACTGGAACCGATGGTACTTATCCAAAGCATGGAAGAAATCAGAAGGTTCTGGTTGTTTCCAGTGGCATCAATCATGTTTTTAGCGATAAAAACAGTTGCGCCGGTATATTTTAATGTCCCTGCCTGAATAAACAGAAACAAGAAAAAAAGCAGCGTCCACCATTCCACGTCTTTTTCAATAAATTTCCTGGCCCGGTGATTCTTCCAGATCATTACTGCGCCGCTAACAATCAAAGGCACGGCCAATAAAACCGTATTTGCCGGCAAGCCCAAAACCACCTCCAGGCGGTGATGCAAAGAGATAAATATCAGCATTATCCCGAAAATCCACAAACTGATCCTTAAATTCTTATCTGCCGGAATGGAAATAAGTTTGATTAAAATATCATTAGCCCCGAACTTATTCACCTGTTCGGTAAAATGTTTAATCGATTTCCTGTACCAAAATAAAAAAACAGGAATAATCGCCAGTAAACAGGCACAACTTAAAGGAAGGGCTTTTGCAATAAAATCTTCAAAGGTCAGGCCGGATTTTGAAGCAATAAGTATGCCAATGGGATTTCCCAAAACCGTAGCCGCAGAACCAATATTAGTAGCTAGAACAGAGATGATCATAAAAGGCATGGGATTAACTTCAAAATATTCGCAAATCTCTAAAATCGCGGCAAGCACAAAAATAATTGAAGTTACTTCGTCAATCGTAGCAGCCAGCGCAGCAGAAAGCACGGTAATAAGAATAACGAACTTCTTCCCGGTTAATTTAGGAGCCCGCAGAATAAGGCTGACGATCCAGGCAAAAGCTCCGGAATCTTTCAATAAACCGATAACCACCATCATCCCGATTAAAAAAAGAATGACCTCCAGAGAGGAGAATTCAATGATATGTTCTAAATCAATAGTATTGGTGATTAAAAGTATCGCGGTGCCGATGAAAGCGAAACTGAGGCGGAAATCCCAGAAAAAAAGAGTGCCTAATATGGACGCGGAAAATATACCTATGGAAAGAGCCTGCTGCGAGTTCATTCCGGAAAAATAAGCGCAGGCGCCCAGAGAGAATGCAAATAGAAACAAAGAAAACACTTTTAAGGCCAGGGTTTTCATAATTTGCCTTAAATCCCGGTTATTCTTTGGCGATGGCTAAAGTAATTACACCGGCTAAGATCAGGAATAAACCGCTACACCCCTTAACAATCAGCAGCAGCGCTTTCCACCATTTAAGAATCGCTAAACCGCCAAGGACTAAAAATGTCAGGCCTAAAATAACTTTAAACAATGTGGAGAACGTCTTTCTGGGATCACAACACTTCTCCTGGGTACTGCCACAGCACTTCTTCTCTTCTTGCGCCATTA
>CAYIFW010000009.1:0-3894 GCA_964362795.1 uncultured Planctomycetales bacterium | reverse complement strand
CTGCGGTGGATCCAACCCCACTCCGCAGGATATTTACGGATGTAAGACTCAATAATATCAGTAAGCCTCTGAATATTAATCGAAATAGTATCCTGAGGATCTTTGCCTTCAATTAATTCTAATTCCGGTTCAAAAATTATTCTATGTTTGTCATCGGCCAGCCTGATAATAAAACACGGCAGGAGCGCAGCCTTTGTCCTCTGCGCCAGAATTACCGGTCCGGTGGCCGTTGCCGCTTTCTCGCCAAAAAAATTTACGAATACTCCGCCGGTACCGAAGTTCTGATCGATAGGGATAAAAACCAATTCATTGTTACGCAAGGCGGCAATCGTATTATTCACGCATTCATTACGCGGCTGGCTGTAAATTGTTTTTACGCCAAACTTTTTTCTCTTCTCAAAAAAAATCTTTTCTACTTTAGCGTCACGCATCGGCCGCATTATTCCGCCCGCCTTATATCCTTCTACCGCCAGCCTCCCCAAAAGCAGCGGAAAATTACCAAAATGCGCGCTGACTAAAATTACGCCCCTTCCGGCGGCTATGGCCTGATCCAGGTTCTGACGCCCTTGAATCTGGACTCGATCCCCTAAAGCGTGCGGCTTATCAAAAAAGAACATCAATTCAACCGCGCTCTTGGCCATATACACAAAACAATCTCTGGCTATTTTTTCAATCTCCTGAGGAGATTTCTCTTTAGCAAAAGCAATATTTAAACTATTCAGGGCAATTTTCCTCTGCTTGGCGGCAAAAGCATAAGCTAAACCGGCGATATTCCTGGCAAAAACATAAAGACAGCCGGTAGGGATAACCTTGACCACCAGAGAGCATATATTTAATCCAATACGGGCCGCAAAACGCCCGACGGATGTGCGAATTTTTTTAGAGTCCATATTGATTTTTAGTTAATCAAATTATAACAAACTGCCCGCAAATTACAAGGATAATCAAAGTTTATAGCCAATTTTACGCAAGAGCCCCTTGCGCCAAGTAATATCTGAATCATCTTCAATTCCCTTAGGCGCCAAGCCGTCAATTACCCCCAATATACCCCGGCCGCTTTCGCTTTCAACGACAATTACTTCAGTCGGATTGGCAGTTGCGCAAAAAATGTTGCAAACTTCAGGAATGTTCTTTAGCGCGTTTAAAACATTAATCGGATAAGCATCTTTTAGAAAGATAATAAAACTATGGCCGCTCCCCAGCGCCAGCATATTCTTAACCGCTAATTCTTTAAGTGGCGCGTCATTGCCCTCACACCTTATTTTACATGAGCCGCTAGCCTCAGCAAAGGCTAGGCCGAATTTTATCCCGGCAACATTACTCACCAGGGCCTCATAAAGATCTTCGACAATTTTAATAAAATGGCCCTGGCCTAAAATAAAATTCAAATCCAGCGGTTTATCTATTTTTACAATTTTTAGTTCTAGCATATGCCCTCCTCCCCGCAAGGGGACACTGGCGCAATTCCATTTAGCGCCAGGTGTTTATTTAATCTTTATTTTACGAAAACCTACGGCATCGACAGGCAAATTACCGTAATAAGCCTTGAGCGAAGTAAGCAGGTAGTCCGGATCCTGCAAAAGTTTAAGCGGAACCTTTAAGACAAAAGAGTTTTTATCAAAATTTACTAACACCCCATGATTAAAAATCCGCTTTTTAGCATTAAACACCTTACAGCCTCCCGAGCCAGCCATAATGCGCAACTTAGGCATCCGGGAAAAAGCCGTGTTCTTGTTATATCCAAAAATATACAGCATTACCTTGAATCTGGCGCTGAGTTTTTTGGGTTCATCCAGACGCACGCTAAAATAATTATCCTGCAGGGCGTAGCTAACAAACCCGTTTTCTTCTGACTGTCCGCTTTCTTCAATGACCGGTGAATCTGCGGAATCTTTAAACGTTTTTGTAGCGCCAAAATAAGCAACAATCCTATCTTGCAACGTCAACTGTGGAGCCAATTCTAAAACCGGATAATCTCCGAAAAGCTCATTCTCTCTGGCAAAGGATAACAGATAAAAAGCCGCCGACTGCGTCTGGCTTTTATAAAAAAGAATCGACTGGTATTTCTTTTCCAATTCCTCAAAACTTAAATTAAAACGCGACCAATCAAGCTGGGAGCCGATAAATTTTTGCGGCGGATATAAAACTAATTCCGGATGGTAGTGCCGCGGCTTGGGCCAGCCAACACAATGCACCAGATAGGGATAAACTTTGGGCTTAAGGATTTTATCTTCTAAATCACTCAAAGCCACCTGAAGAAATAAATATAGGGATTTATGGTCCACATTAACATCAGCCGGGTGCGAAACAAATATTTTATCCGGCTTATAATTTAAAATCTGGCTAGTCAGGTCATCTAAAATACTTTCACCGTAATACGGCGCCCCGTAAGAAGGATTATCTTTATAGGGCACGCTCGAAATACGCGTCAGGCGGTCACGAAAAGGCTTAGCGGTGCGCCAATAATTGCAAAAAATCTCAAAGGTCCCGTAATCCGGGTAGCCTAAAAACACAAGATTATCTTTAGATAAACCTAAGAATTCCATCGCCTTAATTGATTCTTTCTGGCGCAAAAGCCCCATATGCACAAACTCTTGCTGCCGCAGGGTTATTCTCTTTTCATAAACAATAAAAGACAGTTCATTGTGGTCGCCATTAGTCAGATAGGCTACCTTTACTTTGGCCTTAGCTTTAAGCGCTTCTTGAATAACCCCGGCGCAGGCAATCGCCTCATCATCAGGATGCGGAGCTAAAATTAAAACACGCTCTCCTTCCCTAAACGGCTCTAATACCGGCAGGGATCCCCAATAACTTGCATCAGGGGCCTGAAGGCGGGCGCATCCGCAAAATAGTAAAAACAATAAAAATATCAGTATCTTAATTCTAGGCATTTTTATATTTTATCATAAAAATACTAAAAAACAGGCAAAGCCAAACAAAAAAATCCCCATACCGGTTATAAAAAGTATTACCCGCGGGCTTAAGCTGAATATTGCAGCTACTGTAGCCTTTTATAAAAATTTCCCGGCCGGAAATATTACGCACGCCGGATAAAATTTTACCCGCTGGCTCAATAAAAGCGGAGATTCCGGTGTTAGCTGCGCGGGCCAAATACACGCGATTCTCTACTGCCCTAAAAACCGAAGCTGCCAAATGCTGAAAAGGAGCGCTCCCCTCTTTATACCAGGCGTCATTAGTAATATTAACTAAAAATTTTGCCCCCCGCTTCAGGAGCTGACGGGATAACTCGGGAAATAAATCTTCAAAACAAATCAGCACACCAAAATCAACGGGCTGATGAAATATTGTATGAACTTTTCCGGGCTCTATATCCCCGATAGGAGCAATTGTCTGCAAAAACGGAAAAGTATTCTTAAACGGAATGTATTCTCCGAAGGGAACCAGGTGTAATTTATGATAAATATCTCCGGGTTTTCCCGTTCGAGCGATGAATAAAGCGCTATTAAAATAGTTCTGCGCAAAATGTGAAACCGCGCCCACCAGTAAATTAGTTTTTAACTCTTTAGCTAAAGAAAAAACTTGGGCAAATTCAGCATCATCCTGGCCCCAAAGAGCCGGAACGGAAGCTTCCGGCCAAATAATCAAATCCGGCTCCTCAACCGCCGCCTCAACCGTTAATTCCTTATAACGATTTAAAATAAAATTAACCGCTTGCTTATTCCACTTAAGCTCCTGGGGAATATTGCCCTGGACTACGGAAATCTTAATTTTCTGGAATAATGGGGACGGTTCTCGAAGAGAACCGTCCCCATGATCCTGGCTTAATTTTAAAAACCCGTAGGCCAAAGACAAAATCAGAATTATCGAGGCGATCAGCGAAATTTTGGCTCTTGACTGTTTACGCAAGATCAAATAAAGGGCGACATTAACCAA